>JAKBAI010000066.1 GCA_021809185.1 Planctomycetota bacterium
TAGGGCACACTTGTGTAGAAGTTTGTACCAACTAGATTTAACCGGGATTGACTTCGGCTATTTGTGAGCTAAGGCCTTAATCGAATCGGTACATCTTTCTCCTGATTGCCAGATTATCATTGGATCCCAGACCAGATTATGGCCAGATATTTTGCAAATGATGCAAAGCCATTTCAGATATCGATTGATCCAGAAGCAACCAAATCGGGCTAAATGATGAGGAGGGATTTTTTGCCGAAATGATACTCAGAGAATTTGAAGGAACGAACTCAATAAATATTCAACCGGTATGCCGGTAAAATTGTTGTTCCTCTTTTACCGATTCTTAGCCGATTCTTGGCCGTTTCTAAAGCCGTGCTATCGAATTTGGTGTCCCATTTCTCATTTAAGAAAAAATCATGAATTTATGAGTTTCCTAGCTAATCGGTTCCGACATGAATATATAAAATAAAAGTGGTTAAAATTGATTAAAAATAGCATCGCTTAATGCAATTGCTTTTTTCGATTTGTGAACCGTTTTTTTACACGGTCCTAATTAATATTCTCAGAGATCGGAAATGATCATCTTCATCAGATGAAAGCTATTTGATGACCCCCATATTCGTGATTGGTATCTTATGATCCGAATTGTAAGATCAAAATAATGAAAAGATTTATAAAGAGAATAATGAAAATGAGGTCAATTCGTTAATGATTGTAAATCAAATTTGGTAAAATGAACTCTGGTAAGAGCAGCTATCAAAGGGACGGACCGATAGTTAACTTTGTTCCTGGTTAAGATGTGAAATGAAGAGATGTGAAATGAAGAGATGTGAAATGAAGTAATGTGATTTGATGTGATCCATAAATCCCCGAAGAGCAAATCAGATGAAAACATGGCATCCGATTTTGATTGTGTTGGGAATAACGGGACTGGTGATGTTGTGTGTCGCCGCTATTCTCATTCATAATCTAAGCGCTGAAAATGTTGATAAACTCAAAGAAGACGCGGCTACATTTGCGAATCTAGACCAGCATTCTATGGCTTTACCTTTATTCAAAAAAATCAAAGACTATCACTTTTTGCAAGTCAAGGATTTTCTGAATAAAGATATTTCAGAGATGGAGCCGAGCGAGATCGATGCGATTACCTGTTATCAGAATAGCTTAATCGAATTGGCCAATTGTTATTCTAAGCTTGGTGAAAAATTTCATAAACAAGCGTTGCCGCTTTACAAAGAAGTGAAAGAGCTTCGAATCAGGTTATTAGGGAATAGCCATTCCGATTCGATCAAAAGTCTCCATGACTTGAGTAAGTGTTATATACACCTCGGACAATTCGAACAAGCAGTGGAGCTATACGAACAAGAGAAAGAGATTCTCTCTAAGCTGAGAATCGAAAATCACTCTGAATATATGGCGATTATCAATCACCTAGCGGATTGTTATTTTCTTGCCGATCGGTGTGAAAATGCCTTGAGATTATTACTACAGATCAAAAACGACCAATACCATACCTTGGGGGAGAAGCACCCTCATTACCTCAAAACTCTGGGTAAAACCGCGAACTGTTATTCAAGACTCGGTCAACATGGGCAAGCTTTGCCTTTGTACCAGCAAGTGGAAGCACTTGTGAGCGAGGTGCACAGTAAAAATCATCTCGATTATGTATCGTGTCTTCATGGCTTAGCATTTTGTTATAACCGCTTGGGTCAAAATGAAAAAGCACTCTCATTGTACATGCAGGCAAGGGATATCACCCGTAAAATAACGGGAGAAAATCATGCGATGTATGCAAACTGTTTGCATCAGCTCGGTGACTTTTACTTTGGCCAGGAAGAATATGAAAAAGCTTTGCCATTGTTATTGCAGTCGAAAAATATGAGGTGTATCCTTCTAAAAGAAAGAAAACGCATCGACTATGTTCATAGCCTGGTTCACTTGGGTAGATGTTATTCCCGATTGAAATTGAATGAAGTGGCGTTACCGTTGTTACTAGAAGCAAAACAATTATTTCACCAGTTTTCAAGCGAATCGAATCCAGCATATGCGATCTGTTTGCACGAATTGGGGAAATGTTATCTTCAACTAGGGGAGAATGGAAAAGCCTTGCCTTTGTTGCTAGATGCGATCGATCTCATCGCTCATATTCACGGGGAAAATAACTTCGACTTTGCCTCTGCTCTCGAAAGTCTAGGAATATACTATTCTAAGATGGGGGAGCATGAAAATGCGCTAGCAAAATTGGAACAAGCCAAAGATATTTATTTCAAATTTGTAGGCAATGATCATAGCAACCAGATTCGATGTATGATCCATCTAGGCAATTGTTATTCCGCTATGGGGGAGCACCATAAGACAGAATCGATAATTAAGCAAGTTCAAGAAATAAAAGCGGAGCAGAATCAGAAGAACGAAAATCGGAATAAGGGTCCTAACGCAAAAGTAGAATGATCAAAATAGCCTAATGAAATGGTGACCTGATTTAAAAGGTTTACTGCTCTGCAAGCCGTAGATTAGTAACAAAGAATTCTCTCAAAAATTCAGGAGGATTCAGAAGCATTCTAAAAGAGAAAATGCCAGATTGACTCTTTCTCATTTTCGACGAGTTACTTTTTTAGTCTCCCCGGTAATCGAACAGTTTTGGCGATAGTAGCTCGCCATTGTTGGTTTTCATCCTTTTCAAAGTTACCCGTAATGAAAACAACCTGATCGGGATACTGGAAAGTTACATAGAAAGTAGAATTCGTTGGATTGCAGAGCCAACCATTGAAAGCAATATTGGTGCCCTGAACTGTTTTTGGAATTGCGTTTTTTATGCTATCGATTTCAAAAATAAATGGAGGATATTCTTTCTGATGTTCTTTCATATGCAGCAATTCTAACAAAGCAGCACGAGCTTGTTCAGGTTCGATCATCGTGGAATCCTTTTTGTTGATATCGTTTTGAAAAGGCAATTACTTTTTAACTGATTTATAGTCGAAAAACATTTCTGTCAACATTAGAAGGGATCATCTTGATCAAAAAATGGAGCAAATCTATTTTTTATCGTTGTCTAAAGATGGAGTCTTCCTTGAAAATTAAATTCAACTAAAGAATTATTTGTATCTTTTGAGACCAGAAATATCCCTTTATACCGTAAGTTTGAGCCAACTGTTTGCCTATCCCAAAATTTATTATATTTTTTATTGAAATAATGAACGTCTTTGTTGCGAATCCCGTAATTTGAATTAAACTTCTATAATTGATTCCCCGTTTTGGGGAGTTCTTGATTATGGAATCAAAACCGGGTTTTTCATCCGGTTGATTTGTTTCTCTCTAATCTTTGTTGCTATAATTAGGAAATTAGTCAAGAAAACAGGAAAACCTGTAGGAAAGAAAATGTCGCATATTGGTTATATCATTAGCAATTTAATCCTTGTTTTCGTCTGGCATTCGGATATTAGAGCTGATGCTCCCAATCCGGTTGAGGAATCACAAACCTTTTCTTCTGTAAATGACAATCGGATAAATGAAAGTGGAGAAAAAACATTTTTGAAGCAGAGAGGATCGATCTGTTCAAGTTTTAAGAATTTAATGATTCATCATTTGTTGTTTTTGGTAAGGAATGAAGATCAAAAAGAGGAGATTGGTCCAATGCCGCGCGAGGTTCCAAGTAAACAAAAAACATTATTTCCGCAAATGACAGATGAGAATGTTTGGCAACGATTACCCAGAAAAGAACCGGCATTACCCTCTTGGGCCAGAATGCTTGCGGAATCGTTACCAAAAACGGTTGCTGGGATGTTAGAGTTAGATACCCTCCATCGAGAGGAAAATCCCCTAGGGAAAAAATTCGCAGCGCAACTCCGATGGATGGTAGCCAATGCCAATCATTGTGATTACGCGAAAGCCTATGCCGAATTCGATTTGAAGAATGCAGGGGTTTCTCCGCTAGAAATAAATAGATTGGCTCATAATTTGTCTTCATTCACGACACCCGAACAAAAGGCATTTGCCTTTGCCAAGAAATTATCTCGAGAAGGATTTAAAATTACGGATGAGGAAGTAGCCGAATTGATTCGCGATTTCGGGGCGGAAAAGATGGTGGCGATTGTCCATACGGTTGCTTTTGCCAATTTTCAGAATCGCATTTTTTTTGGCCTTCAATTAAAACTTTCGTCCTATGAACCGGTACCTGCTATCCCCTCTTCCTGGGATTTTTCAAAACCATCGGTTGCCAAAAGTCGAGAGTCATGGGCTAAATTGGTTTCCCCTGTAACGGTGCAATCTGTTAATCCGTTAACCCCATTAGAAAATCCTTTTGAAGATTTGCAAAAAAAAATAGCGAATCAGAAGTTAAAGAAGATTCGGATCCCGATGCCCCCTCCAGAAACTTTAGATCGGTTACCCCCTGAAGTAAAAAAACGAACCGTGCGAATTAATTGGAGTAGAGTAAGTATGGGCTATCAACCCATGCTGACGCATACCTGGTTCGCTTGTATGGATACTTTCCATTCGGAAGCAAAAATGAATTCGTTATTCAACAATTCGATGTTCTGGTTAATTACTCAATCGAATCAGTGTTTTTACTGAATGGGGCATAGTGAAATGTCGCTCGCGGTCGCGGGCTTTTCCTCTAAAGAGATTGCACAACGAACCTCTCTTCTTGCCAGTAACGATTGGTCTCCATTAACAGAAGCGGAACAGCTGAGTTTCCATTTTGCGCAGCATATGGCCAAAGCACCAGAAATGATTACTTCTGCAGAGATTAAAAAACTCATGGCGGTGTTGGGCAAGGAACGAACTTTGGATGTCATTTGGTATATATCCTGGTGTAATTATATGACACGAGTAGCCGATTCGTTCCAATTCCCGCTGGAGATCGAAAATGTATTTATGCCACCAGAAAAAAGCAAATCGGGTCAAAAATCCAAGATCAATAACAAAGAGAAGAACTCGAAACCCAAAACAAAAATAAAAGACTAAGTGCGAGTGTTTGTTAAGACCGGTTTTTATCACGAAAAAATTAAGGGTTAACTTATTTACTTCTAAATAATTAACCCTTAATAATTAACCCTTAATTTATCGACGTATCGATGTCTTTTTTTCTGGATTTTTATCCGGATTTTTGTCTTGGATACACCAGAGATGAGAAACCGAACGGATAAATATTTGATGATTGCAAAAAGCAGGAGACGCATAGCATTCTTCTTCCAGAGGATTTTTAGATAAAACCTCTAAAAGTTCCCCATCTTTTGAAGAAGCATTTACCACCCACATCATCCCTTTGTCGTCGAGATAATAAATACGTTGATCCGCGCAGATCGGCGAAGCGGTATGATGTTGACCAAGTCGATCGTCTTTGATGAGTTTGCCCGTGGTTGCATCCCGGCAGGTGGCCAGGCCGTTATCATGAACAAGAAAAATATTCCCTTGGCAAGCTACAGGAGACGGCACATAACCAGCCCCTCTTACTTCATGCCAGATCACATGGGTTTTGGTAACATCCCCTTTTCCACCCGGCTTAATTGCCATGACATGATAGGTCGGAAATCCTGCCGTAAGAAAGAAGAGGTTCTTATGAAAAATCATACTGGCAACAAATTGTTCTGTAGGCCCTTGAATATGCCAAATCGGATCCCCATTATTCGCATCATAAGAAGCAACACTCTTAGCTCCAGTGAAAACCATTTGATCCTTATCTGCTGCACGAACGATTAAAGGCGGGGTATACGAGCGGATACGATTTGGCCGATCGATGCGATAACGTTCCTCGCCTGTCTTTTGATCCAGAGCAACGATATAAGCCCGATTTGTCCCTTTGGCATCTTGATCGGCATTGACAATCACCATGTCTTTGTAAAGAATCGGTGGACTACAGAAACCGTGCATGGAGAAAAATTTGCCAGGAGTTTTAAGCCAAATCTGTTTGCCAGAAAAATCGTAACAGGCGATCCGCACATAAGGATTATCGAGAAAGGTAACATATACATATTTACCATTAGTTGCTGGGGTCGAACTAGCAAACGAATTCAGATTATGAATCGGTTCGAGAGGGGCCTGAACTACTAATTTTTTCCAAATGATTTTTCCAGATTGCCGATCAATACAGAATAGGAACCGATCTAATTTCTCGTTCGAAACTGGACGAGCCGATTTCGGTTTTTGACTGGGAGTCGCCGGGCAAGAGGTGAGAAAGATTCGATCTTCCCAAACAATGGGAGAGGAATGACCATACCCAGGAATAGCGGTCTTCCAGAGGACATTTTTTTGGGGGGACCAGGAGAGTGGATACCCAGAATCGGGAACAGTGCCGTCCATAAATGGGCCACGCCATTCGGGCCAATTGTTGTACCAATTCTTCGTATGGTAGCTGGGATGGTAGCTGGGATCGGCAGGAGATTTCTCTTGAGAATATGCGACCAAGTTGATGTTGAATAGAGTAGCGATCGAGAATATAAATGCTCGTCTCACCAAAAGGTCATGAAACCTGTTTTCAAAGATCTGTTTAATCATTTTCCTTGTCCTCAATTTGGCAAAAGAATCACTTTTTCCACATATAAGAAATTGAATCTCATTTCTCGATTGCAAAACTCCAACAAGAAGAGTTTTACGGATGGGGAAGAGGTATTAGCTTGCTTTAGAATTCGTATACTTAGTTGAATTTCAACTATTGCATAGATTTTTTTACCGTATTATTACAGTATTTTGAATTACGATTCGGCAGGATTTTTATTTCTCCAGTATTTTATAACTGGGATGATCTCTGTTATAGCAAGTTATTTTTGGAATTACAGAGTAATTTTCGGAACTTCTTGAGCATGGAAAAGTTCAAATAGTATATTCCAAAATAATTCGAAAAATGGATGACAAAGGGGAAAATATGGTTATAGCAAAAAAATCTGCAAAAAAATCTGCAAAAAAAACAGCAACAAAAATTATTACAAATTCTGTATATATATTTTTAATATGGGTAACAACAAATCTTTATTTACAGGCAGAATCGAAAGAAGCCCAGATGAGCCGGTTTTTGGATGAAGCAAAATCTGGCAAGTCTTCTAAAGAAAGAGTAGCTGCCATCAATCAGATCGGGAATATAGGTTCTTTGCAAGCAACATTAGCAGAGCCTGCAATTCCTGTTTTAATGTATCTTCTCAACGACAAAGACGACAAAGTCCGAGCTGCTTCTGCACATAATCTTGCTAAAGTCTATCCACCGAATAAACAAGAAACGATTCAAAAATTAATTCAAGTGCTAAAAAATGATCCCGCCAAAAACGTAAAGATTGCTTCTGCAGAGGGCTTGGCTTTGTATGGAGCCGATGCGAAAGAGGCAATTCCCGTGCTCAAAGAAATTATTTCCAAAGAAGATAAAAAGAAAGCAAAACCTTTCAAAATGGCTATGCAACAGATTTCTGGGAAAAAGAAGAAAAAGTAAGCTAGATCTATTTTTCTGATTCGCTTTTTTCCTTTTTATTTTCGCCCTTATTTTCCACTTTTATTTTCGCCCTTATTTTGTCTCCAATCGATATTTATTTTCGAATCATTAAATCGAGCATTTTTGTTTCAGTTAAGTTTTCAGATTTTCAAGCAATTCACCACTTTTTACAATAAATCAATAATTCAAATCAGCACAAATTAGAGAACTCATGAGCTGATTTCCAAGGAAAGTATCCCTTCCATCGCTTCCAATGAACGAAGTAAATCAATGAAGTAAAGCTATTTGGAATCGGGTGTGAATTGTAACAGCGTTGCTGATGCTTCGTCGATTTGAAACTCATCGATTATTTGCCATTTAGGCTTCAAGAGTTGTAGGAAGATAGCTCGTTCCTGATTATTGGCGTTAATAACCAGCCAAACCCGCTCTCGTTTCGACGGAGGGAAGATTGGTACGATAGGCGGGTTGAAATTCTCCCAGGGTTGCCCGCGAAAATAGTATTCGTACTCCCAGTGATTGATGAGAATTCGATCCCCTTCTTTTAACTGAGGTAAGACCCAATTCGAAATATCATCGCAGGCATATCTCGGCCAGATTGCAACTAGTCTATACCCGGTATATCCCAAAGGAAAACAGAGGCAAAAGAGTGCCAAAATAAAAAATCCTTTCGATTTTTGGCGGCACCAAGAAAATATGGGAGCAATTCCTTCCGCAATGAATAGGGTTGCTGCGGGGGTCAAAAAAACAAGTAAGCGAATCCCGCCATAAGGATAATTACGGATCAACGATGCAAAAAAAGCGGTGAGCCAAGGGCAGAGCAAAACGATCGTTAATGGTTTTTGTGATCTCCAGAATCGGTAAATACCTACCAGCGCGAAAGGGATTAATGTGGCACCTAGAGGGTAATGAAGATAACGAAACATCTCTAAAGTTGAAAGAAAGGCCCAAGGGGGAACAGTCCATATATTTGACCAATTCGGGAAACATTTGTCCCAATAACGATCCAGTTCCAGATCTTTTTGGCCATGAATCGGACCGGTAAGCAATAAATAAAACGAGACTGCTAGACCTAGCGTAACCAATCCAAGCCCGAAGATATTTCGTTTGGAGCGATTTTCTCGAAGAGCCAAAATATTCCAAGCTAAAACTAAAAGAATTCCCGAACAGATAAAACAACTCGGATAAGATAACCATATTGCTATAGGCCAGATCAAAAACCAAACCATCGATTGGCGAAATAAGGAACGATCGATAAGTTTGAGATAAAGCCAGATAGACAAGGTAGCGACAAGCGTATCGATAGTATATGGTTTAACTTCGCAGGTATGCCAAAGTAGATGATCCGAACAAGCAATGAGAGCAATTGCCCATAAAGATGAAGTTTTATCCAAAAGTTTTGAGGCAATTCGGCAAAACAGTAAAAAAACCAGTACACTGGCGAGAAAAGGGATCAAACGAAGTGATAAAGTCGATTCTCCAAATATCCACAAACAGCATTTTTCTAGCCAGAGAAAAAAAGGTGGTGCAGCTTGGTGGTGTGTTAGAGAGTGGGCCAAACCTTCCAACGATTGTTGGAGTATATTGAGAATCAAAGCAGCTTCGTCAAACCAGACCGCTGGTTGGCGTAAATAATGAAAAGCTCGTAAGCCAATTCCAACAATGATAAGAACAAAGAATAATTCACGATGATAATTAGCTTGGAGATTAACTATTGGCAGTGCTTTAGCCTCAGAACTACAATTCGAGCTATCTGATTTGGTGAATGGTAAGGAGATAATGTTAGAAGATAGTTTTGTTAATCGCGTTCTCAAGATTTTCAAAATCACCTTCCCAACTCACTCGATAGCGGAGATTATTTAATACAGTATTTTAAGGCTATTCCAATCGTTTTTCTTTTACCATGAAGAATTTAATAGGAAAATAGCATTTGAAAGATATTTAGAAAATTCAAAAAATGATAGGGTAAAATAGATTTAAGCTGGGGATTGTATATATTTTGGATAATTCCCTCAAAATAAAGTGAAAATGATCAACCTAGCTCGGGACTGAGATTAGATAATAAAATTAATTGAGGAGTGTTCAAGAAAGATCAAACGCAGCAATCGCTCTAGCGAAACGTTCTTTAAAACGGTTCTTGAACAACAAAAAGTAAATATAAAAGTTTAGGAACCGTTCCCAGAAATTCGTCGTCGCAATAAAATGAATGAAGAGAGAAAATCTACGATCGCAAGCTTCATTGAAAATTAAGAAGAGTGCCCCAACGCGAAAGAATCAGAGGGGAAGATACAGGAAGTGATTTATAATATAGAGAAAGAGTTGCGGAATCATCCTAACACAATAAAGAATTCACAACCAAGAATAGAGAATAAAGAAGGAATAGCGAAAATAGGTAGATAAGGATATTCAAGAGTCAATAGAGTAAAGGGATTCGCACTAAAAGGTCCACGAAATTAAAAGAAAAATGTCAAGAGAACTGGATTGGAGAAAGAGCGATGAAACGATCAAGATCCATAATATTGTCGGTTTGCGGTGGGTTGATTTTATGGATGGGAATCTGGCACATAAGTTTAGCCGAGGAGCCTCCTCATCTGGAATTGGTGAGAGGATTACGAATGGAGGGATTGTCCGATCTAGCGCTGGAGTATCTAAACAAAATCAAGGGGACACAAGATAAAGCATTGCAGATACTTTTGCCACTGGAATTTGCTAGAACTCGGTTGGAATTGGCTAGATCATCGAGCGATGATCAGGTAAAACAAGGGATGTTGGATGCAGCAAGTGCCGAGTTAGATAGTTTTATCAAAGCGAATCCAAAACATCAGTTAATCCCAGTTGCCTTGATTGAGAAAGCGAAACTCACATCCTATCGGGGGAGACAGATATTAAACAAAGCTCGTCGAGCAGATAATAAAGACGACAGACAGGCCCAGATAGCTCTAGCTCGCCCCCTTTATACTCGATCCGCTCAGGAATTTGATGCTGCCGTGAAGGGGCTTACCAGTCAAATCAAAGGTCTAAGCCGAAATAAAAAAGCGGAGAAGAGTAAGTTTGTTTTAGAATTAGAGCAGATCAAATTTCGAGCGGAAATAGACCAGGCAAATATGTTGATGCAGCTCGCGGAAACGATTAATGGTGATGATCCTAAAAGTATAGAAGAACGTGGCAGACAATTAAAAGCAGCGAGGAAATTGTTTGAATCGATAAGTAAGCGTGAGGTAAATACAGAGGAAGCGTGGGTTGCTAAAGCCTGGTTAGCCGAATGTGATCAACTAACGGAAAGTTATGATCTTGCAGATAAAGAATTTCAGGATTTGTTAAAAGAGACGAACGCCAATGCTCGAGCTGGGATCCGCTTAGCCAAAAGTTTTAAAATCCGTCACATTTTTGAAAATAAGGATCCTAGCTTCAAAGGGAATCAAATCACCGCAGTAATCAATTTGTCGAATGAGTGGTTGAACCAATATCCGCGTTATCGATTATCCCCCGAAGGTTTACGAATCATGTATATGTATGCTCGAGCGGTACAGCGTGATGCCATTAGCGAGTCGAAGCGGGATAAGTCAGGGAAAATCGGTTCTATATCCGCAACGGGTATTACCAAATTAAAAAAAGCCGAATCGATTTTTAAGGAATTGACCGAGTTTGACAACGAATACACCGATCTTGCCGAAACCAATCGCATGAATTGCATTATCTTGAGAACGGATGCACTGCGAGATAAAAACAAAGGGGAGGTCGGACCAGATAATCTGAACAATTTCGAAGATGCCTATTTACAAGCTCTAGTAACCAGAAGCCGATTAAAACAAAATAGCGGTAAACTAGATCCGCGCAAGGAGTATACTCGTGTTTCGGAATTTCTGGAAAGGGCCTTGAGTTTGCGAACGAATAAAGATTCACAAAAAGAGGTATCGGAAGCGGAGGGAATTCTAGCTTTTACCTACTATTACCTCAATGAGCCTCATTTGGCACTTATGCGAGCCGAGCGATTTGTACGAAACAATCCTACAGCAAAGCAAGCAGTGTCGTTGGCTAGCCTGACCCTAGAAGCCTACAACCAGATTATGAATCTGATCAAGCGGTCGGATCTTTCTCCCGAAGAACAGCAAAAATCGCTCCAGGTCGATAGCGAGCGCATGAAAAGTTTTATTCAATTTATTGAAAAAAACTTCGCGAAAGATCCTGTTGCCGATTATGCTCATTACCGTTTAGCGAACTTGTACAAACAAGATAAACAGTATGAACAAGCGATCGAGAGCTATCGGCTGATCCGGCCAACGTATAACGGTATTGCTCAAGTTCGCCTAGAAGAAGGGGCCTCTCTTTTCTGGTTATTCTATAAAAATTTTGCCGAAACGCTGAAATCGAAAGGGCATATTTGGCAAGAAGGAATAAAAGACCTCGATCAGCTCCCACTACCGAATAATGCAACGGAAAAAGGGGCAGCAGCTACGGCAATTCAAGTGAAAATCCAACTGGCACAGCTCTATGAACTGGAAGGGAAAAATTATGCCGCTGTGGAAAATATCGGCAAAAGTTTGCAGGGGGTAATTCCGACCCTGCTTCAAGTAGAAGAAAAATCGCGATCGCAATTGTTGATAAATTCGCAAATTCTTGCCCTCAATGGAGCTCTTGGCCGCGCCTATCTGTTGCTTAAAGCCAGACAATTTACCCCGGCACTACAGATCATCGATCCTTTGATCGATGCCAACCGCGGGCGAATTGAAAAAGCGGGAGAGGGTTCGACCCCAGAAGATCGCCGCTTGGACGAGGTTTTACGGAAAATGCTCGTTATGGCCTTGCGCTGTAATGTTCAGGAAAATAAAATCGATGCCGCGCGAAAACGTTTGGAATTATTGCAAAAAGGGAAAGGAGGAACAGATAACCTTGTTACAGTGTTGCAGCAATTAATCGGCACTATCCAAGGTCAGATTCAGACATTGCGAAATGAAAGCAAGGGCGATGAAGCAGATAAGTTATCCGAAGGTTTCGCTAATTTCTTGGGGGATCTGGCCAAGCAACCTACGATCAGCAAAGAATTGAAATTGTTTTTGGCACGAGGGTATTCTGGAATTGAAAAATATGATCGCGCTCTGGAATTACTCGATCAGCTCAGTGCGTATCAATTTCCTGAACCCAAAGATAAAGACCAAGAATTAGCGCAGAAAAAATTCAAATATCAGGTCGATTTTCAAATTGTACGGAATGCTCGTCTGTCCAAAGATTATAAACGAGCAGAGCAAAATTTGAATCAAATGATTGGGACACCAAGCGCCAAAGGGGTCGCTTATGCCTCGATAGAGGTTCGGAAAGAACGGGCGATGTGGTACGAAGACCAAAAGAAATATCGGGAAGCGGTTAGTGAATGGTTATCGATTGCTAAGATGTTTGGCACTCCTTTACCCCCTTATCCTCCCAAAGATGGACAAGCGGCGGCAAAACGAACTATTTATTTTAATTTGTACTTTGAAGCGCAACGCTGTTCGGCTCATGCCTACAACGATCTCGATCCCAAAAAATATGCATCTCGCCGAGATGATGGCTTGGGAAAAGTGGCACAAAAATTGATCGATCTAGAAAATATTCCTGATCTTACCTCTGAGATCAAGAATAAAATGATCGATACTCTGAATGAGTATCCGATTTTGAAAAAGCAATATCTGCAAAAGGGTGGCAAATTGCTTGGGGCCGCCCAGTGATTTTTAATAATAATTCATCTAATCCAATATCATAATAACCCAAAAATATTTTAGAAAAGGAAAGTGTTATATGACCTCTCGATTCGTTAAAATTTTTATTCTAACTATTCTTCTCTCTTTGGGGATCGTCTCGTTATCCCAGGCCGATGATCGCATCTATTATCGTAATAAAGATGGTAAGGTCATCGATACTGTTGGTAAAATTAAAGAAGAATCGATCAATGGCGTACGTTTTTCCCCCAATGTCGGTAAAGAGATAAACGTTCTAGCAGATGATATTGTGCGACTCGTTTATGAAATTCCCTCCTCGCTGCGCTTGGAGCTGAATCCGATCTTTGCGTCGGAAGATCGGGGGGATTTCAAAGGGGCTTACGAGGCCATAAAACCGTTCGAAAAGAAATTCAAGGCCAATTCTTCCGTTACCAAAATGGCAACGCGCGGACTGGAATTTTCTATAGCTAAACTGAAGGCAGAAACACAGCAACCCGAAGCTAAAACGGCGATGATCGATTTTATCAGAAAATATCCTGCAAACTGGCAAAGTTGGGTTCTGGCCCGGCAATTGACCACCATGCAAGCCAAAGATAATGACATTGCAAATGCCATCAAAATCTGGTCGCAGCTTTCTGCTACCAACAATATTTTACCCGCTATGAAACAGATAGCCGAATTGCAAATTGTCGATCTGATGCTCCAGTCAAAAATGTTTACCGAAGCCAAAGCCAAGATTGATACACTCATCAAGGGGATGCCATCAACCGATCTAAATCGAAAAAAATTGGAAATATATCTAATTCTTTGCAAAGCAAAAGATGAAAAGATAGAGAACTTGGTCAAAGAAATTCAGACGGTCATCGATCGCAATTTGGATAATCGGCTTCGCGCGGTTGCCTACAATATCTTAGGAGATTGTTACGATCTTAAAGGGTTGAAACGGGATGCCATGTGGCAATATCTCACTGTAGAAACAGTTTACAATCAGGATAAAGAGGAACGATTGAAATCGCTCAACCGTTTAGCTAAATTATTCGAAAGCGATTTTCACGATTCCGATCGCGCAAAGCAATTTCGCGAAAAAGCAAATAAATTACACTAGAAAATCGATAAGTTGGCCATACGATATGTTTTCGGTCTTGGGACGGTTCTTGGAATTTATTCTTGATTTGTTTCAAAAAGAAAGTTTTCAAAAAGAAAGTAATGGAGAATGTCGCGTAAACCTGTTGTTTTAATTACGGGTGCTGGTGGAGAAATTGGGCACGGATTGATCCAGAAATTGCAGCTCATGGGGCGTCCCATGATAACTCTTGATCTAGTGCCGATTGCTGGTGATCTGGCCGGGTTAGTTCGCCAACACTATACAGGATCGATTCTCGACAAACAGATTTTAGATCGAATCCTCACCGAATACGAAATCGATCTGATCTTTCACCTTGCCGCTGTTTTATCGACACGAGGGGAATTTGCTCCTATTATCGCCCATCAGGTCAATGTCGAAGGAACTCTTAATATGCTGGAGTTTGCTCAGCATCAAGGGGAATCGCATGGCCGGAGTGTAACTTTTCTCTACCCATCCTCCATTGCGGTTTATGGCTTTGCCAATCTGCAAGAGAAAAATCGGGCTGGCAAGGTGTGCGAAGATCTTTATAACCACCCGATCACGATGTATGGATGCAATAAATTATATGGAGAACAACTGGGTAATTATTACTGCAATTATTATAAACAACTTGCTGCTTTAGAGTCATCCATGCGTGTCGATTTTCGTGGACTCCGGTTTCCTGGTTTGATTTCTGCACAAACATTGCCTTCTGGAGGAACATCCGATTATGCCCCGGAAATGATCCATGCCGCAGCAATGGGCAAATCGTATGACTGTTTTGTTCGTGATAATAGTAAAATCCCCTTTATGGCAATGCCGGATGCTATCGATTCGCTGCTTCAGCTCGCGTCCGTACCAAGAAAGGATTTGTCGCGAGTTGTTTATAATGTTGGAGCTTTTGCTCCTTCCGTAGAACAGATGAAGAAGTTGATTTTCGAGGAGTTCCCACTAGCCCAAATCGGCACCAAAATTGATGAGAAACGCCAGCGAATTATTGATTCCTGGCCCGAAGATGTGGACGATTCTGCTGCTAGAAACGACTGGGGCCATGCCCCTCGATACGATCTGAATTCTGCTTTCCGCGATTATTTATTCCCTAAAATCAAAGAACAATACCATGGGACGAAATAAGAGATATTGGCAAAATTATTTTAAGTGATTTTCTATTTGCCCACTAAATGCCTACTGAGCACCAGATGTCCTAAAATCCGAGTTTCAACCCTGAGGAGAATTTTCAATGCCATTATATTTGTATCAGGTAATCGAAGCTGATGGTAGCGAAGGAGAGATTTTTGAGATTATGCAAGGGATGAACGATCAACCTCTATCCGTTCATCCAGAAAATGGCAAACCGATTAAACGAATTATCGGGCTGCCTAATGGAGTGACACGCTTTACCAGCTCGCAGTTAAGCAATAAAAATCTGGATAAGCTTGGCTTTACCAAGTATGAAAAAGCTGGGGGAGGATATTATGAAAAAACCGCAGGATCCGGCCCCAATGTTATCAAGAGATAATTTCTACTCTAGAATTCCTCCAAACTTTATAACCCCCTTTATTTATTTGTTCGCCAGGATCTTTGAAGTTTTGAGAAGATAAGATCGTCATTCTTCCTTTACAAATAAGATCCGTTTGTGCCCTTCATTTTTACTTTTGATTGAGTGAAAGCTGAAACAGATTATCTCTATTTCAGAGACCTTTTCGAAGCTCAAAAAAACAGAAAACACTATTCTAAAATAAGTAGCTAAAATTCATTATCGAGGTCAAAAGGATCTGGTAGTAAATCTGCAATTGATTTTACAAGAATTTCTTTACCGTCACAAACACAAATAATCCGCACCTCTGCTGAGAATTCTCTAATCACTTGCCGGCAGGCACCACAGGGAGACGAAGGTTTCATGGTCGGAGTATAGACGACAAGGGCATGAAGATCCCTAGTTGATTGTTGGACAATCATCTGAAATATGGCATTCCGTTCAGCACAGATCGTTAAACCATACGAAGCATTTTCAACATTGCACCCCAAAAATGTTTTCCCATCCAGAGTAAGAAGAGCGGCACCAACTCGAAATTGACTATAGGGAGAATACGCATTTTTACTAGCTTCTTTGGCTTTCTGGATTAGCAATTCCAGAGTTTGAGCATCTATTTCTTTAATCATTCGCAATTGTCCTGGTTTGAAAATATTAGACTTTTTTGTTTCGTTGCCGATTTATTATTTTTCTCGTCCCTAGATTAAGCTTTAATCAAGGATAAGAAAGAGGGTAATAATAAATTAACAATTGTTTTTTACAGATAGATGCAGAAATAAAAGGGATTGGCAATCTTTACTCGATTGAGAAACGGCTATGAACTTCCAAGACCAGCGATCGTTATCGAAAAGAAGTATTCGAGTTCCTCCAATTAAAAATCGAGTAGCACTTATTTCCCTTTTAATGTCCCGCCATTATACTCGATCGTGCAGTTCGGTTTTGCGATATGGAACTGGCGAACAGCTGACTCAGATACTTTGGTTCCGGTGATGCCTAATTGCAGTAAGCTAGGTAATCCTTGGCATTTTTGTAGTGTTAAGTCGGTAATTGAGGTATCATCTAGCTGAAGGCGGGTTAGGCCTTTCGGTAACTGAAATTCGTTAAAACTGGCATCGCTTATTTTTGTACCAGCCAAACTGAGAAAGGTAATTTTCTGGCACTGGTTTAATTGTGCTAAGCTTTTCGAACTAATCTGTGTGCCGCTCAAATCAAGATAGGTTAATTCAGTAAAATTTTTAAAGTTCTCAACGCCGCTATCGGTAATTGCTGTTTTACTGAGATCCAATGAGTATATTTGCTGGCAATTGTGAAAATTCTTTAAACCTTTATCTGTAATGAGGGTTCCATTTAGGCCGAGATTCTTAAGAAAAACGCAATCTTTAAAGTGATTCAGTCCATCATCCGTTACTTCAGTTCCGGTCAAACCTAGAAATTCGATTTTCTGGCAATTCGCAAAGTTCGCAAGTCCTGCACTCGTAATTTTTGTACCGTTCAGAGAAATAAAAATCAGATCTTTACAATTCGCAAAATTCTCAAGTCCCAAATCACTAATCCGTGTTCGGCCTAAATCGAGATAGGTTAAACGAGTCGATCCCCGGAAACAAGTCAGACCGCTATCAGTTACCGGGGTATCATAGAGGATCAACTTTCTAAGTTCTGAACAGTTTTTGATCGGAGATATTTTAGAATCATCTATACGATTATTACCGCTAAAATCGATTGTTGTGAGAGAGAAATCCTTGCTCGGTAATTCTGAAGCAGAACGAATGAGCGAGCTTTCCTGATTGATCTCGATACTTCCACCCAGAGATAAAATATATTTTGCTACTTCTCGTTCTGTTTCTAGAACGATCGATTTGTCAAATCGGTTCTCGATCTTGTTCACCGATTGTGGTTGTTCGATCGGTCTAGGACTTTGTTCCCCTTTTTGGGCTTTTTTCAAGATCAAGGTGATCGTTCCCACAACAATAACGATGCCGAGAAGTCCCCACCAAAAGGCTGGAGAAATTGTCCTTTTCTTCGTGGTCACTATAGAGGATCTAATCGTTATATTTTCGGAAGAATTTCGCTGGTTTGACGAATCCTGAGTTGAGTTGTCAGTAGAATCGAAATCAAAATTCAAAAGCGATTTTGTTTCTGTAGATTTTGAGACTGGGTAACTAGCAGGTCTAATCCCCGGATTATTTTGGCGAGCCATTGTTCCGATATTACCGCTGGCCGCCAAATCAGGAGGGTTGTAGGTAATCAGAGTTAATTGCTTTATTAATTCGATCGCGCTGGGGATTCGATCTTTCGGATTTTTGTTGAGTAGCCTATGAATGATTTGAGCTAATGAATCTGGCACGGAGGGATTCAGGGATTGAACCGGAACAGGTTCTGCTGAGTCTAGGGCAGCAAATAGTGCTAGGGTAGTGGAACCATGAAAGGGGAGTTTACCTGCGACTAATCGATATAAGATAATGCCCAAACTAAATAAATCGCTACGCTGATCGATCGTTTCGCCACGTGCCTGTTCAGGACTCATGTAAGCGGGGGTGCCCAGGATTACTCCGCTATTGGTTAATTCGATATTTGTATCGAGCGGTTTAGTTAGTCCAAAATCAAGAAGGATAATTCGATCTCCAGGCGATTCCAGCCATAGATTAGCAGGTTTAATATCGCGATGGACCAACCCTATCTGATGGGCTGCGGATAAGCCGGTTGCGATTTGAATTGCTAGTTGAACGACTTTCGAAACCGGGATCGATTCGTGTTCTTTCAGATATTGATTCAGCGGCATGCCTTGAAGCAATTTCATAACAATATAGGGCGTGCCACCAACTTCATCGGCTTCAAAGATAGGGACAATATTTTCATGCGAGATTTTGGCTGCTGTTCGAGCTTCACGCAGAAATCGTTCCTTGGCAATCGCTTTACTTGCGTATTCGCTCAACATTACTTTTAGTGCAATAGGGCGATCTAGCCTTGTATCAATAGCCTCGTATACCGCCCCCATTCCACCATGTCCTAATTCACGCAGAATCCGAAACGGCCCTAGAATCCCTATTTCACCTATGTTTTCGGGGGGAGCAAATCGAGGATCGAGATTAGAAGTCAAAGGGGTATGTGCAATAGTTTCCTTAATCTCTTCTTGATTAAGAGATTGGTGCTGGCCACCAGATTGAACTTCTGTTCGAGGAGTTATTGTCATATTCCAATTCGTATCTCGATCGAGTATTCCAATTTAATTTTTAGAATTATCTCAAATTATTATACAGAATGAATACATTTTTATCTACAGAGATCATAGAGAAATCAGAAATTGGTCGCGGTTGTGTAAGAGTCGGTAAGCAGGGCGGAAGTGTGTAGATTTTAGCTACAGCGGACTCAGAGAAATACTAGAGGGGATGGGCTTATCTAAATAGTTGATTGCTCCCGATACTAATATTTTTGAATTTCAGTTCCGGAGATTAATTTTCTCCATGTCGAAATCGAACTATTTTTTTGACTTGATTTTTGCTAGTTCGATCATTTCAGGTCGATTTTTATACTCGGGATCTAGCGGATAGCATCCAGAAACCATTCCGTTTCTTGGTGCCGTGGTGCAGTCACTGAAAGTCCGACAGATTTTTTTTCGCTGGAGTTCTCTACCTGCAAGAAAATCGGAAGGGAACTGAGGATAGGACAACATCATTCTCCCCAGACCCACCGAATCGATCCAGCCGAGCTGCAACACACTTGCTGCAACCTGTGGCAACCATTCTTGCAGATACGAATATCCAGAGCCGACCATCAATAAAGATGGGACCATCTGTTTTAAGCTCTTGGCGATGTTAATATGTCTGGCTACTCCAACCAAAGGATCTTCGGGGGGTAAATAACCATCCGATGGGGGGAACATCGCAGGGCGTGTTAAATGAGGATTGTAATACGGGCAACCCAGCGATAAACAGACCAACGAGATTCCGAGTTTAACACAGGCTTGCAAAAAAGCGATCGGTTCGCTTAAATCAAACCCTGATCCGTGATTGTTCCCTCCGAATGCGTAACGATATTCGGTTTGTTCTTGCTTCTCGAGGTTACTGGAAATACCCCCTTTTAGCGATTCTGAATTTGGTGTTTGTGGCGGCCACGTAGCCATTTCCCCTAGATTATTTTCCCCTTTAACGAAGGGTAATAGATCAGCGGAACTTAGACGAACCCCAACATCGAGCTGCGGTGCTTCGCTGCGAATCCCTGCGACAATACTACTCAAAAAGCGCATCCGATTTTCTAGTGAACCGCCATATTTCCCAGGTCTATCTACCGCAGAAAGGAACTCATGCCCTAGATAACCGTGGCAGTGTTTAATATCGACAAAGTCAAATCCTAATTCCGCAGCTCGTTTAGCGGCAATTATAAAGTCCCCAATCAAATCGTCAATTTCTGAATCACTCAAGATCGGATGATGTTCGCCTAGTTGAAATTTATTGTCTAAGAGCGGATGGTTATAGAGAATTTTTGATTCTAGTTTATTTTTATTATAAGGACGAGCAAATCGACCCGAATGAGTTAGCTGTAAACCGATATATAGATCATCGGTTTGACCACAGGCTTCCTCATGAGCTTTCGAAAGAATTTGTTTCAATTCTTCTAAGTCGGTCATGGTATCGGGGCTGATCATAAGTTGGTTCGGATTGGCACGCCCATCTGGACGCACCGCTACCGCTTCTCCACCCCAGATTAATTTTGCTGTGGATTGTCCAAAATGACGCCAACGTGCTTTCGTTAGTTCGGTTGGTCTCCCATCGGTTGTGCCATCCCAACCTTCCATCGGTAAAACCGCAAACCGGTTTCCAATCGTTCTTTCCTTTATCGTTCTCTCCCTTAATGGCAACGGTTTGCTCAAAAGAGCCTTTTGTGCTTCGAGCTGCTCGACGTGGATCGGGATTTCGATCTGGAGATTTTTTTGCTGCTCCTGGAATTCACTTGGAGTTTTATAAGCAGATAATCGGCGAAAGTTCATAAGGGATTTTCCTGGTAATGAATATCATATAATGAATGAATATGTTATTGAAAGTGATGAGTCACTCTTTATTTATTCAGACTACATCCATATTTTTCTAGTTGGTCTAAAATATCTTGCAAAATAGGATAGTCGCTTTCTGGTCTCGTTGGGCTTAGTGGGTGTGTTTGATCTGTTTGCAGAAATTGTCGCAATTTTAGGAATTGCGCGGCACTATGTTTATAGCCGGGAACGGGTGCCCGAAAAGCAAAACACCCTAAGTACTGTAAAATATCGTTTAGTTCGAAGAATCGTGGATCCTCTTCCAGCCAATAGCGATCACGCAAAGCAAAATAATCGGGAGCGAAGGTACTCAGCCCCAACAGATAATCGCTGCCATACATCACCATATCAATCGCCAGATCATTCCCGGTCAACACCATAAAATCGGGGCGAATAAGATCGCGTATCGCTAATCGATCCCATTCCTTCTGACGATGGAGCGAAGAGTGTTTGGCACCAACACAAGCTTTAATTTGTATCAATTCTCGATAGGTTTCTAGATCGTATATATTGCCAAATGCTGCGAATGCCGTTGATAATTCAAATGCCAAAAATTTTGAACACCCTCTGGCTATTTCTTGATAACAATTCACAATATGTATCTGTTTCTGTTGTGGAGTTTCTTCTGTTTGGCTCCGGGTTAAGCCAAACGATTGAAAAATGACAGGTATACCATCGTATTGAGCGATTTCGTCACAAGAACGTAAATAACTATCCCTATTGAAAGGATCCCCAGGATGATCCTTTACCCCGGCCCCAGCTACAAAAGAGCGTTCTCCAACAATCGCCTTGGTCTCTTGCAATACTTGAGTTTTCGTCTTTTGATCTAACAAATGAGCATAACCGGTATCCATATTTACCGCAGGAATCAATCCTGCTTGAATTGTCCGCTCCACATGACCGCGAAAAGAGGCCCAATCGATTAACCCACTCGAATCGAATGGCAGCAGAATCGCTGACATTCCTACAATTTTCCGTCTACGTTGGATTCGATCCAATGGGTAAGTATTCTTTTGGTTATCCATCGATTTCTCTAATATATTTTTTTAATTTCCAACATATTTTATGCAGAATAATCTGTTTACCAATTCCATTTTCTGATTTCTCAAAATCTTTATTTCATTATTGTTATGACAATTCAGCTCTGGAATTCCCTATAAAGTGATGATTATTCCATTGAATACAATCTATTCGATTTCTTGAACAAATAAAGGATTAGACGATCAATATTCATCGTTTTTCTCTTTTAACGAAATAGAAATAGAATTTGCATCTTGAACAAATTCCAAAATTAGATTAGAATATCGATTGTTGGTCCTGCCGGAATGTTCTACAAACAAAGTTTACTAAATGCTTATAGCATCCACTCTTTTGCCATAAAGTGCCATAAAGAGCTATAAAGAGCTATAAAGAGCTATAAAGAGCCATAAAGAAATTGTGATAGTTTGTTTTGTAGAGTTTGATTACGTAGATTTTTAATCTCTAATTGAATCATGATCCAAGCTTAAATGACAGATTGCTAACTAAATACTAACAGAATGCTGGCCCTATAAGCTATCTTTGTTATTTATGATTTTGAGAGATTTTGAAACCCTAATTAAAGTACAGGATCGACTGGTAAAATCATAAATTACGATTAGAACATTAAAATTGAAGTCAGGACCAAATTGGGAGTAAGCTAGGATTTCAGCAAAATCCCACCAGGATTCGGAGTGCACGATAGATTTTCTGAATTCTAGGAAGTTCCTCACGAAGTGATAGTAAGTGATAGTCCCATAAACCGATTGCCATACCCTGCCAAACGCGAT
>JAKBAI010000314.1 GCA_021809185.1 Planctomycetota bacterium
CGATCTGAAGATAAAAGCTTTTTCTGGTCTGTTCCGTGTTATATTCTGGTAACGAATCTCTCTATCAACATGGAACAGAAAATATTTTTGGACTATTTATTCTGGGTAGAAATCTAGAAGAGATTTCTCGAATTAATTTTTCGTAAATGAGATTGTACTATCTGATATTCGAAAAATAGCTGGATCGCAACACCCCGGGAAAATATTTTGGTGATTCCATTCTTGGCGGTTGTGCAGCTAAGGCGATTTAGTATAATATGATTTTACGTAGAAAATTGGCTTTTGGTCTTTTTGACAAACCTGTTTGGTGATTCATCTAGAGATCTACAAAATATAGAGATCTGCAAAATATAGAGATCTGCAAAATATAGAGATCTGCAAAATATAGAGATCTACAAAAATCGAACAGAAAGATATTTATGGCTTTCTCTTTTGCTTCAGTCCGTTCGCAGTTTCCAGCATTTCAAAGAAATATCAATGGGAAACCCGCTATCTATCTCGATGGTCCGGCAGGGAGCCAAGTGCCGTTAAGTGTTGCCGAAGCAGTAACGAAAGTCCTTTTGCATCACAATGCCAATCATGGTGGCTATTTTGCGACGAGTGAGGAATGTGATGCGATTGTCGCGGAGGTGAGAAAGAGTACGGCCCAATTGCTGAATGCTCCCAAGGATACGGAGATCGTTTTTGGTGCCAATATGACCACCATCACCTTTGCCTTAAGTCGAGCTTTAGCACAACAATGGCAGCAAGGGGATGAAATTGTTGTGACGCAGCTCGATCACGATGCCAATGTTTCTCCTTGGGTCCGAGCAGCGGAGGATCGAGGGGTTACCGTCCGCCGGGTAAAAATTAAGATTCCGGAATGCACATTGGATTTAGATCATTATCATCAGCTATTGTCGCCACGGACCAGATTAGTAGCCCTTGGAGCGGTATCCAATGCCACAGGTACCCGCAATCCGATCAAAGAGATGATTCGATCCGCTCATGATGTTGGGGCATTGGCTTTTATCGATGGGGTTCACCACACCCCTCATTTATCGGTAGATGTTCAGGATTGGGATTGCGACTTTTTTGTTTGCAGTGCTTATAAATTCTTTGGCCCTCATGTCGGGATTCTTTGGGGTAAGAGTGAATGGTTAGAATCTCTCAAGCCATACAAAGTTCGCCCTGCACCGGAAACGAGTCCCGATCGCTGGATGACCGGAACTCAGAATTTTGCGGCTATTGCGGGTGTTGGCGCTGCTCTGGATTACTTAGCCGATATCGGCTTAGCTGTTATTGAAAACGAGCAGATACCATATAAATCGTTACAAGATCCAGGAACCGCAAAAAAAAGCTCGGAGCAAAGACGGGACCATTTTCTCCTAGCCTTTCAGGCGATAGAACAAGAAGAACGCCGATTGTCGATCGCTTTTCTGCAAGAGTTGAGTAAAATCCCTGCGGTGAAAATCTGGGGGATTACCGATCCCGGAGCGGTTGGCGATCGGGTGCCAACGTTTTCGTTTACCCATGCTTCGCACTCCCCAACGAAGATTGCAAAATATCTCGGTGAAAACGGTATTTTTTGTTGGCACGGCAACTATTATGCGTTGCCATTGACCGAAGCACTCGGTCTAGAACCAGAAGGGATGGTTCGCGTTGGTGCGCTGCATTACAATACCACCTCAGAAGTTGAGCAACTGGTCGCATGTTTACATCAGCTAACCTGACATCTATTCCATCTAAAATAAATTGTCGAGCGAGTTATTAGTAGCAGAGAAGTAGCAGAGAAAGAAGCGGAGAGAACAAGTGACCCAATCATACGCGAGAATTCATAAAAATCACTAGCGTAAATAAGATTTGAAATCGAGTAAAAAGAGATTGTAAAAAGAGACATAATGAAAATTAACAGAAAATAGAATTTACAAATAGGTATTGAAGGATAATTAAGATGGAAGCCTTGGGTTTAGATAGGATTTGTGTCATCATCGGTCGCACACGGCACAAAATGGTACTAGCAGAATTACAAGAAGCGGCAAAACGGGGTGCTAAACTAATAGAACTTCGCTTGGATTTTTTAGCCAAAGCGGTAGACTTTCGCCGGCTATTACCGTTTCGGAATTGCCCATGGATATGCACTCTTCGCCGCCGGGAAGATGGGGGGCGTTGGACAGGAACCGAAGTAGAACGGCAAACGATCCTCCGCCAAGCAATTGTTGCTGGGTTCGATTGGGTCGATCTCGAATCCGATATTGCCGATTCGATTCGCCGATTTGGTAATGTGAAACGGATTGTCAGTTATCATAATTGCCAGGAGACTCCAGATAATCTGAATGAAATCTACGAAAAGATGTGCCAGCAGGATGCCGATATCGTCAAGATTGCCGTCACGGCAAAACACCCAGAAGATAATTTGAAAACGATCGAACTGGTTCGCCATGCCAAAAAGCCGACGATCGCCCATTGTATGGGGGAAATGGGGATTCCGAGCCGATTTTTATCGATCAAATTCGGGGCACCGTTCATGTACGCGGCCTTCAATAAAGAAAGGGGGATCAGTCCTGGACTTTTCTCTTTTGATGAGTTGAAGAAATATTATGCAATTGATCGCATCGATAGTTCTACTTCTGTTTATGGAGTAGCAGGTGATCCCGTGGGGCATAGTCTGAGTCCGGCATTGCATAATCAGCTATTTAAACATTATGGCGTCAATTCCATGTATCTGCCTTTCCATATTCCTCGAGGAGAATTCAATCACACGGTGCGAAAATGGTTAACGATCCCTATCGAGGGATACAGCGTTACCATTCCACATAAGGAAGATGCCGCGCAAATTAGCAACGAAGCGGATGAAGTGGTGAAGCGTACCGGCGTTGCCAATACTCTGATTCGCCATAAAAATGGTTATGCCGCAAGCAATACCGATTATCCAGGTGTGCGCAAATGCTTTGAAGGCCCTAAACCGTCGATGGATGATGGCACCGTTCGCGAATGGAATGTTTGCCAAGCCCTTGTTCTTGGTGCGGGAGGTATCGCTAAAATCGTGGTCCAGACTTTGTCTGAAATGGGCGTTTATGTCATCGTAAGCAGTAAAACCCTCGACCGCGCGGATAAACTCGCCAAATCGGTTCATGGCAAAGCGGTCGATTGGCCGCAGCGGCATCGTTCCAATTGCGATATTGTTGTCAATTGTACCCCCATCGGTATGCACCCCAATGTCGATGAAAGCCCTATCCATGCCAGTTATTTGCGTCCCGGTATGGTGGTTTTCGATACTGTTTACAATCCGCAATCGACTTTGTTGATCAAAGAGGCTAACTTACGAGGTTGCCGAGTCATTCTCGGAACGGAACTTTTTATTCAACAAGCGGCCCTCCAATTTCAAGCCTTTACGAAAATAGAGCCTGATTTGAATCTCTTGCGCGATATTATTCGCCAGGCTATCTCTCCGCTTGCCGTCCAGATACAATCTGAAGTTATTAATCAGCAACCGTATCTATCTTCGTCCCAAAACTATACCCCGAATCATAAACATACTAAAGAGAATAAATCCAAAAAAGGGCCTAAAACCGATGATACCGAGTAGCCTCTTTCTTTGTAATCGAGCTGAAGTTGTTTTTGCTCGATTATAAAATTGAAGAAACAGTGAGGAGATCTTGAATCTCATCGTGCTGGGGGAAGATTTTATTTGTCAGCGAGCAGTGTAATTGAATCCAAAAAGCGAAAGGTTTGATATTCTTAAATCTGTGCAAATGAAACCGATCGACGTTCTCTCCCAATTAAAAAAATCGATCTTTCCGAGTTGCCCAAACTACCCGCAAGTACTCCCTAAAGTACTAAGCAAGTAAACGACTCCAAAGAAAAATCAAAGAAAAAACTAAAAAGAAAATCCCAAAGCAAAACCAAACTGCCTACGAAATCAAGCCCGAGCGGATTAAACCAATTTATACTTCTCTCATTCTTACCAAAGGAAACAATCTAATATCCGTACAGCTTTATATCCCCAAATATTTGGTTAGCGTTGATGAAAAATCGAGTTCAAATAAATCCAAATATTGATAAACAATCGATTTTTGGTAAATCACCCCTCATCATTCTCTCTCAATCTTTGGAATTTAAAAGAGATAACCTTTTTGCTACAGATGATTTATTCTAGCAAAACGAAGCTTTGGATAGGAAAAAGGTAGATTTTGAAGCGATCGACCAGATTTTCTCGAAAATATGGTAAATTGATCTTGCTCCTTTGGGTTAATAGAATACAATAGGAGAATAAGATCTTTAAATGGATGAGTAACATCTAATTACTTGACTGAATACAATCAACAGTATAGAAAAAATTATTCCTCCAAATAATTATTATTACTAATAATTATTTAATTACTATTTCATCAAAATATTTATTTTTAAATTGAGACATAAAAGTAATATTTTAGATGAATTCTCTGTAACTTTGCAAAAAGATCTTAAAAAGATCTTAAAAAGATTCTATGAGCCATTCTAGAATCTCGTGGTTTTTCACAAACCCTTAAAAAAACAAGATAGAAATTAACCTAGAAATATATCGATAATATATCGAAGGAATATTTCGATAAAAGCAACAAAATAGATAAAATTTGACTTGGTATTTCCTGGCAAATTGTTTATTCTATCTTTTGATTTTATCTATACTTGATTTTATCTATACTTGATTTTATCTATACTTGATTTTATCTATACTTGATTTTATCTATACTTGATTTTATCTATACTTGATTTTATCTATACTTGATTTTATCTATACTTGATTTTATCTATACTTATGTATCAAATATTTCGATCA
>JAKBAI010000067.1 GCA_021809185.1 Planctomycetota bacterium
TTTAAGGCAAACAGGAAGCGACTTGAAATCAAGTACCGCCTGGCAATCTGCATGATAGCATCGGCACAGCCGACCACAGAAAGGACAGAACTTTCCTGTCGAAAGAACAGATAATTCATTACAATCTGGATAGATACATTGAAGGAGCGGATCCATGTATAATTCCTAGTGGAGTCAGCGTAAAATTCAGTTTAATTATTGAGAATAATAACATTCAATATAGCAAATCCCATAGATAATGAAAGGGATCAACAGAAGCAGAAGAGGGGCGGTTTAAGCCGATTTATGTCCCGCTATCTCTGTGGTACAAATGAGCGGTGAACCCTTCTTTCGGTGGTGGTGGTGGTGGTGTCACATCTCAGATGTGGGTGGTGGCTGGGCTTGACGGTACCTAATTCATTCTGTGCGTGGACGAAATGTGCTAGTGAGACAGCTCGGTGGTCAAGGGGTAGTTGAATCGGCAACTTGAGTTCCCGCTCTCGCTGGTCCAAGCCTACTCGACCAACGTCAAAATGATTTGGTTATGGTCGTTCACGGGAGCTTCGATTTATCCCTTTTACCGGACTTTCGTCTGCAATCACTCGTAAAATCACGGAATTCAATGATAAATGTGACAATTCTAGAAGACGATTTGGGCAAAATTTGGGTTTCAAAGTTGCGCAGCTCTCGAAAATAGTTGAAAAGAACCTACAAATATGGATATGAATAATGAATCTGAAAATGAATTACCTTCAATCCAGCTAAAAATTGAACGGCGATCGTCCCATCCTTGGATATTCCAAAAGATGGTGGAGAAACCGCGCGGGAATACGGGACGAGTTGCCAATGGTTGTATCGTCAATGTAGTAGAACGTGATGGGAAATGGGTAGGCCGTGGCCTATATAATGCCCATTCGCGGATCGCTCTGCGCATCTTGACTGCCAAACAGGATGAGGCGATTGACCGCCAATTTTTTTCGCGAAAAATTCAACAAGCCTATCAATTACGGCAAGAAATTTTGCAATTGAACCGGGTTACCGATGCATATCGGCTCATTCATTCCGAAGCGGATGGCCTAAGTGGGTTGGTAGTCGATCGCTTTGCCGACTGTTGGGTACTGGAGTTTTTTGCTTCGGGTATGTATTACTTGCGAGAAACCATTCAAAGTGTGCTTCTCGATCTAGCTCCGCAATCTAACTTCTACTGGTTTGCGGAAGACCATGTGTGCAAACAGGAATCGTTCGATTGCCGTTCTCCTGCTCCCCCCGAACCGTTTCTTATTCAAGAAAATGGTCTAAAATTCCGAGTGGCTCCTGGGAGTAAACACAAGACCGGATTTTTCCTGGATCAGCGCGATAATCGCCGCCGATTGTCTCAATTCTGTTCGGGTAAAACTGTTCTGGATCTATGTTGTAACTCGGGTGGATTTGGCATCTATGCTAAAACCTTGGGGAAAGCTCAAGAGGTAACCGGGATAGATCTAGATGAGCAGGTACTAACCTTGGCAAAACAGAATGCGCAGCTCAACCAAGCTACAATTCGTTATATCCAAGCCGATCTGTTTACTTGGTTACGCGATATTGCTCCTTCAGGTCGAACTTTTGATGTTGTCATTCTGGACCCAGCGAAATTGACCCGCGACCGGGAATCGGTCGACCAAGCTCTACGCAAATATCGAGATATGAATCGACTCGCCATGCAAGCTGTAGCACCCGGTGGAATTCTGCTCACTTGTTCATGTACCGGGTTGGTCTCGGAGGCCGATTTTCTCGATATGGTTCGCCAGGCAGCATGGCAAGCCGGTCGAGAGGCTTTGGTGTTTCAAATATGCGGTGCTGCTAGTGATCATCCCTTTATGCTCCATGCCTCAGAAGGGCGATATCTGAAAGCGGTCTTTTGCCGTATTTTATAAACGAAGTTCCCATCTTTTCCTTAATTCGAGTTCGCAAATGTGTCTCGATTTGTAGAAAAGGAAGACGATAAAAGAAAACGAAAATCGTTCGAGGATAATTAAACTTATTTGGGTGGAGAGAGGCTATCTTGCGCAGCTTGTCGAACTAAGGAGTTTTCGTCTTTGGTTGCTTTCTGAATCGTTTCTTTTACCTGTTTTTCATCGGGAGCGATTTCCCTCAAGGCGATAACTGCTTGCCTTCGGACAAACCAGAGAGAATCGCTGGTTACCAGGTGAATCAGTTCGGGAATCGCCTCTTTCGCTTCTGCTCCCATTTTACCTAGAGCACGAGCACTGCTTTGTCTGACAATCGGTTCGGGTGATTGCAACGACTGGCAAAGCGATGGGATCGTTTGCCGAGCCGATTGGCCGCGTTGGCCAATGGCAAAAATAGCACCGGTTTGTTCGTTGGGATTGTTGGAAGAAACTAACTTTTCCAATTGCTCGGTGCTTTTACTTTGATACGATTTTTTACCGCAACCAAACAGCCCTATAACCAGAATAAATACACACCAATTGAGATTTGATCCTGTACGGAATCGCCAGGGACATCTCTCGAGAAAATGGCGTTGATAATGGGATTGATATCGTTTCATGATCGTCGAATAAAGAACCTCTATAATCAAATGTACTAATCTATTGATCGAATCATGCCGATCAAATCATGCCGATTAATTATGGAGCAATGGTTTCCCCACCCGCGATGGTCGAGAGGGCACGATAGGTTGCGGGGTCGATAGACTGTTGCAAGAGATGAACACTGCCATCCGCATATAAAAAATTACAACTATTCGGATGAACACTTCGAAACCCTCCCACCCGGTCCCCCGTATCGTTATACAATTTCGTATTCCCTGATTTGAGAAGCCCTAAGATTGCTGGCATCCCGGGGTTCCGATTCATCGGTTCATCCATAAAATTGGGAGCAATACCGATCTGAGCGGTTACCGCAAAAATACTAGGATACCAGGGGTGATAGGTATCGCCCATACTGGCAACACTCCAGGATTGATCGATCACCACGGGGCCATTGATAAAAGGTTCGATCACCGGTTTACTGAGATCTTTGAGGTCGCCAAGAACATATTTAGGGTTGCCACCTGCTGCTTCGCCAACCATAAAGGTTGACGATAACCCATCGGTTACTGAAGCAAAAGTTACCGCAAATACCGGTTTCCAAACCATGGAGCTATTGGGTAGATTGAGACAAACATCGACTGAAAAGATGCCGCGCCCTGGCATCGGTTGGGTATCTAAGCTAATGGGGTTCCAGCTCGCCGTTGACCCTTTACTCATGGCATAATCGCTGGCCCCGACAAAAGGGGGTAAAGCCAGTCCCCCCCACTGTTCCATATAGGGAGTTAGATCGATTGTTCCTTGGCTACGATTACTAGCGCAGTAGAAGACTTTGAGCTGTTGCTCTACAGCTTGATAATTTATGGGCACAAACCATTGTTGATCGAAATGATACAATTGTAGAATATTCCCCCCTTCTAAAAACGGCAAGATATAGGTAAAACCGGTATGAAAAGCATCTTGTACCACTCCATGTTTTTCTATATTGCCGATCATACCAGGGGGTAAAAATTGATTCGAATCATAAAAATTATGAAACGCCAAACCGAGCTGTTTGAGGTTATTTTCGCAGCTCGTTCGCGCAGCAGCTTCGCGAACTTTCTGGACCGCTGGTAATAATAACGAGACTAAAATAGCGATAATCCCGATGACTACCAGTAATTCGATCAAAGTAAATGCGCGACGTTCACCGCAAAACTGCTGAGAATTCATGAATCGTACTCCGTTATTATTCCACCCAAAATCTTGAAAGTCAACTGGAACCAGTTCCATTTAGTAGGAAGTTCCTTATCTAAATTCGAAGGATACTGAATAGGCCAGAATAATAATATTATTAGTTGAGACGATCTAGTTCCTGTAAAAGTTCTCTGCCTAGCTTACTTTATTTTAGATGCAATTACTGAGATTAAGAAAGGATCTTGTGAGATTCTCTAGAAAAGACTCCCAACCGATTTATTCTTCATTTTCTTCTTCGATTTCTAAAATCAGTGGTGCTGCCTCTTTATCCTCATTAAGTGATTTATCTAATTGTTGACGGATTATTTTGATCTCGCGGAGGGTAAGAGCGAGGAAAATGGAGCTCATGATAACAATGGGAGTAAAGACAACAAACAATTGATCCACTTTCAGATTTTGCTCTAAACCGATACCAAAAGCATACCCTAAGCTGACAAATGGGCTTGGTAACATGAACGGTAAAACATCTGCATTTTTATTGAAATTCCCACCCATACTTAGGATACTACCAATAGCGAGGGGGAGAATCCACCAGAGGAAAATCCACAGAGTGATAACAGAGCGTACCCGGCGTTTCATAGCAAGATGAAAATATTGCAAACCCCAGCCAAACGAAAGGAGAGTGAGGATCGGGATCATACTACCCACTAAAAGATTGCCAGTGAATAAGGTCGATTGACGACCCATTTGAGGATTATTTCCCATTCCTTGATCACTTACCAAAAAGACCCCAACCAAAAATCCGGTAAGCAATAGTAGCGAAAACAAGAGTAATAAAACAACATTGACATTCAAGCTATTGAACACCCCCAACCTATTCGATCCGAATTTGCGGGCGCGTTGGCAGCCGCGGATATAATCCCCCTGGTTAGTAGTCACTACCGTTCCAATGATCATGGCCAAAACGGTGAAAAGATAACTATAGATACCTAGAAATATAACCTTGGGGTAGGGCCAGAGAATTCCGATCGTCAACACGAGAGATGTAAAAAGCAAAGCGAGAGCTTGTGGTTTGCTGAGCAGAGCGACCTTCTCGCTATGCAGTCGCCGAGATAGAGCCAAAAAAATGAAAGATCCTAGAATGATTTGCGTAAAAATTGTTTGCCAGAAAATCGGCGCATCGAAACCGAAAAAAACCGCAGGAGGAGGAGGCTGTACGGCCCCCTGGAAGTTCCCTGTTCTCAGGTGATAAATATATAAATTAAATGGAGAGATAAATAAGGTACTATAAAAGTTGAACCCTAGGAATAAACCGTTACTCATTGAATTTAAATAACTGATGCCAATCATCAAGCCAATGGTGCGCGGCCCTGAATTTTTGGCTTTATTGGTGCTAAGGCCGATCAAGAACGACAATGTATGCGAAAAGATTGCTGTTGTTAGTTGCAGGATCGACAATTCCATGACAACGGATAAAGTAAATACTTTACTCTGCGTTGCAAAATACCAGGCGAAAGGTAAGGTAACTAAATAAAGCAAATAGTCGCGAATGGGAATACCGAGGATAAAACCGATTGCTTGAACTTTTGCAGGTAAAGGTGTTACTCGATGGAAGTCTAAAATGGTCGATTCTCGAATTTTGGCAATGGTTGTGGATACTTTGTATGATCCCATCAAAAATAGAATGATCGATTGCAGAACGAAAATAAAATGATAACCGGAGCCAGGAGGTGGTTGTACCTGGTATTCCCAGAATACAATCAAAACGCATATAGTAAAAACAATGATCATGGGGGTAAAGAGACCATCCCGCCGTAGACTTGAGCGCACATAGCGAACAAAAATCGGATTTTCACTCAGTTGAATATACTCTTTAAAGGCCACGAATTATTTCTCCAACAAGCTTAATTATTTTGCCCCATCACTACTCGGAAAGCGGTTTGTTTTTTAATGACCATTTTAGATCGATATAGTTTTCTATCCCATTTTCAGATTACCATATTTGCCGCGATGATTCCAAATCATTAGGATAACTGGCGCGCACCAATTTTCAAAAATAGATCTTCGAGGTTTTCCTGCTGTTGAATGAAGGAGACCACGGGAATACCGCGTTTAACAATGGCGGCAAGCAATTGGCTGGTGGCCATTTCGTCGCCGCGAAAATGAAAACGGTATTTATTATTGCCCATCGGTTTGCAGGAATGCACTTGCGGGTGTTCCTTGAGAAAATGTTGTAAATCATCCTCCTTGCCAAGTACACGTATTTCGCAATGCTCTTGGTTCCCCATCTTTTGCCGAATGTCGTCAATACTGCCGCTAACGATCATATGCCCCCGTTCCATAATGCCAATGGCAGAACAGAACTCATTCATCTCTGTAAGAATATGGGAAGAAATAATCACCGCTTTGCCGCGCTGACCAAGTTCGATCATGATCCGCTTTAAATCGGCTCGACCGTGCGGATCCATTCCCGAAGCCGGTTCATCTAGAATAACTACATTGGGATCAGGAATCAGCGTTTTCGCTAACATCAGTCTTTGTCGCATCCCGCGCGATAATCCGGGGATAAATGAATTTCTTTTTTCGGTCAATCCGACTAGATCGAGATAATGATCGATAACTTCATACCGCTGACTTTTGGGAACATAGTAACTTGCTGCAAATAGATCGAGAAATTCCCAGACCAGCAAATCTTCATACATCGGAGGGAAATCGGGCATAAAACCGATATATTTGGCAGCTTCGTCGGGATTTTCCTGCATATCGATGCCGTTGATATAGATTTCACCATAAGTTGGTTCCAACAAGCCGAGAATCGCGCGCATCGTCGTTGTTTTGCCGCTACCGTTTGGACCTATCAACCCATAGACGACCCCTGGCTCCACATGAAACTCTAAATCGTGGACGGCACAAAAAGAGTCGTAATCGACACGTAGACCTTTAACTTCTACCATTTTTCTTGTTCTCTTCTGATTTCTTGTTGAACGGAATCCGCGACAGAATTGATCGACTCGACACAAACAAACTATTTGTTAGCAATTAAACATCCGTAGCAGTTTCATCCCATTGATACTCCACGGTGGCCATCCAGGTTTCACCAGGGGGTAAAATAGTAATACCACTATCGAGACCTTGTTCGTGTAGATGGATATAATCGGTTGGGCAGGTATACGGTTCAATACAGATTGCTTGACGGTGAACGGGAGTAAAGAGGACCATCTCCCGAAATTCTTTGGCTACCCATACCTTTAAAGCCCCTCGGAAATCGGCATGGCGTAATTCGGCTACCTGTTGAAGGCCGTTATGATTGTCCATTCCTTGCAGATCGGTATACAGTGTATCCATCGTTGTATCTCCGACCATGCGCGAATGGATCCAGTTCAATGGACCTGGCACCGGAATGCGCTTCCCTGTTGGTAAACAATCTTCGAGTTGCCAGATCGATCGCGCGGGCATGGTTAGGCGAGCGCGTGCAATATTGGTATCACCCACTAGGCAGGGGAATCGGAAATAGGGATGAAATCCCAAACCGAAGGGAAGGAGATCGTCACTGGGATTATAGACTTGCGTTTCCTGGACTAGGCGATCGGATTTCAAGCGGTAAGTAACACGCAATCGGTAATCGCTTGGCCAGTACGGATAAACTTCCGGGGCATCGATCGAAGGGCGAAATTCTCCAGTAACCCAGGCCTGCGCGTGATCGGCACCGCATTCAACTAGACGCCAGGGATAACGGGCAGCATAGCCGTGCATTCCATGAGATTTGCTCGAATCGTTTTTCGGTAGATGGTATTCTTTACCCGAAAAAACAAAGAAACCGTCCCGTAATCGATTTGGAAATGGAAATAGAATCGGGATGCCGCTACGAGTAGGGACCGGATTTTGTTCCCAATCGTTCATTTGATATAGCAGATCTTTGAATTTTGAATTTCGCTTTATTTTCCAGGACAGACAATTGAACCCATGCGCAAGCCAGATATCGACTTGGGCTTGCTGATCCGCATAAATAAGTTCAACAACCTTTCCTTCCTGATTTCCTGCCCTTCGCGTTTTCTCATGAACTTGATATAACATTACAACACCTTCGATTTTCCGGAGGTCAAACCTCAACGAATTGTTTGAAAGAAATGAGTTATGATTACCTTTACAGCCCCCATTTTAATTTCCCTAGCCAAAAGCCTGTTACAAGCAAGTGGCTTGACGGAATCCGAAGCGGACATATCGGCTCGAAGCCTCGTGGATGCTAATTTATGCGGTCACGATTCGCACGGAGTTATTCGTCTAATGCAGTATATAGGATTTATTCGGGAAGGGAAGCTGAAAAGTAAGGCAAAATTCGAAGTATTGCACGAAACCCCTGCTGTTTTGGCTGTGGATGCTCATTGGGGACTTGGACAGGTCCAAACATATACTCTTTTAGACCAATTGCTCTTAAAAGCAAAAGCGATCGGAATTGCCGCAGGCACCATGAAACATTGCGGGCATATTGGTCGATTGGGAGAATTTGCTGAATGGTCGGCTAAACGGGATTGCCTCCTATTCGCAACGGTCAACTCGCATGGCTGTGGTCATCGGGTTGCGCCTCCAGGGGGAACCGAAGGTCGCATTAGCACCAATCCCCTTTGTATCGGTTCTCCCGCTCTTTCCTCTCCTCCCATTCTTGATATGGGAACTAGTAGTTGCGCTGAAGGAAAAGTCCGTGTTGCCTATCAGAAGGGGGAACCCATTCCGGAAGGTTGGATCATCGATCACCAAGGAAAATCGAGTACCGATCCCGCTATCTTATATCACGAACCGCGCGGTACCATTCTTCCTTTTGGTGGTCCCCAAGCTTATAAAGGCTTTGGCCTAGGTTTAATGATGGATATTCTTTGCGGTTCTCTCTCCGGCGGGCATTGTACTCATCCCGAAAATCCGATGCCTGGTGTCGGCAATGCGGTTTTAATGATTCTCCTCGATATTAACCATTTTGCCGGCAAAGATCAGTTTTTGCAGGAAACAGAGAAATTTCTTTCGTCCGTTCGCCAGACCCCGAAAATTCCGGGGGTTGCTGAAATCATTCTCCCCGGAGATATGGAAAGAAAAACTCGCGAACAGCGATTGAAGACCGGCATTCAAATTCCAGATGGAACCTGGATTCAGATTAAAAAATTAGCTGAGGAGTATAAAGTGGAGATCCCACGATAACTTGATAAATTAAAAACTTGATAAATTAAAAACTTGATAAATTAAAGCTGATAGGAATCAATTAACTCTGGCCTAATTCGCCTCGATCCCACCAACTCTCATTCCGCAGCATGGGCCAGATGGTTCTAAGAAAACCAATAATTTCATTAAAAATATGTTTCCGTTCATTTCTTTCGCTGGGAGAGGAAACTTTTTCCGTGACTCCTTTTAAATTTCTAATCAATAATTTTTCTGATTGTTTATGATTTTCTACTTTTGTTTTCCATTCTTCCAGCTTACCAACAATCGCTAATAGAGAGAGTGCTATTCCTTCTCCCAGCAAATCATTCATAAGGATTTCGTATTACGCGATCTTATTCGAATCCAAGGGGTGATCCTTCCATAAACGCAAAGCGAAAATTCTAAATCAAGATCTGCTCATCTGAATTGCGCACTTCCAAACAAGCGTAAAGATAATTGATTAAAAAATGAAAATAAGCGAAAAATTGAATGAGAAAATTTGAATCTAGAAAACCAAAGATCTCAAATAAGTATTGGCAATTTATAAAGCAGTGCAAAAAGAGATATGGTAAGAAACCGTGAATTATTTTGATGAATGAAAAAAGAGTCGGAATGATTTATGAAATTTCGACTCGAGAAATTTCGAGTTTATGCTAATCATTGAAAATAGTAGTGAATCATTGAGAATAATCTCGAATGATTCGAAACTACTATATAGCCGTAAAATATAAACGTAAAATGAGCCGGGTGGGAATCGAACCCACGACCCACAGATTAAAAGTCTGTTGCTCTACCGACTGAGCTACCAGCTCGATACAAATCTATCCGACATAATTTATAATAGATAACAGCTACTAAGAGTCAAGAGACTGTACCGATTTCTTGGGTTCATTATTTTATTGATTTTTGCTCATAAATTCTAAAAAGAATTAATTTTATATTATTTCCTATTTTTGATTTGAAATTTTGTCTCTGGATTTGACTCACACAACTCTGGTATGATGAATCTTGCGATTCTAGGATAATTCGGTTCGATATAGAGTTTATAAATCAAAATGATAAGAAAATAATTATCAAACCAATATCAAATCAATGGTCAAGGATTTTTCAAATGGAACAGATTAAAGCCCGTACGTTATTTCAAAAGGCGACTGGCTTTATTCAGAGAGGAGGATTTGATTGGACTTGTAATCCCTATGTGGGCTGTACCTTTGGTTGCCTATACTGTTATGCCGCTTATTTACCACAAAATGATCGACCTCTGGAAGATTGGGGAAAATGGTTCCGAATCAAAAAAAATGCGATTGAGCTTGCAGAAAAGGAAACTCGCAAATTGGCTGGTCAATCGATTTACATGTCTAGCGTCACGGATCCTTATCAGCCGATCGAGCGAAAAATAATGCTTACACGGGGGATACTCGAAGCTAGCTTATCCGTCTCCAAACAGGCTTTTTGCTGCCAGGAACCAAGATGGGTTATCCAAACTCGTGGGCCAATGGTCGTTCGCGATATCGATCTTCTTACTCGATTTTCGGCGCTACGTGTCAATCTTTCCATCCCTACCGATCATGAAGAAATAGCTAAACTATATGAACCCAAAGCCCCCTCCCTCGAAAGCCGATGGCGAGCTGCGCATCAACTCCAAAACGCTGGAGTTGCTATCGGTATCTGTGTTACCCCAACTCTGCCATTAAAAGATCCTATCGCGTTTGCCGATCGATTACTCGAATTTCGACCAGAAGTTCTAGTTACGCAACCTTTCCACGAACGAACAAGCGGATTTGGGGCCAATACCTCCGCCAAAGCCGTTGAACTTTTGAAATCGTCGGGTTGGTCAACGACCTCTTATCAAAATTTTGTTGCTTATCTAAAAAAATATCGAATCGTCTACGAAGGCGAAGCTGGTTTTTTCCCACCCGATTAACGAATTGAATTTATATCGATGATTCAAGAAAAAGATTTATTGGGCTGGATAAAATGGAGATAGATAGACTATTTTTGATTCTGGCGACGCTCAACAAATTCAGAGATCGATTATTGAATTTCTTTGACGAGTTCCAGAATTTGCAGCTTTAGATTATCGAGATTTTCTTTGAAATGCCTTTCGCTATCGGGGTCATTTTCATCCCTTATGCCGTTGGCAAACCCACGGATATTCCCTAAAGCATCTACGATCACTAGCCGGGTACTGTGATCAAATTCTTTACCTGGTTCCGGATTTTCTGCACGACCAACCCCTATCTTAAAGCCTTTCATCAGTAACTCATGAATTTTCTTTTCTTCACCCGTCAAGAATAACCATTTTTTAGGATCGGCTCGAAAATGTTCTGCGTATTTTTTTAGTTCATCTGGTTTATCACGTTCCGGATCGACCGTAAAGGTAACTAAACGCAAATGGGGAACCTCTTTTAGTTCCTGTTGAAGCTGAGCCATGGTTGCGGTTACTTGCGGGCACGGACCTGTACACCGAGTGAAAACAAAAGAGGCGACCCATACATTCCCCAGCAGATCTTTTTTCCCCAATTTTTCTCCCGATCGTTCGGTCAACGTGAAATCGATCAACGGAATCGGTTCGAACTGGGTTTTCCCGGACTCTGTTGGGGGGATGTGTCTAGCCCGAGGAGAGCAGCTCGGGGAAAGATAGATACAAACCAATAACAGGGGTATATAAGGAAACTTCTTCATATTGAAAGTCTAGAAAAACGACAGAAAAATCTCTATCGTATAATAAGGGTGATAAACAGTACAATTTATGGAGGCAAATAGGCTGCTATAAGAGAGTAATCCATATGAGTAGAATATCAGTTAAGAGAATATCAGTTAAGAGAATATCAGTTAAGGAAAGTTATTCTCATAATCAATATCTCTCTATATATCAGCCTAATATATCACAGTCTAATATATCACAGTCTAATATATCACAGTCCAAGATATTAAAGCGAAAAGAGGGGGCGAATGGCTTGAACATCGATTAACCAGAATGCTAAGATTGCTGCTAAGTAAATAACAGAAGTCTTGAGGACTTTACGCGCTTGAGGATGGGTTCGATTTTCATTAAATCGCAAAGTACTATTTAGAAAAATCAGACCACCCGCAAAGGCTACAATCAAATAAATCAGACTGGCATACCCGAGAATACTGGGCATTAAACTGACAGCAAGGAGGAGTATACAGGTAACAATCATCGTCCAGGCAGTGATGCGTCCCGATCGATCCTCAGTAGATACCATTTTCAATCCGCCGCGTTGATAATCTTGGCGATACATCCAAGCAATCGAAGCGAAATGCGGTAATTGCCAAAAGAATAAAAATGCAAATAGACAGATAATCTGCCCATCCAGATTTGGGCGGACCGCGCACCAACCAATCAGCGGGGGCAGTGCCCCAGGAACAGCTCCTACTATCGTGTTAAAGCGGGTAATTCTTTTCATTGGCGTATACAAAAATACATAGCTCAGCAAAGTCAACCCGGCAATCATTGCGGATAAGGGACTGGCAATCATCAAGGCCAAGTAAGCAATACCGATAACACTGGTCAGCATACCAAAAAACAGAGCTTCGTTGGCAGAAATTCGACCAGCAGGGAGCGGACGATTAGCAGTTCGTTGCATTAAAGCATCGCTGTCTCTCTCTAAATATTGATTGAGGGTGTTTGCACCAATGGCAACCAGAGCAGTTCCTAGTAAAACATGGAATAAAGTAAGCACATTTCCGGCCAGTCCCAAATCGTGTTTAAGCTGGAACTGTTTACTTGTTTTACTATTGGATAAACCACGAGCATTTTCTTGGCAACCGAGATAAAAACCGACAGCAACCGTAAATAATACCATTACCGCAATTCGGATTTTAAATAGTTCCACATATTCTAAAATATGCGGGCGTACCATTGCAACCGGTTTAACCCCCATACTAATGGTCATTTTCATTGATGTTCCCCTGCCTGTGCAGTCTATGCTTTTGCTTCTGTTTATGCCTATCCTGTTGATTCTACTATTTACGAATTTACTGTCGATAACTGGACCTTTTGTTCTAAACTATCCGCTTTTAGTGTATTGGTACCTAGTGTATTGGTATTATGAAACGAATCTTTTCCTATCTGTTCTATGCGAAATCGTTTCCGGGCAAGATGAAATCTCCATGCCGCAAAGAAAATAACTGCCGAAGTTGCTGTTATCCCTGTTCCAACAATCACATGCAAACAACGAATGGTGGCCTGACTAGCGGTAATGGTCTGTAGTTCTGGGGCGATGGGACTTAGAAACTTACCCAACCACGCTTCGACTCCTAACGATATTTGTAAAACTAGAAAGCCCAACAGCAGATGGATCGACATTTTTGTTTTTCCTGCCATCGAATTTTGTTTGGCAGAAAAGAAATTCCAGATAGCCAGGGCGAATACGAGAAACGCACTTAAAAAATGGAGTCGTTGGGGGATCGGGCCAGGTAAATGGCGTAACCACGCCCCCCAGATTAATTGCATCAAAGCCGAAGCAAACAAGAGAGTTGCAAGGAACAGATTGGAACTGCCTCGACTCGCTTTCTCCGCTTGCAATGGCTCTAAGTTCGGTCGCCGACTCCAAACGGCAATTACCACCAACAAGCTGAAAACCATTTGAGCAAAAACACCATGAACCGCTGCTAAATTAGTTCCAAACAGGGCATCCAAACGAACCCGCAATCCACCGAGTAGACCCTGAATCATTACCCCCAGGAGCGCAAATATCATCAATAATCGCAACCACGCCCCAGATTGTTTCTGGAATATTCGAGCCAACTCGAAGATCAGCAATGCTCCAATCGAACCCAAGAGAAGATAGATGGTAGTCATCGGCCAGACAATCTGTTCGGCTCGAACCTGTTTCATCATTTGACCATGGAACGCTCCATACACCCCCAACATAGCGATGATCAGGACCATTCCCATCCATTTTGCGAACCGATTTTTATCCGTTCCCAATAAGAAAATCGCTAGGAGAGAAGCGATCCCGCCGACCGTAAATCCTGCTAAGCGATGGACATGTTCGATCAGAAAACCACTGCTCGGTTCTTTCCAATCAATAAAGAAAAGATACCACGGAGTCGTTGGCCATACAGGATCCGCCATTCCAACTCGGAAAGTGGTTACTAAACTTCCCAAAATCAGCAATAGTTCGGTCAGAACAACGGTGAACATTGCCAATGGGACTACCCACCGTGACAGATTCCAAATCGATCGAGATTGATTGTGTGTAAACGATTCGGAACGTTCTAATTCAGAATTAATTGTGCTATTATTCGTACTATTATTCGTAACAGCCATTGAATCGTTCATTGAATCGTTTATTGAATCGTTCATTGAATCGGATGAAGATTGCTTCATATTTTTCTGTAAACTTTTCCCAGAATTTTATTATTCGAGACTATAATTTCTTTCTCAAATTCTTATTTTTGATCAAAGATTATCAAGGATGAGAACTTTCCTTCTCCGCTTAGTTATTCTGATTTCACAATATAATTTTCTCTCACTATTTTATTAATTGGTAAGGCTATCTAGTGGGGCGGTGCTTTGAGGGATCCTCATTCCTTTTGATTTCAAAGATTTGAACCGCATCCTGATCAAACTTTTCAACGGTTTTTCCTTGTTGTTGCCTTGTTGTTGATTCAACAATCGATAGACAAGAGCTAAAAACGAACATTATCTATCTTAATGTTTATTAAATCCCCATTTGATTTTTAAAATCTCTCAGGAATTTTGACTATATTCTCGAGAGGATTTCAAGTTAGTATATTTATAAGCAAATGATTTGCCATTTTTCACTGTAAATTTACCGATTTTATTTCTTCTCTCCTTGTCTTCCTGATGTCTCGTTTGGATGTTTTTGTTGGGCAAATATTCCATTACTTCTCTAACTTTAAATCGGGATAAATCGAAGTTCTGATATTCGGTGGCAATTGTCGCGGGTAGGGAATCGCTTGGACAAAGCGAACCAGATCGATTATATCTGCGTCCGAAAAATTCGTTAGGGAAGGCATTTGCGAAGGGAAAATCCCATTCTTGAGACGATAATAAATATCTGCTGCAAAATCCCCTCCATGGCGTTCTTTTTGAGTCAAATCAAGTGGTTTTACAAGCGAACCCCAAGCATCAAATCGATAGAGAGCATCTCGACCGAAATTCGTATGGCACTGAGAGCAAGAACCAGCGCTCATAAAAAGTCGATAACCACGCTCGATTTCGTTCGCGAATTTTATCTCACTTTTAGCACTATTTTCATTCGAAGAGGAATTAATCCCCGGCCCAGAACCATTTTCATTTACTTGATTCTCTAAGAGAGGATCTGGAACCTTTAAAGCTCCATGATCTTGAACCTCCAACCAACGAAGAACAATCTTTTTGAGAGTTCGTTCAATTTCGTTTGCTGATAGTTCTGTGTTTTCCGAGTCCTCTTCTTGAAGATAATTGAGCATGACGGCTCTTTCTACCTCACCCCGAATGGAAAGATAGATCACAAAAGAGATAATGGCATCGCGACTGTGGTCATCGAGTAGAGCAAAAGAGGGCATCGAAGTTCCTGGGATACCTCGTTTCAAAGTGCGCTGAAGGTCGTTAATCAGGGGACGCCCCGGATGATTTTGGGACGAAACATATTTAAAAAACCCGGAGCGAAAATCGCGAGGATGCGGGAATATCCAGGATCCCGTCGGCCCGCGGCCATCCCCCTCCATCCCATGGCATTGCAGACAATGCCGCCGATACAATCGGCCCCCTTCCTGGCATTGTTCCGGATTGTGCATTAGTTGGTTGGTGAGAGAGTGTTCCAGTTGTTGGAGTTGAAGCCGATCATTTTCCGAAAGCCCGGTTCCATTCGTTTCATTCGTTCCATTTGCGGATTCGTGTGAACTCGGGGAGAGATGAATCAGCGGGTGCGCGGGGGTACCAAAATATTCTTGGATAAGATTACTTAGTTGCGCTTGGAATTGGGGAGATAGATTTTCAGGGCGATACATCACCCCACCCCTCTCCACAAGTTGTGGAAAGGTCGAATCGATAGGCCCTTCGGGACGATTCTTCGTTATTTCTGCTGTAGGGATACGAACAATAATAGGATCGGTTCGGGGTGCAAAACGGCGATCCTCTTCAAAAGGGGGATTAGATTGTCCACACCCGATGACAAATAAAATGTAAAGAATCAAACATCCCTTTTTCATACATCCCTTTATCATATGGTTAGACTCCACGGGAAATGGAATAATTGGAAGAATAGAATAAAGGAAAAGCTAAAAATTCAAAGAGATGCAGTGAAGTTTTGGTGTTTTGCATGGAGAAATATCTGCCTAGAATGAAAAAGACCAATATGAGAAAAAGCAATCAAGTCTTTGTTTGAAAACAACGACTCGATTGCCTTGATTAGTTTCTTTAGAATTAGGGGACTCGTGGGCGATTAGAGACAATACTGATTAATAATCGGTTTGATTAATAAGCAGCATAATGGCGGGTCAAGAAGTCGGTGATGATAAACAGGAACATCAACGCGACGAAAAACAACCCGCTCAAAGCGGTTAACCAAGTCATACCATCAGCACCGCGGAGGTGCATGAAGATAACGGTCAAGGTCGCTACCTGAACAATAGCAATGCCAAAGTGCAGATAGGGGCGAATCGCTCCCATATTGGTGCTAAATGATAGAGAGATATTCAAAATGGTCAAGATAGCAATTACGACAAAGGCACCGTAGTAACTGCCTGGTTTAGTGTGAATCGGTTCGGCCATGGTTAGGTGTTCTCCTTTGCAAAGTTATTGGATTTCATATTGGTTAATGGTGGATGCCGGCCAGATAGAGTGCAGGAACAATAAACAACCATACTAGATCGACAAAGTGCCAGTATAGACTGGTGATTTCGATGAGGAGGAATTTTTGTTCATGAATTTCGCCTCGATACGCTTTCAACCAGAGCCAGACCATAACACCAATTCCAACAATCATATGCAACACGTGCAATCCGGTCATGATGTAATAAAACATAAAGAACATCTTGACACGATCCGGATTGATCTGATTGATCGTGGGGGCATCAGGAGAGGGAAGAGTCGCAGGCATGAACTTCGACTCATCGAACCGCAATCCTGGAACCAGAGCCTCTTCGTAGTCCGAATAATATTCATAGGCTTTCATGCCGAGAAAGCTCACTGCTAAGAGAATGGTAACCGTCAAGAGCCAGAAAAGCTTCGATTTCTTACCTTCTTGAGCAGCATGAATAGCCAGAGTAATGGTTAAACTACTGGTCAGAAGCAACAGGGAGTTGATACCAGCAATAAATACATTCAATTGACTGCTACCCGCTTCAAAATCGCGCGGGTACCAAACGCGATTAGCGGCATAGGCACAGAAGGCACCACCGAAGAACAATGCTTCCGTGACCAGGAACATCCACATGCCCAACCGCATAGTGGAGCGCTGTTGCTCAATAGTATCAAAATGATGGGCAAGTACCGAGGGATGCCCGTGGGATGCTGCGTGGCTAGACATTAATGTTTTCCTCCCGCTTGGGCCATCGCTTTGGCCTCTTCTGGGGTAAGTGAATATTCATATGGTCCACAAGTTACAATCGGCGTTTTATCAAAGTTATGCGGCGAAGGTGGGGAAGGAGTTTGCCATTCCAGGCCCGTAGCACCCCAAGGATTTGAAGTAGCTATCTTGCCAAAGAATAGCGAATGGATCAAGTAAAATAGTGGCATAATATAGCCTACCGCCAAAACAGTCGATCCAGCGGAGGAGAGCACATTCAGATCCTGAAATTCAGGAGCATAGGAGGCATAGCGCCTTGGCATCCCCAGATAACCCAAATAGAATTGGGGTAAGAAAGTAAAGCTGAAACCGACCATGATGGTTATTGCAGAAAATTTCGCCCACCATTCATTGTACATTCGACCAGTAATCTTTGGCCACCAGTAATGCAATCCGGCAAAATAGCCTAATACCATACCACCCACCATCACATAATGAAAGTGTGCGACAACGAAATAGGTATCGTGCAGGTGAATATCAGATCCGAGGTTAGATAGGAACAACCCTGTCAAGCCACCGATCATGAAGAGGATGATAAATCCTACCGCATAAATCATAGGCGCGGAGAACGTAATCGATCCTTTATAAAGTGTTGCCGTCCAGTTGAATACTTTAACCGCAGAAGGGACAGCAACAAAGAAGCTTAGAAAAGAGAAGATCAACGCAGGATAATACCCTTCTCCAGCAAGGAACATGTGGTGCCCCCAAACAATAAAACCGGCAAAGGCAATACCGAGGGTCGAGAAAACAACCGCGCTATAACCGAAGATGTTTTTTCTTGAAAAACAGGTCAAAACTTCATTGATTACCCCCATGGCCGGTAAAATCATAATGTATACCGCAGGGTGGGAGTAAAACCAGAACATATGTTGGAACAGGACAGGATCCCCTTGCAACGCTGGGTCGAAAATTCCGACCCCGGTCAAACGTTCCACACCGAGAAATACAACGGTTACAGCTAAGACGGGGGTGGATAAAAGCTGGATGAGACTAGTTGCATAAATAGCCCAGACAAAGAGGGGTAATCTCATCCAGGTCATCCCTGGTGCACGCATCCGATGAACGGTAACAACAATGTTCAACCCGGTCAAAATAGACGAGAACCCGGTGATAAAAATACTCACGGCAACCGGGGCCACGTTCGTAGCAGCACTTTTACTGCTATAAGGCGGATACAGCGTCCACCCGGTATCGATACCACCATTGAGAATGGCCCAGATTCCAAAAGCACCACCGATCATGTAGATGTACCAGCTCGCAAGATTCAGTTTGGGGAAAGCCAAATCGCGCGCACCGACCATGAGCGGAATGAAGAAGTTTCCAAAAATCCCTGGGATTGCAGGAATGAGGAAAAAGAAGGTCATCACAATTCCATGGGCGGAGAACATGCGGTTGTAAATATCTGCTTCCAGCATACCGCTTGGTTTCAGTAGATCGTAACGAACCATCCCTGCGGCAGCCATACCGATCAAAAAGAAACCGGTTACGGAAAGCATATACAATAAACCGATTCGTTTATGGTCGATGGTCAATAACCAAGATTGCCAACCATAAGCATGATTCAAATAATTGGGGCTAGCTTTCGCATTCGGCTCTGCCGGAGCTGATTGCGTGATATAGTCACGATTTAAATAAACAGATGCTAAACTCATTTTTACTTACCTCCTTTGGGTGCACTCTCTTTGGGAGTATTTTTGGGTACACTCTCTTTGGGTGCACTATTTTCTGTATTCGTTTTGGGAGATTGAACTTCCGTACGCTGAGTTGGGGCACCGATGGGCGGATAGAATTGTTCTGTGCGTACAGGAATATCTCCGCGGCGAAGAGATTTGATATAGGCGATTACTTTAACTAGGTCATCCTCGGAAACTTGGCCTAAAAAGGAAGGCATAATCGGTTGCCAGCCTTCGTGTACTTTTTTCAGAGGATAAAGTATCGATTCTCGGATATAGGAGTCATCGGCTATGACTTCGCCGCCCCCTTGTAGAGGAACGCGCTTTTTATAAATCTCTTCCAGTACAGGTGCTCTTGCCCCGCTATTGTTGCTATGGCAACTAATACACTGCAATTTCAAAAACAGTTTACGCCCTTCTAGTGCCAAAGAACCTTCGGCATGGGCTTTAGACCATTCTTCATAATCTTTTTGTTCCATGACATAAACTTTACCCACCATAGCCGAATGCCCTTGACCGCAATATTGATCACAGAAAATATGATATACACCAACTTCAGTAGGATAATACCAGGTAGACATGGTTCGACCAGGAACCGCATCGATTTTATTACGGAATGCTGGGATGCCAAAATCGTGAATTACATCTTCGGAAGTAAGATTAATTTTAATGGCCCGATTTACTGGGATATGCAATGAATTGATCTCACGTTCCCCTTCAGGGTGTTGAACTTTCCACATCCATTGTTTGCCAACGACATTGATTTCCATGGCATCATCAGGAGGGGTGAGGTGAACTTGAAAGATTTTGATCCCCCAAACAAAGAACGCGATGAAAATAAGAAAAGGGATCGTTGTCCAGATAATTTCAATGACAGTCGAACCAAGAATTCGCGGGGTTCTTTCATCTTCTGATCGGCGCCGATACAAAAAGCAAAAAGTAATCAAAACCGCTGTTACCAAGACAAAAGCTAAACCAGTAACCAAGGTGGTTGCCAGAATAATATCGTCAATCTCAGCTCCTTGGGAGGAAGCTCTAGGTGTTGGTAAAGGAATCTGTGCAAATATCATTGAATCCAATCCTTCAAATAACAAATTTTATATAGTAATTCAACGAACCGACAAAACATTCAACTTCTAGTCTATTTGGTTTTAAGGAAACCATTTAAATTTTACTGGATAATTCGAAGAGGGGTGCCCAGTTCGAATCAAGGCCATGAATTTTTTGCTACATTTACTTCAACTGTTCTTCTAACTATTTATTTCAGCTATTTTTCCAACGAATACCATTGCGATAAACGAATACTTTTTATCGATCGTAATTCATTTAGTGATTTCGATTCTTACTCAGGAATCTTACTTTCCGGGTTAGGACGATTGTCATCGAATTCTTTAGCATTTAACTGGGCCATTTTTCGCCGTTCTCGAAATAGAGAGATTCCAACATAAGAGAAGATAGAGACCAGAGTAATGACACACATGGTCTGCACCAGCTTAAAGAAGCTCACGGAGTAAGAGGCTTTTTCAGGATCATAGCTCATCATGCAGAGTAATTTCAACTTTTCAGCGAGCGATCCGATTTTGCCATTCGAAGCCTCGGAAAGACCAAGTTTAATCTGGGCCGGTGGGAATTCAATACCATAAAAGTAACGGGAGATTTTACCTTTGGGAGTAAGTATCATAATTCCACTACTATGGTAAAAATCTTTCCGGTTTTTATCATAAACATATTTGAATCCCACGGTCTCGCAAAGCGTATTAATCGATTCCGTAGAACCGACGAGGAAGCGCCAATGGTTCTCGGATCCGGGGATACCGTATTCATCCGTATAGGACTTCCTCTTCATGAATGCCAGAGTATAGTTTTCTTTAGGGTTAAAACTAACGGTAACCACATTAAAATCTTTACCAATTACCGGGCCTCCCTTTTGAGCGATGTCCTTCAAGGAGGCACAAACTCCATTGAGAACTTGGGTACAAAGCATCGGACAAGTGTAGTAAGCTAAGACAAGAATCGTTGGTTTATCTTCGCACGCATCCGCTAAGGAGATCGGTTTACCCCGCTCATCTTTGAACATTAAATCCATGGGGATTTGCGTTCCAAGATGTTGTTCTATATCCACATTGGGCTGAGGATCTGTATTGGCTTTGGAATTGGGCATTGCTGCATCGCCCGCAAATACGGATGAATGCGAACCATCTATAAGAAAGGTAAGGGCAAGAAGAATCAATCCCAAACGAATCAATCGTTTTGAAGATATTGCCCAAAACCCAATCTTCGAATCAGATTTATAACAAACAAATAATGGTTTCATAGTCGAACTCATTTTCAATAGTTCTTTATGGATTCATCAAGAACTATTTTAATCTCAATTTTGGCCTACAATCTCAAAGGCCTATTTATCATAGGCCTACATCTCATAGGCCTATTTCTGTGTTGGCGTGGCTACCTGCCCACCATTTGATAATTTAGGCGTATCCTGGGGGGTAACCTTATTTAGGTTCACTGGTTTTTTCTGAGTGGGTAACCAGTGATCTTTAACCGCTTTATCCATAGCCTCGGTAATTGGAATTTGAACAATCCCTTTTTCCCCTTTCACTTCGTGTTTAGGTTCATTGAGGCTAGGAATGCGATCTGCACGAAGATCTTCCGGATGATATTCAGGGGTATTCCCTTCTTTGCTAGGAGCGGCAGGTCGAAGATAAGGTGGCTCGACATTCCCATCAGCATCTTTCCGATAATCGCGTAATTTCATGAATTCCAGACGAGGTTGTTTATATTCCGCTTTAGGACTATAGGTATCGATCCTCGTCAATCGCTCATTTAAAGGTTGATCATTAAGAGCTTTGGCTCGTGGATTCGGTTTGGCCTCTTCTGGGGGTTTGCTGATCCCGATTTGGAGGATCTGCCAACATAAAGCCCAGGTAGCAACAGCACCAATTACCATAAGAACCGCAAATTTGGTCAGAATACTAACTTTAACATTTTCCGGTTCATGCCCTTGTTTAATGGAACTCTCCGCGGTTCCCAATTCAATTTTTGAACTATCCATGATGATGAACCCCTTTCAGCCA
>JAKBAI010000315.1 GCA_021809185.1 Planctomycetota bacterium
GACAATATCGGGATAGCGAGTTTGTCCTCCTGGCAAAAGATAATCGATAGGTTTACTCTCGGCTTTATCGATATCAAGGAGATCAACCAGTTGAGGAAAGGCCGCTTGTATAAACTCTCGGATGGTTTCAGTATTTTTAAAGTTTTCCTGAATAAACTTATCAAGGGCTTTACGGCTAAACTTAAATTTTTGGGAAGATTCTGAAGAATCGGGAGTCGTCAGGGACTCATTGAAACTCGTTGTCTGAAAATGGATAGAGTTTTCATCCGAGTTGCTGTTAGTGCAAAGATCAGGCTGCGATTTTTGCTTAGGATTTGAGGCTAAAAGATCCGATGGTTCCCTGTTCTCATCCTTACCAGTCGATTGGTTGCTACGAGTTTTTTTATTTTTGGCCATTATGCTCTCCAGAACCGATCGTTCCCATTTTATTTACAAAAGGAGCCAATAAACCATAGGATTATCATATATTGTATTATAATCGGCTAAATATTATATTCAGATTGATAAGATTCATTGAATCATCGAAAAATTTCAATCTGGAGTTGTAGTCAAGGAAAAATTCGGTTTAATTGAGCTGTCCTTCTCTTAGGCAGATTTCAATAATAATGAATTGAAGAGGAGCATTCAAATGGATTTAATCATGATTTCTCGAAAAACTGACTATTAATACTCTTGTTTGGTCAATGTTGAGAAGAAATCGATCTATTGATTCTGATAAACGGATGAAAAACAGCAGAGCACTCCTCATTTTCTAGATTTGTGCTATCCTTAACTAAAAGAGAATCTTCCGAAAGATGGACATACTCAGAACAAAACTGAATTTTTATTAAATCTAACTATTTAAATAATCTACGAATAAAGATAATGCTTAAAAGAAACGGAATGATACCGATATGAAACGCTTTCAATTTTATGTAATCATAGGTCCAATTTTTGCAACAGGGTTTCTCCTAGGATTGCTTATTAAAGAGACGCCATTTCGCGCTCATGCCGATAATAATCCAAACGTAATCGCAATTCCTAAAGAGCTAACCTCCTATCGTAACGTGGTGAAAAAAGCACTGCCAGCGGTTGTAAGTATTGAAACGATTTCCGCTATACGACAAATGCCTGTGCATAATACTGATGGGCAAGCACCTAAACAAAATCCAGGGGAAAATCGCGCAGGATTTGGCTCTGGGGTGATTGTTGATCCTCATGGAGTGATATTAACTAATTTTCATGTCATCGAACGTGCCAAATCAGCAACGATTATTTTGAATGATGGTCGCAGATATCCTTCTATAAAAATCCATAGTGATCCAAAAACAGATTTAGCAATCATTCGCATCAAACCAGATAAATTGTTGCCTGCTTTGGAATTGGGGGATAGTGACGCCATGGAAGTAGGAGATCGAGTACTGGCGATTGGTGCTCCATTTGGTTTAGCAGGTAGTGTATCCCATGGTATTATTAGTGCCAAAAGCCGAAATTTACATTTAAACCAATTCGAAGATTTTTTGCAAACCGATGCAGCTATTAATCCTGGTAATAGCGGTGGGCCATTGATTAGTTTGGATGGTCGAGTAATTGGAATCAATTCGGTAATTAAAAGTCGATCGGGGGGATTCCAAGGGATTGGCATGGCCATTAGCAGTAAGTTGGTCAAAAATATAATGAATCAGTTATTGGTGCATGGTAAAGTGAAGCGGGGTTATCTAGGTGTGCAGATCGATGATATAGACGAAGCAACTAAAAATAGGCTGAAATTGAAATCCACTTTGGGAGTCTTAATCACGGGTACCATCACCTCTTCTCCTGCGGCACGAGCCGCAATTCAGATCGATGATGTTATTGTGCAAATCGACGGGAAGTCAATTCGCAATTGCGACGACTTGTCGCGGATTGTTGCGGACAAAGGGGTCAACGAGATTATTACTGTTCGCTATATTCGCCATGGCGACTTACTTACTACCAGTATTCGAGTTGAAGAGCAGCAATAATTACAACAATAGTAATAAATACGATAGTAGTTTCAATATTGATCTCAAAATCGACCTTCTGATTTTCTATTGATAAATAAACCACCTTATAATTGCGTCAAGAATCAAAACTTTTTTGCGCGATCGTTTCATTTGCTGGGGCATTTGGTCAGTAAGCGGGTTTTTCGCCGAAAGCGAGAGGAGTAATTCCCTCAAACTTGTATTGTTGAGGGAAATGTTGAGAAAATATTAGATAATCGAAAAACTGCTGAGATAGTTTGGGCGATGAACTACCTCAGCAGAAAAATTACTCAAAATCCCTTGAAATTGATTTAGAATTTAAGGTAAAGATTGAAATTTGTCTTGGTGATTTAAGATCGATATATTTCATTGATTTAATGAAGAATATCAATGAAATTTTTCATTAAAATCTCCATATAATCTCAATTGAAGTAAGAATCGATTCGATGGTTGATCACGTCTATCCCTGATTTTCACAACTCCGATTGCTCAAAGGAAAAATACATCAATTCGAAACAAGTTCTCCGTTTGCTTCTTCAGTTAGTTCTCCGTTTGTTTCTTCATTCATCACTTTGTTTGCTTCCCCATTTGCATCAAATTCCGTGGGCCAAATAGTATTACTATTGGGTTTCTGCTCTTCAAGATTTCGCAACAAGGTTGCGGTATCATGAATGTCGTTACCAAGACAACAAACAGAAATTACCAACTCAGCTAGGGAAGCGAAGGATAACCCTTCGGATAATTGAACCCATTGAGTCAACTCTTCGTTGGTCAAGTCTTTCACCTTTTCAGTAAAATAAGCACGACGAATATTGGTATCTGGGGATTCAATGCGCAAAATGCGATCAAATCGGCGAGGGCGAGAATGAATTCGAGGATCTAATTTCTCTGGATAATTGGTGGTGGCTAGATTCACCGCTTTATTAATTTGATGATTCCCATCCAACCACTGCAATAATTCCGATTCTCCATAGTTTTCGATGATCGAATCAATATCTTCAAAAACGCACAGCACGGGACGTGAAGGTTCTACTTCCCGAAATTTTTCTACACATTGGGTAAAGGCACGCGGGTAATCGCAGAAAAAAGCAACATGGCCCTGACGTATAATTCCCTGAATAATCTGATGAATTAAGGAAGATTTTCCACCCCCCTGTTTTCCATATAACAAATAACCGCGCCGATGTAAAAATCCATATTTGGCAAAACGGGAACCACAACTCCAAAATTGATTGATTTCTTTTAAAATTCGATCCGGTAAACTTCCTTCTACATTAATTAGACTATCAATTAGTAAATTTCGAAAGTGATAAATCTCTCTGCCATAAGGATCTAAAGTACAAGTATAAGCCCCTGCGGGTAATTGAGTTACTGTTTCTCCACAAAACTGGTATTGTGATGGGCCAGTAATCATCCATTGAAAACCATAGTTGTTTTTTTTTGAACCGAATTGATTCATCATTATTTTCCTTAACCTGTTATATCCTTAATCGATCTTCTTTCTAAAAGAAAAATTATTAAGATGGTTTTTACTTTATAAATTCAAGAGCGAAAAATATTTATTTAGGTTCATCATTTTTGATGATTTATTCTTAAAAGTAATCATCAATTCAATTTTTCCCCAAAATTCATTTGATATTGTTGATCCATTTAATTAGGTTCTTTATAAGGTTTTTTGATTTTAATCGTTCGAAGTCATATTTCCATGTCAGTAGTTTAAGTGAAATCCTCTGTGGAAGTGCAACGTTGTTTAACATTATGCGAACGAAGCAAAATTCGATATATTATTGTTTCGTAAGACCTGGGGAAAAATGTTTGAGATATTCGAAGTGAAAACCCTGCAGCTGATCGATAAATCAGAGATGAAAAGAAGATCAATAATAGAATCTTGTTCCGCTTCCATTTTCAATAATTGATTTTTAGAGCTTGAAAAACAAGCGAAACGTAAGCCCACCGATTCTAAATTCAACTCATTTGTGTTCAGTTGCTTAATCCTTGCCCGCAGAATAAGCGACATGGGTTAGTCGAGACCCATTCTTCTCGATAACACCCCCTAATGGCAACTTATCTTTAGTCCTATTATTTAGGTAGTAGATAAATGGAAAGCTCCTATGGAATAGTTCAAGGCGATTTACTACATCAATTAAAGCAGTATCAATTAAAGCAGTCTAACGAATATTGGGGTGGGATTCAAAGAAGATGGAGAATCAATCATTATTCTTGATCTCCCTAAAATTTTTTGATTTATTTTCCCTCGAACCTTTCAGCTTTTTAGGAACCTTTTGAATGAACCCATCGGAATCCGAATTGCCAACATCACCCGACCCCCATTCGACTACTTCTAATTTATCCAATCCTATTGCAGAAAGCTCGAAAGTATCTCTCGAACCCCCAGCTGAGTCAACTTCTTCGCGAGCCGATACTCCGGAAATTTATCCAGCGCCTCCCACCTCTGAAATGGTCCCCATTAATCAGGATCAATCCATCAGCAATCCCTCTCTCTTACTCAACAACCTTCTCCAACAAGAAACGCCATCGATTTCTCCTTCAAAAATCGAGTTTCCCAAATCGATCCATGATCGATCCTATCGGGAGATCTTATCTGTCCCTATTCACCTTCGTGCTTTCACCAAAAAACTTTTACCTGCGACGATGGATCTGCTCGATTTCTCGAAGATGAAAGTGCTAGATCGAGAGTTTTTCGAAGAAAGATGGTTTCGGCGTGAAGCCGATTTGATCGTTGAAGTTCCAGCGGTTGATCCTCAA
>JAKBAI010000068.1 GCA_021809185.1 Planctomycetota bacterium
CGAAATAAGGCAAAGGTAATGGTAAAAAAATTGATCGAAGGAGGGATCATTACCACTGTAAACATCGCCGATTCGATCCCTGCTGCTTCGAGGGCGAAAGCACTTTCATAAGTTCTTTGTTGTAACTGTTTGTAGGTCAACGAATGATACTTCAAATCATTTTCGAACCACGACTTATATGGTTCATAAATGGCAATTTGGTCGGGAAACTGTTGAGCATGCGAATCGAGGTAATCGACAACATTGGTCATACGAGAAGTTTCAGGGAATGCTTTATTAGAATGCCGGTTGCTCATGTTGCTCATGACAAACGTTCGGGTGCCCGCGAGCCAGAAGAGGGGAAATCACTTCGACTCAGGCCGGAACCTGTTTCGCCAAATTCAATTTTAAGAACTTTTGCACCAGGTCGATCACTTCTGGAGCACTATCTTCGAGCAGATAGTGCCCAGAATCAGGAAAAGTTATTACTTCTGCAAATGGAAATCGTTGTCTCCAACCATCGAGAAAATCTTCATCAAAAACAAAATCTTTCATCCCCCAGCAAATGAGCATAGGAACATGCGCAAATAAGTTCAACGAATTATCGATCTCAGAGACCTGCTGGTAATCGGGATCCTCAGGGACTAACGGAATCCCCTGGACAAAACGGAGCACCGCTTCTCGTTTATCGGGTCGGGAGTATGGGGATAAATACATTTCGCGGATGGCAGGATCCAATTTTTTCTTAGTTACCGCCCAGCGGACTGCAAGCCGACAAAAGAGATTTTTATTGCGAATTAACCAGGCACCCAGCGCGGTATTCCGAGCAAGTCGTAATGAAAATGGTAATCTTTTCCCTCGAGGTAGATGAAAAGCCGCGGTATTTAGGATAATCAACGACTCGATTTTATCTGGATAACGGGATGCAAGACCCATGCCGATCATTCCGCCCCAATCGTGCACCACCAAGTTTATTTTCTTGTTGGGAGCAATCGAATTGATCAAAAAATCGAGATCGTTTATTCGATCTTTTAATCGATACTCATAATGATCCAACCGGGGATGATCCGATTTACCACAACCGAGATGATCTGGAACGATACAGCGATAGTATCTGCGTAAGCCGAATACCATTTCTCGATAAAAAAAAGACCAGGTCGGATTTCCATGAACCATCAGCAAAATTGGGCCATTTCCTTCATCCAGATAGTGCATCTGGTAATTATGGCCACAATAATTTCTTTCGATAAAATGCGAAGCGAATGGATATAATGGATTCACCATTCTACTCCTAACATCATGCAATTTAGTCCCGAACCGATCCCCAACAAGCCAACGCGGTTCCCAGGCAGTAAAAATTCCCTTTCTTCTGCGAGTGCAGCGGTCAACGGCAAAGAGACCGTTCCTATATTCCCAAGATATTGGAATGTTGAAAACTCTTTATCGTGAGGAATGCCGAGAGCTTTTAGAATCGCTTCTCGATGCCCTGTTCCAACCTGATGACAAATTACTTTATCTAAGTGTTCAACCGCCCATCCCAATTTGTTGAGAAAATTGCGCCAGGTCTTCCAACCCAGATCGGCACCGAACTTGAGGACCGAACCGGCATCGGTCTCCATAAATGGTCGAAAACAATGTTTCATTCCTAATTCGTAGCCAAATTTAATCAAGGAACCAGCATCCGATGCCAAGATTTTTTCCATAGCGGATGGTAAAAAAGTTTGCAATCCCCATCGGCATAGCCCATAGTGTTCCGGAGCATTCTGAGTGACTCCGCCAACTAATCTTCTTCGGTGTTCAGCAGATAATTCTTTATCGACTACCAGAATTGCTGCTGCTCCAGATCCTCCCGTTAATGTTGCAAGAGCTTGGCGATAACTTTCCATAGACGGTTCGCGCAACATCTGATCGATCATAACCTCGTTAATTTCACGAGCTGTTTCACAAGAGACGACCAATCCTGCTCTGCACTGCTTAAGTTCAATCCGGTTTGCGACTTCAATCACTCCATTGAGCATCCCTAAACAGGCATTCGATAAATCGTAAACGGTGGCATCAGAATTGATTTTTAATGCCGAAGCAACCCGGCAAGCGGTTGCTGGCTCAAATTGATCTCGGCAAACCCCGCTGTAGATTAATATGCCGATCTCTTGTGGTGATATCCCCGTGCGAGCCAATGCTTTTTTCGAAGCTAATATAGCCCCTTCGGAGACAGGGAAATCTTTTTCCCACCACCTTCTTTCGCTTATACCCGTTAAAGCTTCGAGCTGACCAAGTTGCATATTCAAATTACGGTATAATGGTTTTAACCTATTTTCCAATTCAGCGGTAGATACCACAATGGGTGGTAGTTCATAGGCTATCGTCTCCAAGTGAACTCGCGAATAATGCATATTATTTCTCTATAATTAACAAACACAAATTTAATCTAAGTGTAGGCTAAAATCGTTCATCGCATAGATGATTCTGCCATCAACTTGTAAAAAACCATCAAATAGGACCGATTTATTTTCTAAATCCCATTCTCGAACTAAAACCTGCACTCGAACTTTGTCATCCGTGGGCAAAACTTGCCCACGATAAGTCCATGAATGTTTAATTTTGCTCTCAGGAACGCTGACAGAGAGATTATTACTTAACTCAGGCCATTTTTGCCGAATTAACCAGTGTCCGAGCTGCAAAAATGACTCTAATCCCAGCGAACCAGGCCAAACCGGATCTTGATAAAAATGGGCTTTGAAAAACCACATACTTGGATCGACCTTGATTGACCCTTCTACCCCACCCTGCTGAAAAGGCCCTCCAGACAACGTAAACCATTCAATTTGATCAATCATTCTATAATCACTGGCCGGATAAGGGAACTCATTTGGATATCTGAGTTCATTCAAACCAGGATACTCATAACGAGTATCTATCTGAGTTGGAGTATACCATTTTGCTTCGCGTAGTCCAACTTGATTTGCCAGAGCCATTTTCGAAAAGAAGCCAAAATAGGTATTTCCCCGGTAAACAGATCCATTTCTATTCCAGACATGAAAATCAAAATGTTGGATGATCATACCCGCGGAATTGGAAAATTTAGTCATGCAAACTTCAATCGATAGGGAGCCAGCGTTGCAATCGAGTGGGCATTCCATAATGCCGGTGCCACCAAGATTTCGGAAAGATAAATCGATTGGACTAGTCAATGCCGAACCCTGATAGGCAGCTAACCAACCACAAGGTTGCAGTGCTATTTCTAATAATACACTGAACGGCATATATTTTTGACGATTTGCGGTAAAATACCAGGCATCGGCGGGAACATCGTATTGCGCAATTAGTTTCGCACTGGATTGGAGTTCCCAAGGTTTTCCATGAATTTCCACTATTCGGTCCAAAAATTGAAATGGCGGACCGGGTAGACGAGCAATAACCCTTTCATGATCAAATACTCGATAAGGTTCCCCAAAAGCTTCCGAAGGATTACCAACAGCAAAAGAGGTAATCTTAGCGGTATCATACAGAGCAGGCCTTCGTTCGGAAAAATCGCTTTTTTCTGTAGTCGATTTCGTTCCCCAAATCGCTTGGAGTTTATCTTTATCTAGACCTGTAAACCGGATACTCATCGAAGATATTTCGACAATCGGTTTACCATCGGAATACATCAGAGCATCCGCAATGGCATAAGGCTCTGGCCTATAGCCTAACTCTTTAATCTCGATCTCATAATGAACTACTTTCGTAGATTCAATAACCTGGCCTCGGCATTTCAATCGGCTTGCTACTCCAGGGATCGGTTCCGTACAAATCTCTTCCTGTTCCCCAATCCAACCCAATCTCATCAAAAAAACTCTTAAAGTATGCAGACAACATTCGTACATTAATGTACCTGGCATGACCTGATCATCCACAAAATGGCAGACCAGATACCAATCATTAGGGTTGATTGCTGCTCGCGCTCGGATGATTCCTAAGCCGTAACGTCCCCCGTTAGGATCGAACTCTTCTATATCATCGATTAATTTAAGCATTCCACCATTTTTGCCTGGTAAAACCAGGGGATTTCGCAAATTCAAGTTGGCAAAATCCTCCCCAAAAGCATCTCTATAGTTCCCGAACCGTAGCGCATCGATCTGCTTTTCGCTATATGATGCTCGGCTCACGGGTACCCACTCGATCCAATCTGATGGTAATTGTCGTTTAGCAGGTTCCGCTTCGAGTTTACTTCGAACAATCCCTTTTCCAGAACGAAGATGCTCCTGAGTAAAAAAGCCTGCGCACCCGGAACGCATGGTCAATAAAGGCTTTTCATTTACCGTTGCGTCAAAACGAAATCTAAATAGATAGGTATCATTCTGTTTGAAAAAATGATCGATAAAAATATCGTATCGAATTGTTTGTCCTGGCCCTGGTAGCGAATCATGAAACGTAACCACGGCATCGAGTAATCGATAAACCGCTAAGCCTTTAGTTTGTAAATCGATCCCTAGATAACCTGATAAAAACAGATCGGCTTGACCAGCTTCCACTGCTATACACGTTGGGATTTTTTTGTTATCAAGATACCAGCGCGAGTCGTGGACACGATGGTCAGTGATCACTCGACCAGAGCCTAAGGAACACGGGATCCCTTCGACGCGGATCACTCGATCAACCAACATCAACGGCCCTTCGGGTAATCGAACTCGTGTGGGGTATTGATCGATTTCTGCATAGCGATCTCCGAGAACCTTGCCTATCGATCCGGTTGCGAATTCGCAGCAATCTTCATATGTCATGAATACAGGCTCTTCTGACTCCGTGTTGGTAAGAAGATCCTTGTTAAATTCTCCGGAATCAGCATTATCGATTTGATGAGTTAACAGATCAGATTGGGGTATGATTTCAGATTGGGTATATTTAGCTTCAGCTCGGGTATGAGTGTTGTTTGATTCGAAACCGTTATCAAAATGGAGCTGCTGGTTGTTGATAGACGAATTCTGTTTCTGAATAAAATAGGCAAAGATTTTTTGCGTATTCTCTGTAATGCGTAAAAAAGAACTCTGCGCTAATACATTTAAGCTCATTTGCCGGGTTATACCCATCGCTAGATTTCTTGAAGGAGAGATATTCGACTTTGAGATAAAGACGGTGCTCTCAGTTATCTCTTTCGATAGAGAATCTCCATCATCCTCTTGCGAGTTTACTCGCATAGCATTAAGATCGAGAAGCAAGGCATCGACAGAATATCGAGATCTTTCAATTTTTTGGTTCTGAACTTTATTTGCATCAATATCGATTAAGCTAGAAGATTCGGGAATCGATTCGGATTTCTCAGAACGATTAATAGATTGAGAGACCGGAGAGATAGCACTTTGATTTGGCTCTAATTTTAGCGGGGGACTCGACTCCGCCAACAACTGATTTTGTGTTTTAATAATTTTCAAAGGAGAAACAGGAATGGAAATTTTTCGATTTTGTTTAGAAGCATCACTATTTTGGAGTTTATGGAAAAATCGGATCGGTGATTTATAGAGAGGATCTAAATCGATCGCTACACCCACCAGATATAACTGTGCTAAACCGCGTAAGAATACCAAACATTCATCTTGTTTGCTCGAATTCATGGCAATGGCAACATGGGCTTGATTTTGCAGACTTTGCGAGATCATTCGTGTCGCGGAAGATCCGGGACCAATTTCAACAAAAACCCTCGCCCCATCTTTCCAAATGGTTTGGATTAACTGATGAAAATCGATCATTTGCTGATTCGCTTGCAAGATAGTTTCTGCCGCATTTTGCGAAGTGAGCGCGTAAGGCTTTTGAGTAATTGCATTATAAAAACTTACTCGGCTCAGTGGGGTAACCGGTAAGGTATGAAGCTCTCGATAAGCAGCTTCGACAGGTGTCGCAACCTCGCAATGCGACAAAACCACCCCCTCTAAAGGCAAAAACGGCAATTTATGCTCTTTAGTCCAATCGAGTAAAATAGAGCGTTCTCCGCCTACCACACATTCCGTTGGCGAATTGACAATCAAAAGATATATTTTCGCTTTTTCTTTTAGCCGTTGGCGAATTTCCTCTGCAGAAACAGGAACAATCCCAGCAAGCCAAACATCTGGGGATAAAGCTTCATTTTGCCAGAAAATCTGTGCGACACGATAAGGTGGGGCTAGATCGCTCATAAACAGAGAGGAAGCGTGCATTCGCTGGAGCATTTCGTCTCGATCTCTCCAGATTCTCATACCAAATAAAGAAGCGGATTGGCCTAAACTATTCCCAAAAACGATTTCAGGTTCAACTCCACAAGAACGTAGTAAATCGGTTAATAAGGTTCCGAACGATACCTGAGCAAAAATAAAATCTCGAGCATTACCGTGGTTAGGAATCTTCTCGGCATCCCAAAAAAGATCTGGTCTATATTGGCTTGCCAAAAATCGATTTTCCGATTCTTGCCTTCTTAGAACCGAGGGGAATCGAGTCGCTAAGCTTTTTGCCATTCCAGGATAATGATTTCCAGATCCTGGATAAACAAAAGCGATTTTGCCAATCGACTTGGTATCGATTTGGAGAGATAGACCATAGTCTCGAAAATCGGAAAAAAGAATATTTTTCCCTCGTTCTTGAAGCTCTTTCTGGATCTCTTCGATCTGCTGGACCAAGGTTTCGATTTTATCAGAAACAATAGCAATTCGAAACGTATAACTTTTCTCATTCCTTTTTTCGTATCCCTGCTGATACCAAGTTCGCGCTAATTCACTTAGAGATCGATTTTGCCGAGATTCAATCGATTTATCTAGGTCGCTCTCATCCGATAATTGAATCAATTTCCGGAGTTTTTGCAAATGAGCAATCAATTCCGCATTACTATTACCTGCCACGAAGAATAGCTCATATTCGTTAAATGGTATAAATTCCTGGCCGATCACCTCGGTACTCTTGCCGCTCTCGTCCAGAATTGGCATAACTTCTTCAAGTTCAAAAATCCGCAAGCTGCTTGGAGACTCCACTTCGATTAATTGCGTTTTTCTTGTAGCTGTTTCCCGATCGATCAGCCAATATGATGATTGTTTCTCTTTTTCAAAATCCGCGGGTAAGCGCTGCCAACGAATTGCCAAACAACTTTTAATCAAGAAAAGTAAACCAGAAAACGACGTTTGCGATTGGGGGATTTGATTTTCCGATAGGCTTTTTGATTCAGCGGAGTTTTCCTTCTGCGTAAAATAACGGTTCGCGGAGCTATCTACCAAGTCGTAATAGCCGATCTGATTCGCGAAGGATAGCAAGGGATCTTCAAGTGAACGATTTTTGTTTTGCGATCGTTGAATCGAAGTATTCTGTTTTTGTGCCTCGAGCGATTGAATATAAGATTGTAAATCCGAGGAACAGTGCTTTGGTTCTTTGATTATTGCGTATATTTTATTGCCATCTCGAATTGCTACTGATTTCTTTTTGATGACGAGCGCACACGCTCCCTCCGGATATCGATTTGCCCCAAATATCTCTTCTTGGCGAATATCATGGAGGAACTCAACACCGCCCACCAGAACCTGATCGAGCTGACCCGATTTGAGATAATCCAAAGCAATCTCTAAAGCTCGAAGGCCACCACGATGAGAATCCGTGATCGTAAATGAAGCTCCTCCCCAATGTAAATGACGAGCAATCCTGCTTGCAGTAATACTTGCCAAGGCACCTAAGGTACTATCCGCGCTGAGTTCAGGAGCATCTATCTTATACAAGGAACCAATATCATTTTCCGCAATCGACTGGGGAGAATTATTTTTGCTCGTTTTTAATTTCTGCTCTCCAAAATACCATCGGAGATGAAAATTCGTTGTGTTCCAATCCAAATTCAAACTAATAATGACACCAGATTTAGCAGGATCGACCGAGAATTTGATGTCGCTATTCGCTATCTGATTCTTTTCCTCTGAACCTTTAGAATTTTGTGCATCCTGATTAGCTTGATTAGCCGCTAAGAGCATCGCTATCTGTTGAGGCAACATTTTTTTTAGTTCATTGGGAGGGATGCGAAATTCTGCAAAATCGAAGTCGAGAGTTTGGAACGAACGATTACTAATCTCGGTCTTCAGATTCTGGTCAATGATAGTAGAAAAACCGAGAGAACTAAAAGCGGAAATATCGCGGGCATTGCTTAAATAAGTTCCCAACCCAACAATCACATATTCTTCATCTAGATCCTTCCTTTGTTCATCTGGAATCGATTGGACATTGGATCGGGATTCCCCATCGCTCGTATGATTGAAGGTATTGACATACGCCGATTCTGGTCGATACTCTTCGATAAGAAGATGAGCATTAATTCCTCCAAATCCAAAACCACTTACTGCTGCTCGGCGCGGTGATCCATCCGAACGGTTTTTCCATTGCTCTGACCGCTTTAAAATGCGGAACGGCGAATCATCGATCATTAATGTAGGATTGGCTTCCTGAAAATTGGCCTGAGGCGGGATGGTCTGGTTTTTGATCGACAACAAAACTTTTATTAAAGAAGCTGCGTTCGCCCCTGTTAGTAAATGGCCGAGATTGGCCTTGATCGAACCGAGAGCGATTTTCTGTTCTAGCTTGGAATTTGAAATAGGTGAATCTGAAATATCCGAACTGGACCGATAGTAATCGACTAAGGAATTGAATTCAACTCGATCCCCCATCGGAGTTCCGGTAGCATGGCATTCGATAAAATCCACCTGCGACATCGACCAATTCGCCATTTTATATGCTTGATCGATGGCTCTCCGCTGACCCTCCTGAGCAGGAGCAAGTAGATTACCATCGCGATCATTACTAATTCCATAACCTCGTACAACCCCATAAATCGTATTTTGATCGCGCAGAGCATCTTCGAGCCTTTTGATAACAACGATGCCGCCCCCTTCCCCTACCAGCAATCCATCCCCCTCGCGATCAAATGGAGAGCATTTGCCACTTTTCGACAGTGCCTTCAATTGCGTAAATCCGATCTGAGTATACATCGAGTCGGGGCGACATAAACCACCGATCATCACCGCATCTAATCGATGACTCGATAACTCTCGAATGCCAAGCTGTAAAGCATAAAGCGACGAAGCACAAGCGGCATCTAAGGTATAAGCGGATCCACCGAATTGAAAAACCTCTTTAATCAGCGCTGCAGGGGAACCGACTACCTGGGAATTCCAGCCAACAATTTGCTCATCTGACCAATTTTCATTTCCTCTTGTCTGAAAATTATTTTTCATGAACTGATTGAAATATTTTTTCTCGATGACTCCCTGCGCGATTTTGGAAATCGAATCAGTTGGTAAAGCAATGGATCCAAGAATTACTCCGACCCGAGCAGGATCATTTTTTTCTAAACAGGCATCCTTATAAGCTTGGTTTGCACAGGATAATCCGATTTGATAAAGGGGGTCGAGCTTACGGATAAAACTCTCATCCCAAGATAGATTATCTAAAAATGGAATGGGGTAATCGATCATGTAGGTCGTTAAACAATTGACAAATTCCTCGCCATTTTTGGCTGGATTAATCAATTTACTGGAAGGGATGATCCACTCTCCACTGCGCTTGGTCGAACTACAATCGTTCCCATGAACAATGATTTTCCAGAACTCATTCAAATTAGAAGCTTCTGGGAAAATCCCCCCCATACCGACGAATGCAATGGTTTCATTTAATTTCATGGTGATTTCTATCTCAAAAGTCGAGTTGTTCAACGGATATGACACAATCAAGAGGCATGATCGTCAGGAGCAATCAGCACGTTTCGTTTCAATTTAATATTTGTTTATCAGTTCACTTTTTGCTTCAAATCGGTATCACTCATACAATTAACTGCCCTAAGAGAAAAGACATGTATCATGCTTCCATATCCGGGCATTTCCATCTCTGGGCATTTCCATCTCTGGGCATTTCCATCTCTGGACAGTAAGAGATCGATTAAGCAATTCGATCAGCTTTTAATCATCTCTTTGAGAGAATTTTTTTTGAACGCGGTTTCAAGTCCCTGGTTAATGACCCACTCGAGATTTTCGATCCGAGCGATCAAATGATGTCGCTGATCCAGAAAATCAATATCCCCATGTTGAATGTTAGATGCTATCGGCTGAACTTTTAAGTGAACAAGAATAGAATCTTCAGGCCAATATCGCCGAAATTGTCGAAACGCCCCCATCGACGAAGGTAACGAAGGGGCACCCCGGCGGATCCAACTATCCAGAATGGTAAGCTGAAGAGCGGTATCCAGAACTAATGGTTCCGTAATCCAATAGGAACGAATCGGATTCATCATCCATTCGGCAGGTTCTTTCCCGCGTTTACTGGAAACGACCCAATCATATTCGCTCTGATGGAGAATCTGCTCGATTCCTTGAAAGTCGGCACCATGGAATAGATATTTCGGATAGATCGATGCCATTCGCAAACCATTTAAACTAGGAGCAGTTAACCCAGGTTTTAATCCTGATATAGAGGTTATTTGCGGATTAGTACTAGGTAATTGCGGAACTAAAAGTACTTTGGATTGAGAACAAACGAAACTTTTTCCTTGTTGTGCCGTCAAGAGTTCAACAGGAACGATATACCCTTCTCGAGTTTTAACGGTTTTACCGACTCGCGCTGTTATCGCAATTTCTTCCTCTTCTCCAAGTGTAATTCCTTTCATTATTTTGAGTTGATCCACCCCAAAGACGATTAAGCCTGGATTGCTATGGATTGCGGCATGGCAAAGCCATTCCAGATGAATAACCATCGGAATCACCGCTTTACCATTCAGAACATGGGAGCGCAAGAATGGATGATCTGAAATACTGACAATTCGTTCAAAGGCAACCGATGTTCCAAGTGCACCGGTCGAAGTTGAAATAGGTTCCATTCGAGCTTCGGTTGTATTTTGCAAAGAGAGATGATTATTCTCCGAGTTACCATCTGAGATATTTTTCGAGATAGTGTCATTCCCCTCTTGGTCAAAGGCATTTTCGACTACCTCTTTGTTATTATTACTCCGCGCGACCGCAACCACCTCGACCGGTTTATTACTGTTGCTCGATAAAGCCAGTTCCCTTAATAAGAATGCCCCCCCTTGCTCTGGCGAAATACAGCCAATTCCCTCTTGAGCAAACATATTCCGTAATGCCGGAGTAACCATACCCCCATCCCAAGGCCCCCAATTGATCGATAGTATTCGACAAAAAGGTCTTTTGCGATTTTCTTTTTGGGCTATTTTATTCAGCGCTTCATTGGCTGCGGCATAAGCTAACTGACCAATTCGCCCCAACCTCGCTGTCGTTGACGAAAATAATACGATCCCTTTCAAGTGATCTTGAATCGGATGTTGTTGAAGGTCATTCAATAATCCTTTAATACCTTCCACTTTGGTATCATAAACCATCTGGAATTGGGTATCGGTCAAGTCTTCGATGCGGCGATCGGCCAAGATCCCAGCACCATGAATAATACCATCCAAGCGACCATATCGATTATGGATTTCATTCAAGATTTGCTGGCGATCCTGCACTCGCTGCACGTCTGTCTGAAGATAAAGAGCTTTACTGCCTAACTGCTCGATTTGTTTGATCGTCTGACGAATTTCTCGTTGCGCGACAACGCGCATAAACTCTTTTTCTAATTCTCGGGGGGATAATAACATCTTATCACCTGAGAGATTTTTCAACAAAGCCGATTTTATCTCCGACAATTGATGTAACTGTTTCAACCAGGCTGGTTCCTCTTCTGGCACCGGGGTTCTTCCCGTCAACACCCAATTGCATTTTATTTTCCTTGCTAAGACCATTATCGAAGCGGCAGTTACTCCCCTTGCTCCACCGGTAACTAAAACGGTATCCCCTTCTTTCCAGGGAAGCTCTTCTTCCGAGGTTTTGAGACTTGTTTCGAGGAGATCCAATCGATAACGATTATCTGAAGTTATGCCAATTTCAATTTGGCCGAAGGACAATATCTCCTGGACAATCTCTTCCGGGTTTTCCTGGATCATCCCATTCTGGAGATCGATAATTTTAATTGATAGTTTAGTCCATTCCCTTGCCAAGGATTTCATCATGCCAGCTAAAGAGCCATTTTCTGGAACATCCGATTCAAAAGTGGAAACACCAAAAGTTCCACCGAATTCCGTTAAAGCAGAAATGAATGAGAGTTTACTTTCCGCTTTATGAACCAAAGAACAGCATGCGCGCAGATAACGGAATGCACGGCCAGAAATATCTTCTGTCCTCGATGCCACCAGAACCAGTCCAATCATCTCTTCAGAATATCGGGATGGGGGTGTGGTCGCCCAAGTGAAAAATTGAGTTTCATAACCAACAATCTCTAACGATTTGATCAAAGGTCTTAGACTATCTTCTTCATCCCCAACAATATAAATTAAACCATTGGCAGGACGCCGAAGAGCTGTCCTGTTCTGAGTAGTAATACTGATCGACTGAGGATGAAGGATCCAGCGCTGGACTTGCCCAGCAAGGGAATTATTCGTTTTCCAAAAAGAATCAGCTTCAGCAGGAATGGATTCATCAACTTCTAGCTTGACATTGTTGTTCGGTTCGTATTCGGATTTTTCCATCGGATCAGAAGTCAAATCTAATGGACTCGAAATTACAGTCGATTGTTGGACGGAGCTATCAATTGAGTCCGACTTGATAACTCCTTGCTGCAAAAAACGGGCTACCTCTTGCAACGTTTGAAAGCTGCCGAGCTGATCCGGTTTTACGGTTGGTGCTTGTGGAAATTGCTCTTGTAATGCGGAGAATATTTCCACCCGTTTAATCGAATCGATTCCCAGATCGCTATCCATCGACATATCGAGAGACAGCATTTCTGGCGGATAGCCGGTCTTTTCTGAAATTACTTTTATAACCATGTTTGCGACAACCGAATCATCAACCTCTGCAATCCGATTTTGTGTAACGATTTGATTATTAGAAACGATTTCCAAACTAGGGGAATTCATTGCGATGGATTTGGACAGATGGTCGACGATCTGTTCGAGTGTATGCAGCTTGGTGAGATCCTCTGCTTTCACGGGAGGAAGATGAGGCAATTTATCCTGAAGCGCGGATAGAATTTCAACTCGCTTGATCGAATCGATTCCTAAATCACTATCCATCGTCATTTGCAAATGCAGCATTTCTGGCGGATAGCCTGTTTTATCACTCACGATTTGCAACAAAATCTTTTCTAGCGTTTTGGTATCAAAAGATGGTGCAATCTCTGGATTTGATATAAAGCTTGATTTGGAGGTAGAGTCCGTTTCTAGAACTAGAAAATCGACAATATCTTGTAATGTATTAAATTTACCAAGATACTCCGGTTTAATGGGGGGTAAGCCAGGTAATTTTTCTTGAAGTGCAGAAAGAATTTCTACTCGTTTAATCGAATCGATACCTAAATCGTTATCCATCGACATATCGAGCGAGAGCATTTCCGAGGGGTAACCGGTTTTGTCACTTATAATTTGCAATAAGATGACCGAAAATTGCTCTTTTGGAAAACTATTTTTCGATGGAGCCTCTGCGGTAGTATCGACCGAATTCGGCTGGAAAGAATCTTCTGATTTAGCTTGAATGGTCGATCCAGATCTAGACAAGACTTGTTCATTTCCATGACTTCTTTCAACAACGGGTTTAGCCGAATTTGACGAGAGAAATGAGCGGGGATCGTAATCACCACCATTTTCGTTTATTTTCTCCTTTTTTCGAGTAATCGAAGCATCAGATCGAGTTGTTGTTGAAGTTATATTTATGGCTGGTTGAACGGGTGAAAAAGCCGATTCATCCATTTTCGGAAGCAGATTTCCTAGATTAGAATCGGAATTGGGCAATCCCAATAATGCCAAGAGAGTTCGCTGCGCCACTTCTTGCTGATCTAGAAACTGTTTGTGTAATAAAGCGGTCTGTTCTTGCAGTTGCAGAAACGCTTTTAGACCTTGATAATTAAAATCATGCATCTGCTGATTTACATTCGATGGTTCTGATGAATTCATAAGTTGGCTTTTAGCAGGAGAGCTACTGTTATTCAAGTTTTTCGCTGGAGAAAGTTTATCATTCGATAATGATTTTGATTGATTGGAATCGCGACTCACACTCGAGGAAGTTATTGAGGGAGTGATTGACGAAGATATTGTAGGAGAGACACTACGATTATTTTCTAACGATGTACTATTAGCTCTCGATTCTTTTGTAGAACTATTAAAAGAGCTATTAGAGTTATTTGAACGCTTCAGTTCATTCTTATTTTGCGCCGGTGAAAGATCATACTTATTTTGCGTAAAACCAGGATTTGTCTCTTGCGAAGTCTCGGTTCTTTTTTTATTATCTTGGGGTTTAGCAGAATCGATCGTGTTCCCCTTAACCTCCATTAAAACAACAGATGAAGCAACAGATGAAGCGGCAGAAATCGTTCGAGGAGGGAGAGGTTTTGGATGAACATAATTTGCACCACAAATAGGGAACTGGATACTATTTGAGCGCTGAATTTGATCCGGAGGCATCAACTGATTGCCACCCCATAAACGCAAATCAATCGGATGCCCTGCAACAGTTAATTGAGCCAAAACAGATGCTAGATCATATAACCCAGAACGTTTTCCTTGAGAGGAATCAAGCGTCAGAATTTCAGGTTTACTTTGTTCTTTTTCATGAGAATTTTTATTTAATGAATCTGTTTGGCTGGCGAAATAATCAGAAACAATATCGGTAACTAATCGAGACAAAACATTTCCCGGACCTACTTCAATGAATGTTTGAACTCCATCACGAAGCATCTTTTGAATTTGCTGAACGAATTCGACCCCTGACCCGAGCTGTTTTGCTAGTAAATCTTTCTTCTCTTTTTCAAGAACAGGGTAAATATCCCCAATCGTATTACTATAAACATTTATAGATTTTGATGAAAACGGGGTGTTGTCGAGAATTGCTCGAAAATTGGGCACTACGGCAGTCATTGCTGGGCTATGAAATGCAGCAGAGACAGGTAAAATAACGGCTCGAATTCCCTTGGCTTTCAAGTCTTCGTAAGCGAGCTGCACCCCTTTTTGATCCCCCGAAAGCACGATCTGATTTGGTGAATTATGATTCGCGATTACCAAGGATGATGAAGTTTCTTGCAACCAATCGACGATTCGCTTTCGATCGGAAAATACGGCGATCATGCTGCCAGGTATTTTTTGGCCTGCATTATCCATTATTTGGCCACGATTGGCGGCGATAAAATATAATAGATCTTCGGAAAAAGTTTCGCCAGCCGCTAAGGCAGTTAGTTCACCTAGACTATGCCCCGCAAACACATCTGCAAGAACTCCAAACGATTGCAATATTTTCCAACAACCAAATTCAATGGTCGCCAAAGCCGGTTGAGCGATTCTTGTTTGTTTCAGTCGATTGAATTGAGCCTCTTTTTCCTCATTTTTAAATGCAGGAATTGGGTAAATGTAATCACTTAAACACTCAAGAGGATACAGTTTATGAAAAACATCGTTCCCTTTTTGCAGGGAATCCAACAATGACGGAAAAGTACAACTCAAATCTCGCAGCATCCCAACATACTGAGACCCCTGCCCTGGGAATAGAATAGCAGTTTTCTTTTGTGCAGATTTTTTGTCTAGCTCGCTCGAAACAAAAACCCCTTCAGAGATAGCATTGATTTCACCGCTTTGCCGATTTTTTAGCTTTGAGATAAGCAAATCAATTTTCTTTGTTACCGCTCGTTCGATGGGCTGGTCGTTTTTCTGGAAAACGAGAACCGCACGGCAAGGCAATTCTCTTTGAAATTTTTGACAAGCATCGAAAGCCTGATTCGATAGTTCGGACCAAGAGGATTTGGGGATTTTATTTAACGGAGCTTCTAATTCCGCAAAATTATTGGCGGCAATAGGATATATTACAACCGAATCATCCCAATCGATATGTAATTTTTGAGGGGAATATTCTTCCAAAACAGCATGAAAATTAGATCCACCAAAGCCAAAGGCAGAAACCCCGGCTCGGCGGGGATGATCTTTGTTAGCAACCCACGGTCGCGCGGTGGCATTCACATAAAATGGGGAATCGAGCTGCATGAGAGGGGGAAGAGGTTCTTTAACTTTAATCGTTGGTGGTAGTGTTTTGCTATATAATGCCAACGCCGTTTTAATCAAACCGGCAGCGCCTGCTGCGGCTTTCGTATGCCCGATTTGCGATTTTATTGATCCTAGAGCACAAAATGGAGACCGATTCCCAGCTTGGCTCGAATCGCTCTCTTGATTTTGAGCTTCCTTAAATACCTCTAATAAAGCAGTTACTTCAACGAGATCACCTACTTTGGTACCCGTACCGTGACCTTCGATGAGTTCGATACTAGCAGGAGAAATCTTAGCGGATTGATAGGCATTTCGCAATGCTTTCATTTGACCAGCCGCAACGGGGGCGTAAATAGAACTCCCCTTACCATCACTCGAAGAACCGATTCCACGAATCACGGCATAGATCGTGTTTTTATCCCGTTCGGCATCGGCAAGACGTTTCAGGACAAGGATGCCCAGACCCTCACCGAGGATAGTTCCATCGCCATTGGCGTCATAAGGGGAGGCATTGCCACTTGCCGACAATGCGGGGGTTTTGCTAAAGCACATATACATAAATATATCATTAAATGTATCTACCCCTCCGGTGACGACCATATCGCTGGTACCCGCGGCCAATTCGAGTGCCGCTAAGTGAACAGCTCCTAACGAAGATGCACAAGCGGCATCGATGACACAATTGGTCCCCCCCAGATTCAGCCGATTGGCGATTCTTCCTGCAACCACATTCCCCAGCAATCCCGGAAATGAATTCTCCTGCCAATCAACATACGATGACGAAATATCTTGAATGATCTGGTCACGAACTTCGCCATGGATGCCGGCACGGTCGAGTGCCTTTTTCCAGCGCGGGTGACCTAATCTGGCTCCAAGGGGGATTACCAATTCTTGCGTTCCGGTGACTCCCAGAATTACGCTAACACGTTCTCGATTAAATTGATTCTTAGGATCGTATCCTGCATCGATTAAAGCCTGTTTCGCTGCTACAAGTCCTAAAAGTTGTGCCGTATCGATTGCTTCCAAATCTTTGGGGGCGATTCCAAAATCGATTGGATGGAACGGGTATGGATCGAGAAAGCCCCCTCGTCTTGCATAGGTCATATCCTGGACCTTCGGGTCGGCATCAAAATAGTCGTCAATCGACCAGTGAGTTGACGGGATTTCTCGAATTAAATCTTTTCCAGAGCAGATATTGGCCCATAAACTTTGACGATTATTCGATCCTGGGAAAAGGCAACCGATGCCAATGATAGCAAGAGGGGAGAAAGGGCGGCGAAACTCCGTATCGACAATAGTTTCCGATCGAGTATCAGGGCCATTATCATTCTTGTTGTTGCTTTTTTCTTGCATCATCTTTATTTACTTAAAAATTTCTTATTATTCTGATCTACAAACCGGATTGCGTTTTTTTATTATTTAGCAGAACTTTTGAGTCAGGAATCGATTCTGCCATTCTGCAACTCGAGAATATTCGATTCTCAAGAGTATTTCCCCTCGTCAAAATTCACTTAACTAACTGCTTACCTACCTGCTACCTATCCGCGTTTTCAATTTTTTCTCCTTGAGGATCCCTGATCTTGGCTTCCAGTTCCGCGGCGTTGATTGGGACTGCCAACAACCAATTTTTGGGAATCTCGATTCCAATCGAGTTCAAATAATTTCGACGAATTACTTGCGCAGCCCCATATAAAAGATTCAGAGAGATCGTTTTTATATCGCGATTCTTTGCCTGCGCAAATTCAGTCCCTTTCGTCCATTCGTTAAATGCCCCCATTGCAGGTCCACACCATACTTGAAAATCAAGTCGTCGATCCTCTTGACCACTATTCGCCCAACGCGACGATTGACCTAAGTACCAGCGGAAAACAAGTGCCATTTTATGTTTCGGATCGACTTTAGCCTTCTCTATTTGGGTAGGATCTCTTTTCATAAAGAAGTCTTTAATCTGCTTTTCTATTTCAGGAAGAGGTAACCGCAATATTTGTGTCTCTAGGATTTTTTTATCTGATGCGGGGATCGCTTCTAGATTTGGATAATTTCTATACCATTCATAAAGTTTTGCAGCTCGCATAGGAAACATAGTTCCCCGTTTGAGCACCTGTAATTTTACCCCCATCTCAAACATATCTGCGGCAGGAGCCATCGTGACATCCGCTTGTTCTGCTTGCGCCAACATTTCCCGCACAACATCAGAACTTCCCGATTCTTTACAAGCCTGATTAATCGAGCCAGTTACTACATAATCAGCTCCCATGGCAAAGGCCGCAGCGACGGATGCCGGGGTCGAGATCCCTCCTGCTGCTCCGATATGGATCGGATCCGCATAATTCCATTTTTGTTGTAACCGATCTCTTAATTCAATCATGGTGGGGATAAGTGTTATTGCTGGCCGATTGTCGGTATGCCCGCCCGAATCTGCCTCTGCGGTGAGGTCACTGGCAACCGGAATCCTCTTCGCCCATCCTTTCTGTTCCTTGGTCAGAAATCCTTCCCTCTCGAGTTGATCAAGAATTTTATCAGGTGCGGGGGCTAGAAACTTACTCGCAACCTCCACTCGCGATACTTTTACAATCACTCGATTTGGGACTACTATATCTCCTTGGTCATTCTGAAATATCCCCGCTAAGCGATATCGGATGATCGGTATGCTCAAATCCAAAAATGCAGAGGCTTCGACGATGCGAACCTGATGACGAAGCAATAGCTCAACCATTCGTGATTCTTGCTCGCCTTCGTTTGGAGAATGAATGACATTTACCCCAAATGGAGATGATCCAAGCTTCTGTTTTAACTGAATTATCGCTTCTTCCACCCGACTGATCGACAAACCAGCCGCACCAAAAACACCCATCATCCCTGCTTTTCCCATCGCTTCAACAATCTCAACCGAAGCGATTCCATTGGCCATTGCACCACTCAAGAGAGCATAGAGAATGCCATATCGTTTTTTAAAGTGGGGATTCCCCAAATTCGTTAACTTGAGTGATGGAACTATCCCCAATAATGAAATCAACGAATCTTGAATCTTATCTTTATCTAAATCCGATGGAGGAATTGGAGTGAAACATTGAGCTTTATGAGCAGTAAGAATCCCGATCTTGTTATCTTGTCTTACCAACAAAACAGAATGATTAATGTCTTCAATTTGATTTTGAATGGCTCTTGGATCAAAACAAACGTCCTCGGAACGTGCATGTACCCAGACCTCATTTTGACGAAAATGAGAATTGTGAAGAAGCAGTGTCTTATTTATGCCAACGTCGGTCAAGTTCTTTGCTTGCTAAAATCTTGAGTGACTCAATTTCTCAAAAAACTAATACCAAAATAGTCTGAGAATAGAACACTCAAGCTGAAACCAATTATTAATTAAAAGCCAATTCTTTAGTTAATGATATAAGAAAAATGTCATTCATCGTAAAGTTTTATTCTACTTTGTTCTTTTTAACTTAAGCAAAAAATGCAGTATATTCGTTTTTGTCAACCGACCCTTTCATTCTAAGGAATCTCACTTTTATTCTTATATTTTTAACAATAATATAACTTTGGGCTTTGAATTAGCCATTAATTTGAAAAGAATGAATTGATCAAGTAAGAAAATGTCAACAATAACTTCATTGAAACCCTCATTCGAAAGCGGATTGGCTAAACTACTAAGTAAATTGAAACTCAATAAGTTTTTGAAAGGGATGGGTTAAGTGCAAACGAATAACTTAATCAATTGATGATACATCGAATTTCCGCCAATCCACCACTAACATTCTCATGAAGATCCCAATCTCAAGTTGACTTCGTGGTTCACGACTAAAAAACATGATGAAATAGTTAGTTCCAGAAAAAACTTCATCAATTATTAACAATCAATCGGCAAAAATCTAATTGAGGTAGCAATTATTCAAACCAGGATTTACTTTTGGACTGAGTTTTGGTCTCAGGAACACAATCAAAAGCAACGGCTCGTTTATGACCAACAAGGAGGATTCGGCCTGAAGGCTTTTCTACAATTCCATCGTGAACGTGCATCGAAATGGCTTGCCGGCGAATACTTTTTTTGGAAGGAAGATCAAAGAATTCCAAAAATCCTCCCGTGTTACCGCCTGCCGCAAGCAAAATAGAATCAGATAAATAATAAAGCCATTCAACAAGTCCTTGATTTTGATGATTGAGCCATTCTTGGGTTGGCTTATTTTCGCGGAGATCGAAAAGTTCAACTCGAGAATCCCCTTCTAAGCCATCGATATTTTTAATTTTTCCGACTCCCCCTACTGCTAAAAATTTATCATCGGGAGAGAACGCCAGACTTCGAATTCCTCCGATCGAATGGCGACGTTGAACGGGATCCCACGTGTAGAAACCAGGAGCCTCGATCGTCTGTTTCTGCTTCCAGCTTATGGTATCCCAGAGAACAATATGTCCAACTCGGTCCGCGGTTGCTAATGTATTGCCGGAGTTCGAAAAGGCACAAGTATATAACATCGATGTAAGGAAGGATGGTGTTTGGGCGGAATGACCGAAGAGTTCTTGAATTTTCTCCCCTGTTTCGATATTCCAGACTACCGCTTTCATATCATCGCCAACGGATACCAATATCCCCTTTTTTACGCAACTTGTCAGCTTGCGGATCGGTTTCGCATGGGCTTGGATCGTACGAATTGCTTTATTGCTACCAAGATCGTGCCAGGTGATTTTGCCGTTATAACCAGCAGAGACGAGTCTGTTTTCGTGGTGAATTAAAGCGGTAACATAGCCACCATGATTGTAAACTAATTCAGGTTTTGTCTTTTTATCGGCATATAGATAATAATAAATTCCCCCATCGGAACCAGCAAAATAAATACTATCCTTGATCTTACCGATCTGAACAGAAAAAATTATTCCGGGTAAAAAAAAGTCGAATTTTTGCTTATAATCATCAACAGAGTTTTTCATATACTTCTTTGAATCAAACTACTATATTAAATTCCAAAAATCTCATAATTCCAAAAATCTCGTATAAAAATCGCTTGGAAATCAAAGGATCTCAAACAGATAAAACCTCGTTAATCGGTTCGGTTCCCGGATCAGTCAAGGGAACCGGTCGAGAGCCAACATGATAATTCTTTTGATGGTTGATCCCAAGAGCAGAAAACACGGTTGCAAAAAGGGTTGCTGCATTAACTGGGTTCTCAATTACTTTTTCCCCTTTGGCATCGGTTTTACCGTAAAGCGCGCCTCCTTGAATTCCGCATCCGGTTAACGAACAACTCCAAGCTGAAGCAAAATGATCTCGCCCCATCGATGGATTAATTGTTGGAGTGCGCCCAAACTCGGAAAGCGTGATAATCAGCGTATGATCGAGTAACCCTCGATCATTCAAGTCATCGATCAAGGTTGTAAAAACATGGTCGAATTCTGGTAACATCTCTTGGTGTGTTTCAAAATTCTCCGAGTGACTATCCCACCAAGCCCGAGCGAGACGAACAAAAGGGACTCCTGCTTCGATAAGTCGGCGCGTGATCAATGCCTGTTCTCCAAATTGACTTTTACCATATTTGGCACGAACACGTTCTGGTTCTGTTGACAGATCAAAAAGTTTTTCCGAGGCCATCAACCCCCGCACTCTTTGATACGCAAAATTATGACTTGACAGAGAATTTGAAGATCGGCCAATTGCGAATTCGTTGCTGAATAGCTGTCGTAATTGTTCACGATTTTCAAAATCGAGATCATTTATTTGTGAATTTTTTATCAGATCGGTAGGTGAAGAATTTTCGTATAAATTCATCGGGCCATATCGAGAACCTAAAAAGCCAGGATCGCCAGGGGCTTCGTTTCGCCCCTCCGTTGGGGAATAAAAGGAGACATAATCAGGCACTTTCGATTCTCGTCTGCCCATTTCTTTGGCGATAACCGCACCTAAATCAGGATAGTTCAAAACTGCTTCGTTTGATCGGCCCCGCATCATTTGTTTGGCC
>JAKBAI010000316.1 GCA_021809185.1 Planctomycetota bacterium
CGATCTCTATCTTATTCAGCTTCCACAGCCAATACCGAACAGAGAGTAAAGAGGAGTGTAATTGGATTGTCTCGTTTTGGGTTTTGAGTTCATCGGTTTTGGATTTGAATCTAGTTTCAGATTTTTATGAGATACTCTGCTTGCACGGAGTTAAAGATTTTTCAATCGAAAAGAATGCAATTTTTTCTCAACGTCAGGGGTTGAATTTGTCTCTTTCTGGACAGGCAAGTAACTATGTCCTACTTTTTTGACTAAAATTGGAGCAGAGCCTTTTTCGAAAGTTGCTCCTCGAGATAAGATGTTTGAGCGGTTTCAAGGATCAATGATTCAATAAAAGGAAGATGTTTCGAATAAAAAAATGGGGTGGATTACCTAATACAATTTCGTCAGGTGCCTTCCAGATTTTGATTGTTTGATCATCACTAGCAGAAGCGATATATTTCCCGTTTGGGCTAAAAACGATAGCGTTAACATCGTCTTTATGATCTTTGAGTGTTGTTAGTTCTTTTTTAGTAATGACATCCCATATCTTGATCGTCTTGTCGAGACCAGCAGAAGCTAGTAACCCTCCTTTGGGGCTGAATGAAAGGGATGTTACATCGTCAGAATGTCCGTTAAGAACTGTTAATTCTTTCCTAGTTTTAAGATCCCATAAATGAATGCTTTTATCGCGACTACCAGATGCCAATATCCCAAGTTTCGAATTGATCGCCAAACAACGAATGCCTTCTTGGTTTGCTTGAATGGTCGCCAACTCGGAATACGTTGAGGAGGACCAAATTTTGATCGTCTCATCGTCACTACCTGATATAAGAGTATTACCACCAGGACTAAACAAAATGGCATTTACGCCATTTTCATGTCCCTCTAAAGTTGCAAGCAACTTTCCCTTAACGACATCCCAAAGTTTGATGGTATTATCTAGACTTGCAGATGCTAATAATTTCCCGTCAGGACTGAAAGCGACCGAACTTACATAACAGGTATGTTTTCCAAGAGTTGAATGAGTTTTTTTTGTTTTCACATTCCAAATCTGGATAATCCCATTGCTAGTACCTGAAGCTACCCATTTTCCATTCGGACTAAACGCAACTGAGAAGACCCTCCCTTCGTCTTCTGTCAAACTTGCGATATTCTTTCCCGTGATAACATCCCACAACTTTATTTTTGTATCATGACCACCACTTGCAAGGAATTTGCTGTCAGGACTAAATGACAAGCTTGAAATCGAACCCTTATGACCAGGAATTGTTTTTAGGAGTTTTGGTTCTATAGCTCGTAGTTGGTATGTAGAAATAAATAAAAACTGAAATAAAAAAATAATTCCGCACATCCATAGAAAATTGCTTTTTAGCCATAAAATCATTGTTTGTTTCCAATCTCGACTTGAGTTTTTTGAATCTACTGACTGTTTATATCAAAATTCTAAGGTTGATCTTTAGGTAAATGTTCATCCAAGTAACCAATCCAGTATTTTGGAATTCATATTTGATAAATCAAATCAGCATCAACATTACCTGGAGTACCATCATAATTTTAGACGAGTCGATACTTCAAAAAGTTTGAAATGAGATAAAGATTTTTTAATTTTAGTTCTGATTTGGTACGTTTCGAGAATACAAAATTATTATCTTTCAATCAATTTCTGTTTTGTATTATCTCCGTGAGTGCAAGAGATTCTTACCCGACTTTATTTTTACACTAAATTCACAATTGCCCTTTGTCCTGAGAAAAAAGAATCTTTTCACCGGGTAAAAAAGTTTATTTTCTTAAGGATGCTGCGGAGAGGCAACTTCGATCCTGAGAAGCAGTCCCATAATATGTCGATTATCCTTCCTAACCATTTAAAGCCTGATATGAAGCAGTATCTCTACTGTTTTGACTAAGATTCTAGGAAGAGCCTATATGAATAAACTTCTTTTCGGATAGACAAGAATGTCTATCTACTTTTTCGACGAAAGTATAGAGGGATTTTGTCTAGAATTTCTTGTTTCTATTACCTCCTTAAACGGTCACTAAAATTGACTACTTAATAAATGGAAGGTCATATTTTTAGACAATTATGAGTTTGTCTATGTTTAAAAAAGAGGGCAGGCAAAAAGACCTGTCCTCAATGGGATTATTAACCAAGTGAAATAAATAGAGTTTTGTTTACTCCCTCGAAGCGCTGCTAATTTTGTTATGAAGGGACTGTCGCTGAGTGCGACTGAGTCCACTTTGTAACTAAGGCATGCAGATGGGGTGAGGATTGAAGTTCAGTTTCGTGTCCTCACAAACCATACTGCGCTCATGATCAGGGACAAAGAACCATTTATTCACTTGCTCAGGCATTGGTTTCTTTAACTTCAAATCCTTTGCGATATTCTGCGAAAAGCATGTCATTGGCTTTTGATATTTCAGCACCTGATCCAGTAAATTTGTTTGATTTTGGATCAAAAGTGAGGAGCGGACCGACCTTGCCTATCGCCTTACTGGTGTCGATTTCGTTGGTTTTTAGATGTTCAACCATGCGTTTAAAGGCATCTTGAGCTGTTTTGACATCTGTAAAATGATCTATATTGCCCATCGGAGTTTCTTTGCCGAGCTGATAACTAATATTCCCCAGATGACAAAGAGCACTTGAAAGATGGCCTTCCTGAATATGCCCATTCAGTTCTTTAGAGTTGCGTGAACGAACCGCTTTGATGAAGTTTTCATAGTGGTAAGCATCGCTTCCCCCGTTAAATCGTTTCACGATTTTGAGATCTTTGTCCAGAACAATACCAGATCCATAACTGGGGCAGATTACATAACCTTCAGTTCCATAGAAGATATTTCCAACAAAATACGATCCTGGTTTAGCTTTACTCATCTCTCCGGGATAAGGACTAACACTCGGCAAACCGCGCACATCGAAGATAAGCTGCGCATCATCCCCGTAATCAAAAACACAGAGTTGAGTATTAGCGGTTTGACCATCATCGATATATCCGAAACGACCACCTACACTGATGACCGATTTGGGTAAGCCTGCCCGATTCAAACCCCATCTTGCTTTATCCATCTCATGAATTCCCTGGTTCCCCAGGTCACCATTGCCATAAGCCCAGATCCAATGCCAATCGTAATGGAGATTTTTTCGCATAACCGGGAGAATTGCTGCTGGGCCACTCCATAGATCATAATTCATTGTTTTTGGGACAGGAGTAGCCTGAGTAACTTTACCAATGCTGTTTCGGCGTTTGTAACAAACTCCATAAGAGAGAGTTACTTTCCCAATTTTGCCATCGTGAATCCACTGAATCGCTTGACGCATTCCAGGATTACTTCGACTTTGCGTACCTGCTTGGCAAATTTGTTTGCTTTTATTGGCAGTATCGACTAAAATTGCCCCTTCATGAACATTATGGCTCACTGGTTTTTCGACGTAGACATCTTTGCCAGCTTGAAGTGCCCAAATTGCAGCAAGACTATGCCAATGATTTGGTGTTGCGATCGTTACAATATCGATCGATTTGTCATCAAGAACCTTTCGCAAATCCTGAACATATTGTGGGGCTTTTCCTTGTTTCTTTTCGACCGCTTTCATCGCTTTGCCGATAACCCCTTCATCGCAATCGCAAATGGTTACCACTTCACAGCCATATTTGTTGGCAATTCCATCAATATGGTTCGTACCTCGCCCTCGTACCCCAATGACAGCAACTCTCAGTTTTTCTGAGGCCCCGCTTTTTGAAGCTGCTTTTTCTAACGTATTTTCAGGAGAATTTTCACTTGCGAGCAAGGAATCAGAAGTTATTTTAGGGTCCAATATGGGGGACATCGCAGCAGATAAAATCAGCGAAGTTTGTAAAAAATCACGTCGATTCAATGGATTCGTCATCATTTCACCATTTATAAAGAGTATTAGGGGGTGTTATTTTCGTTCTAAAATTAGTCTATTCGATCTTTTACTGCAATGTCAATAACATTCATAAAAACTTTTCTAGAAAAGTGAAAAAATACCCAAATATGTAACAAACTAGAGGTTCTTTTTTGATTTTTTTGTGATTTCTGAAAAGTCATAAATCTTAAACGAGAGATTTAATCATTCAAGAGGTTGTTTTTTCCGATTCCAACAATCTCTAATACCCAAGCTCTACTTAGCTGATTCATTAGGTAACATCATAGCGATGTAATCGAGTAGGTAAAGTCTCATTAGTTCTTTCTCTCCACCCATCTTGAAATTTTAGTGGCATCAAGGTCAGCAAGTACAGGGCAAAATTCCCATAATTTTATTGAAGAATTTTTCTGCTTTTGGTGATCAATCGAAGGATGTCCAACTTTTACTAAGGGAGTAGAAACTATTCCTGCAATCGACGAACAAAAACTCTACTCTGTAGAGCGATTTATTTCAATCAAGGACAAGGGGGTTTATACCACTCTCGTTCAACTCGTTACTCCGCTTGATATTCCCATGAATTTGGGTTGTTTGTTAAATCATAAATGTCTTCAACGTAAACACTCACGATTAAAAGTGTATCAAATATAAATTGGACTGTTAAAAATGTACACGAGAATCACACTTTATGATAACAATTTGAATTTAATTATTAAATTTTCTTTATTAATTTAAAGAAATCTTAATGGTAGCTCAATACACTTAATTTGTTTTGTATATTTATTTTGGGATAATATTAACTGAACTCGAATTGAGAAAGGGTACTTTAAGTGAAAGAGCCAAAAAAGATAGTGATGGTCGTTC
>JAKBAI010000069.1 GCA_021809185.1 Planctomycetota bacterium
CGATCTTATAGATCTTAACAAATTCGATATGTCAGATAATCCCAATGTAACCATACCTAAACATGGTTGTGCCTGTTTTGAATTGCAGGATTCTTGTTGGCAATTTTTTGGGAGGATTTTATTTAATTTATCGGTCGATCAATCGACGAATTTATTGTTGAAAAAAATGGATTAAACTGGAAATCGAAGTTCCTAATCGACTAGGATGTTTGTAAAGGGAAAGCATCTTTTTAAGTTTTAAGTGTTAATCAAAATTAAGCAATTGCTATAGTTTTATGAATTATTTCTAGTTTTACTTATATCAAAACATTCGACATAGAGGGAAACTTTATCCACTGAGTACGTGAAAAATAGCAAAGAATGAAAAAAACTTCTTTGAATTATTATAAAAGAGATGTATTATAATATTTAATGTAATGTTAGATTTATTGGGATTTATCTTAATTGATCTTATCTCTACCGTTTATTAATTTCTGAATTTTTTAATTTCATGAATTAACAACTAGTCGAATGTTAAAGATGAATTCTGAAGATTTAGAAAGAACAATTCGCTCAAGATTGTCAAATACTCCCCACTAATTTTTCCTTAACCGTATTATTCCTTGACCGTATTATTCCTTAACCATAGATACGCTAACTTGATAAAGATAGTTAGATAAGACATGAAAGCTGCGTCGACTCAAATAAAATCCATGGAAAGCTTTAAGCAAGAATCTCTTCAAATTGATAAAGGAAGAGGGAAAAAGAATCAAGAGATTTTAAGTGTTCTTGCTGATGCACGTCTACTTGCGCCTGAATTTCATACAGAATTAGTCAATGAATTAATGTCGCAATGCCATGAATGGGACATTTTATTTGCTGAGATGGTTTACCGTAATTGGTTAACGAGTTATCAAGTCAATCAAATTAATGCAGGCAAGGCTGATTCGCTTTTTTTGAACCATTATGTAATTTTAGAGCCATTAAAAATAGGGAATTTGACAGAGATTTTTCTGGCGAGAAATACGAAGATGCAACAGCTCGTTGCAATTAAATTGATTCAGCGTAGCCCTGAGGAAAATCCAAGGACCATCCAGAGATTTATCCGCGAAATTGAATCTCTTGGTAAAATAAATCACCCTAATATTATTTCGAGTCTGGACGCCACCATCGCCAATGACTTGATTTATTATGTGATGGAGTATGTCCCAGGTTCGGATTTGAAAAAGCGAGTTGAAGAAGTTGGTCCACTTACTATCCCAGAAACCATCAGTTACATTATTCAGATTGCCGATGGGTTACAACATATCCACGAGCAGGGATTAGTTCACCGCGATATCAAGCCTTCTAATATCATGCTATTACCAGATAAACAATGGGTAAAGTTATTAGATCTAGGTTTGGCTCGCATGGAGTTATCGGAACAGGATCAACCGCAGATAACCAAAATAGGTAATCTACTAGGGACACCCGACTATATCGCTCCTGAACAGATTCAAGATCCTTCCAAAGCGGATATCCGCTCCGATTTATATAGTTTGGGTTGCACCATGTATTATTTACTGGTTGGTGCTCCCCCTTTTGCTGATTATGAAACGGTTGATAAACTTTATGCTCATCTCCTCGAAACTCCAAAACCGATCGATCAATTGCGAAGGGATCTCCCAAAAGGATTAGCAGAAATTGTTCATAAACTGATCGCAAAACAAGAAATCGATCGATACCAGACTCCGCGTGGTTTGATTCGTGCTTTGCTCCCTTATCTGGATCTAAATCATCAGAATGGAAACGATCCAGATAAACCGTTGAAACAGAAGGCTACCACTGCTTCCGAGAAAACCGACCATGTTGTGCAAACACTTTTTGATACCCCTTTGCCCCGCCAACTCACAGAGGTAATTGGCAATACTCAGATCGTTACTATTTCTAAGTTAGATATTGTTTTACCCTCTACGAACCTAAAAGAGGGATCGACAACGGAAGATGATGTAGAACAGTTGCAAGGAGAGATTCCTATCGAGAATGCTCCGATTGGGCTTGGGAGACTATCAGCGGGTAGCTTAAAGGAAAAGCTCCAGAAGAATCGATTGCTTGCTACAATAATTCCAAAGACGATGGTTCCGCTTTGGGTTCATGCCCTTTTGGTGCTCGCTTTAGTCATAATGGGAATTATTTTCTTTCGGCCCTTATTGGTTACACCAGAAATCGAAAAATCCTCCAAATCAGCAATGAAATACAAGGAATTGCAAAATCTCGAAAGGAACGAAGAAAGTCCCCAATTAGAAGGTTATCCGACCGATCATCAGGAATAAATCACTTTAGAAATAGTCAGTTGGTTACGAGATCATCTCTTTTAAGTAATCCACTATCAAAATATGTTCTTTTCTCTTTTTCTTCCTAGGATAAAGGGAGCACACCCCAAAAGCTTTTTTGGTCAGCGAATCGTGTATCGCAGCCATGCTTTTCCAATTTTAGAAAGGGATATATCGATGAAGTGGAGTTTTACTCGGAATTATTGGGAAAATCGAATCAGCAAAAGAACCGTTTATTTATCTCTGAGCATTGCCTTGATTGCTGGCGGAATAATCAGTTTAAATTGTTTGCAAGCGGTTCAGAGCAGAGAGTATAAAAGCGGCATTATATGGCCAGAACCTCAGGTAATCACCCCAGGCACTCAACCGGGAAGCGATCTATTTGTTGGTCCTCCTAGCGATGCCATTGTGCTCTTCGATGGGAAGGATTTATCGAAATGGAATGATGGGCAGAACTGGGATATCAAGGATGGCGTTGCTACTCCTAAAAAATCGGGAATAACCACAAAAGATTCTTATGGAGACTGCCAACTTCATGTCGAGTTTGCCACCCCATCCAAGGTATCCGGTTCCGGGCAGGGACGCGGCAACAGTGGTATCTATTTGATGACCAAATACGAAGTTCAGATTCTGGATTCGTATATTAATAAAACCTATTTTGATGGCCAATGTGCTGCTATTTATAAACAGACTCCGCCGTTGGTAAATGCTTGCCGAAAACCTGGAGAATGGCAAAGTTATGATATTATTTTCGAAGCGCCAAAATTCTCGTCTTCAGGAAAAGTAGAAAAACCTGCTTATGTCACGGTATTGCAAAATGGGGTGCTGGTGCAAAACCATTTTGAGCTTCTGGGCGGCACGTTTTATGATCAACCGGCTAAGTATGAAAAACATCCAGAGAAAATGCCGATTCACATTCAGTTCCATGGCAACCCGGTGCGTTTTCGAAATATCTGGCTCCGCGAAATCAAACCGATCGTTGGCAAAGCACCAGAAAAGAAAGAATCAGCAAAATAAATTTTTTGCAAATTTCCTATCTGATTTATCGATCTGATCGAGGCAACCAATTTGAATGCAAATTAGGACAGGTTTTCTTGCCTGTCCTATTAAGATTTGCAATAGATCGGTTTTAGTTTTATTTATTTCGAAACGGGACTACGTCATGAATGTTGATATTGTTTCTAAATCGCATCCTCTAAATCACCATCTCTAAATCCGAAAATCGAAAGATCCGAAATCGATCAGTTTTTTCGAGTTATTTTACATCGAGAAGATCTTCACTGAGGGTACAAGCATATCGATATTTTGTTCCAGGCCCCTGGTAATCATCGATATTTTTTTCGATCGTTAGACGAGAGCCATAATAGCGCCCTGTCTGTGAATGAAAATAGATCGTTCCGTTTTGTAGAGTTGGCAGTAACGCAATTTGCAGATTAGCATCTTTGGGATAATCTTTGATTTCGGTCTGGACCTGAATCGATTCAAGGCCATTGGTTGGGACTAGGACGGTATAGTTTTGTGTTGCGTCAAAAGATTCACCCGCTCCTTGTGGCGGATCCAAGGTGATTTTATATTTCCGGTCCCAGGTCGTATCCTTTTTGAGTTCCTGACTAGATAAAACCAGTTTGAACGGTAAGTCGGTGACGAAGCGATTTTTAGAACCGAATTTCGATTCGACTAACTTGATGAAATCGCCAGATCGATTTACCTGAAGCACCACGATCTTAGTATTGATCATCTTTTTTAATTGTGCTGTTTCTTCTTTACTATCTTTTGCCTCGGACTCGGAATCAAAAATAGTTGCTTTGTCGTTGCCTATTTGTCGTTCCATGCGCATCTTCTCTATTGATAATTCGATGGTCGCATCCCCATTCGCAGCAACTTCCAAAATCTTCCAGCGTTTAACCACTTGCAATTTGTGCACCGAGGAAATGGTCTGGATTGCCGCTTTGGGATCGTCCCGAGTAATTTCCACAATATTCGTGTTTTGTTCCAGCTTGTAGCGGTATATCTGGCCAGGTTGGAATTGAAAACCAATTTTTTTCTTCAGACCTTCAGGTTCTTCCGAATAGCCTAATTCGAGTGCCAGAAAAAATACAAATAGGAATCCAATAGCACCCATGACTCTTCTGGCCTGCCAATACCCATTTCTCCATTTCATTCTTATTTTCTCCTGTTTACCTGGATTACTATTTTCGATCGTCAAGTTCTCATCTTGTGATATATTCTCAAATTCCTAACATATCTTCGACACCACCGATTTCGATAGTTATCTCAGGTTGTTTTGGATCGAGAGGGCATAGTAAAGCGGTAAGTTTCTCTCTCTGAAAAAAATCTCTATAGCAGATCTATTCGTTTAAGCTAGAGCATTTTTTCTCGGCCAGACATCCGAGAAAATTCAGATAAAGAATGCCTGGTCTGGGAGAGACTATTTCATCGTGATTAATTCTTTAAGAAGAGCGCGACAATTAGCTTAATTCTTTAATGGGACAGAATCTGAAACGGGTCGCAGATATACCTGAATCGATCGCATGAAACGGTTAAGCTATTGGTCGATACGGGAAAGTCCCTCAATCCCAAGAAGTGAGGCGAATATTTCGGAAAAGGATATTGGTTGTAGGATCGTGCCCTTGGATGCTAAGATGGCCTTTACCCAGTTTAAGTCCCTGGCGAGGATTGGCCTTCGCCGGGCGGTTATCAACCCAATCGGTAACTTGGTAGCCGTTAACCCAAGTGGCAAAGTGATTGCCTGAAGCGATTAAAGTCATCGTAAACCATTCGTGATCGTTACTGACGATCATTCGTGCAGGTTGACGGCGATAAATAGCCCCTGTTCCAAAGTCGATCGGTTTCTTTCGATCCCCTTCTTTGTAACCGTTGTGAATTTGCATCTCGTAGCCTTGCTGGTATAGATCCGGATTACAGCGGAAGAAGATGCCGCTATTGAGATTTTTCCCTAAAGTTTGGCAATCGAGCTGAAGCACAAAGTTTCCATACTCTCCGGTTGTTTGTAAATCGCCAGGGCCGTTTTTGACTTGTAGTTCGCCGTTGGCTGAGACCGAAAATTGGGAACGGTATTTCTCTCCTGCGAAGATTTTCCAACCGGTTAAATCTTTATGATTGAAAATCGGTTTTAGATTAAGGGGATGGACACGGAGGGAAAGAATGTGTGCCTTTTGGTTCTCTCCTATCCGCAGCTGAATTGGCTCCGCGCTGCTTATTTTTTCGTTGAGTTCGATCGTCTCGGTTGGGGCATTTTTTTCTTGACGATCTGTTTTGAGCTCTTGAATCTGCACGACCCCTTTTTCTGGCCGATTCATACAAGTTATTCGAAAGGTCTGTTTCTCCCCGTTAAATTTCGAAAATTTAAGGGGGATCTTTTTTTTATGGATCATCACCCCTAGCTGATCGGTGTTCCTCGTGGTGATTTCCAGCTCGAATTCCAAGAAAGGGGAAGTAGAAGTCAGAGTGGTTTGGCTTGCACCCCCCAAGGTTAATTGCTTATTTTCAATTGTTGCATTTCCTTGAACTTGCCACCCAAAAGTACTCTCGCCATCCCATAGTTTCAACCAATCGGATGCCATGGAATTTTTAGTGGGTGGTGGAGGAACGGATTCGGTTTTAGTAAGGATTGGTGGAACGATCTGAGCCGGAACCGGCCCGATTGGGGCAATAAATAAAAGCATGAAAGTTGGAACTGTTTTCAACAGATGATTGAAAATAGGGCTTTTTGAAACCGATCTTTGCTGCATATTCGTGTCCTTATCAATCGTTTTTTCGGCCATTGGGATTCTTTGAGATTCTTGCCAATGGAGGTAGAAGAAAACGTGTTGCAAAATAAGAATGATGGGCAAGGCATATCGTTGGAATCAAAGAGATTGTTCTCTCGTAAAAAGCGAGGGCAAAAGGATTCGCTTTTACGAGAGAAATTATCAAAAGAACTATTATGAGAGCCATTTTTCTGTTCATCAAAATAGCAAACAAACAGGTGGGGAAATGAGAATTAGGCAGGGAGATTAATATTTCGCAATTTCTGCCGGTTTTTGCTGGCCTTTCAATTGGGCCATAATCTGTGCTGCACCATCGAGCATCATTTTTAGTTCACTGGTAATCGCCAGGAATTGCCAGCCCTCTTCGGCCCAGCGTAGTGCTTCAGCAGCAGAGCCGCAATGAACCCCAGCAGCAACGTTATGTTTTTTGCAACATGCTAAAATATGGGACATCGCTTCACGGGTAGCGGTAGGAGAAGGGGGTTTCCCATCAGCAGTTCTCATGCTCGCCGCGAGATCGTTCGGGCCAACAAAAATAGCGTCGATGCCAGGAACCGAAAAAATCTCATCTGCTCGATTGACCGCTTGGATATGTTCGCATTGCAAAACAACGAGTAATTCTTCATTAGCGTGGAGATAATAATCACTAGCTGTTGTACCAAAATTCAGGGCATGTGCCGCACCGCCTACGCTACGTGTCCCTTGGGGGGGATAGAGAACCGCAGAAACTGCCTCCTCGGCTTCTTGTTTACTGTTGACCATGGGTACAACAATACCAAAAGCTCCGTTATCTAGCACTCGTTTGATATGATCGTGGCGATTGCTCGGAACTCGCGCTAAGGGTACCCCTCCCGCATCAGCGATCGTGGCAAAAATATGGGATGCCGTTTCTATTCCGACCAAACTATGTTCAATATCAAGTGTTATCCAATCTAACCCGGTATGGGCCATGAAGCGCGAAGCGAGAATGCTTCCTAGGGATAACCAAGTCCCGAAAGCCGGTTTTCCCTCTTTTAAGAGTTTTTTTGCCTGATTTGTTTTCATACCATCATGTTCCTTGATATTTTGATCTCTTTTGATCATCTTTAGCGGAGAGTTTTTTAACTTTTGGAGGTAATATAACCTGAAAACTCTTTTTTATATTTTGTTGAGATTTTACAATTTGAAAAGATAAAAAAAGGGTTCCCCACTCAATATTCTCGATTTTTTTTGAATGGTGGGCGGTTTTTCTGAATCGAATGCGGTTAATCCGCAGGTTCTTGCGGTTTTTCCTCGTAAAATAAACTGCCGAAAAAGAAGGTTACCATCAAACAAAAAAGGGTTGGAACTAACCAGACATAGAACCAATCGATGGAGTTCCCTGTTTTTTGGCTTTCCACAATAACCCCACTGAGAAGATTCCCCATAAAATTGCCTGCACCTGCGGTAATGAAGGTAACCAACCCTTGCGCACTAGCCCGGATGTTTCCAGGCGCGTGGCGATCTACATAAATCGAGGCTACTATATAATAAAACGCATAGCCAATTCCGTGCAATGGCAAGCCAAAACACAAAACGATCGTCGGATTTTCTGAGCAAAATATCGCGTTTCGTATCGTCAGCCCAATCAAACCCAGGATCATCATCATCCGCATCGGAATTTTGTTGAGGAGAAAGGGGAAAATAGCCATGCTGGTTACTTCGCCGATCTGAGCAATCGTTTGAATTGCCGTTGGGTACGGAACCGATAATTCAACGAGATATCGATTCGCATAAATCGTATAAAATTGTTGGCTGATGGAAATTAGAATAGTGGATAAAACAAGGATCATAAGCGAGCGGGTTTTCAATAATCGGAGTGCCGAAAAGCCCATAATTGCCATCCAACTTTTCTGTTGGTTCATGGGTGGGGTGTTTGGCAATAGTAAACAGCTAATCGCCATTAAAAAGGAGGTCACCGCTGCCAAATACAACGGCTGTGGGGAAATAGCTTGAAATAGGACTTCGATCATTATCCCTGCGGCTATCCAGCCGATTGTTCCAAATAATCGCACACTGCCAAACTGTAATTTCGGATTGCGAAGATTACGTAAAGCCACAACATTCGCTAAGGTGTTAGTCAAAACATTGCAAAGAGCATAACCGATCATGATTAAAAAAAGGGTTCTATAGGTTCTGCCAACATGATGCTTCAGATCAGGATCTTCATTTAATTGATTTTCTACTTCGCGAATAATCTGTTTTTCTTCTAGAGAAACTTCCTTTTCTTTGATTTCCGTTAAAGGGCTACCGAGAACGGTTTCTGATTCTGCAAGTTCGCCATAACGAAATTGAATGGCAATCCCTTTTTCTTCACACCACAAAGCAGCAGCAAGCAGAAGAAAGCCACCGATAAAATGGATCGAGAACATTAATTTCTGGGCTGCAAAGAGCCGATCAGCTAATACACCAATCAATAAGGGGGAGACCATCCCCGCAAAAGCTACTGCTGCATAGATATTGGATACCTGATTGGCCTCAAAGTTTAATCCCCCTTTTAACGGGGTGTGTAACAGATAGGTAGCCAAGGTAACTGCCCAAGCACCCATGATAAAATATTGCCCAAACATCATTATCGCAAGCTGCATCCATACTCGGTTACTTCTCATTCGACCCTATTCATCCCTTTCTTGATAATTATTCTAGCAATTCTAATCTTACCTTATACTATCTTTTGGAACAAGCGAACTATTTCCCTACAATGAACCCTATGGATTTGTAGCAAAATCGAGATTTTCAATAGGGTGCGCGATCTCATTCTGCTTTTGGGGGAACCAATGCAAATTAGTCTTTATTCGATCAAGTTCATTGCTCAGGATATAACGATCTATCTCTGGAGTCCCTGGAGGGCTACTGCTCTTGAACATCGTCTGTTTGATGTTTGCCGCAATCTACCCGCTTGTAAAGTGGAAGAGGAACCCGATGAGTGGCGAATTCAATTGAAGGACCAAGCCTCTTGGCAGAAAATCGTTCAAATAATAGCTAGGGTTTTAGATGGATGGAAAGAAGAAGCCAATGAAATCGGTAGAGAACATCGAAGTTGGTATTGGGTGATCGAAGCAGAAACCGATCGGAACGGTTACGATTCTGAGGGGGAACCATCTTCTGTTTGGGCATATATTCAACTTGGGATCGAAGAAGGAAATCCAGGAGAAGAAAAGTCGTCTGAAACTTTAACTTTAGATGGTTTATCGTTTCGATTTTGGAATGAATCCCAAGCTGAATAACCTAAGCTGAATAATTAATAGATTCGATGGAAAGCTAGTGATTATTGATTTATCAAAAAAACTTGAAGGAAGATCTACTGAAACTTCCTTCAAGAAGATTTTTTTATAAATCAAGAGAATTACCAATCAGATCCGAGAACCAACCCATCGTTGGGTAATAAGGCCAGAGTCCAACTATAAGTTGAAATTCCGTTGGCAACGTTTCGAACGCTACCATCACCTAGACCCACAATAATTCCACCAGATGTTAAAGCCTGAGCAGAAGTGTTGATGCATGCGTTTGGAACCGTTTTGGGTTGAGGGGCAGGGACGTAGTATGCGTTATTAATGGTATTTGTTGTGGAATACATATAGCCAAGACCGATCGGGTAGATTGGAGAATTGCTATAAGTTATCGGGAACGTGTTATTAAACGCATCGGTATAATAGTTCTTGCAGAGAATCATATGCTCTAACCAAGTAATCGTGTTCGAAGTACCGTCCGTTAAAATGGTTTGTAATGCCCCTGGACTGGTTCCTTGAGCTGGTACGCCGGGAGCATAACTGGTTGGACCAAAGACCGAACCATTGGCTAGATAAGAAGTGGTAGACAAGAACGAATTAGGATCGTATTTGGTATTGGCATTTGGATCCGCAGGGGCAATAAATGTTTTAACTGAGGTGTTTTGTCCCCCTGTAGTGGTTGAAGTTAACAAGTTTGATGACGACAATCCAAGATTAGTGGTCATGTTATAAATATTTTGTTGTTCCATGTAGGGCAGTAAAAAAAAGTGGATGGTTCCGTAATTGGCAACATTTGAAGTTGCACCACAATATCCGGGATAACAACCTGCCCCGGGAGGGACCATCGAAATAGCGTCATTGGAGTTCCACAATGACAAACCCAATTGCTTGAGGTTATTTTGACTTTGTGTTCTTGCTGCTGCTTCTCGAACCTTTTGAACTGCGGGTAACAGTAATCCAATCAAAATGGCAATGATAGCAATAACAACCAATAATTCAATTAATGTAAATGCTAATGAGCGGCTTTTGAAGTTTCTAAACTTCATTTAATATCTCCTGAAAAATCTTTGTGACATGGGCTATCTCAATTTTAAAGGACGACATTTTGATAGTCAAGAAATATAGCACAAAGAAAATTGAAAAAAATCAATTTTTTCTCTTAAAAAAATTTAACAAAACCATAATTGATAATTTGTCGCGCACTCAATGCTCTGAAAGATAGCATTTTATTCGATTGGTGGTCGTTTTGAGATCAGTAGCATTCTTTATCGTGTTTTGAGTTTTTGTAAAATCAAAATTTTTCGTTGGCAAACTAACTGTCTTTTTAGCCATCGATTCGATCAATTAATAGCTCTCTAAATACTAATCAAATTTTCAATATTCGAGGTAAAAGATTCAAATGCTATTTCAATATGTTTATACTATTATAAGTCTTTCACAAGCTTATTTTGTTACTTGTTTTGACGGTTGCTTTAAGAAGGTTGACGTTTACTAGTAGGGCATTTGTATAAAGAGAATATCTTCCAAATCATTCTTTTACTTAAATTGCTGAGGATATTTTAAGACAAGCAAAACCATGATAAAGAATCAATCGGATCGTTTAATTTTGCCTAAATGTGATTAGGAACTTTTCATTCATTTTGAATCATTTGAGTGGCTTTGGATTCCAGCTTTGGGTTCCAATTGATGCCATGTATTGGTTAGGATTTAAGCAACGCTCCAAGTTTTCCATGCGTTCCTATCTCTTGGTTCTCCAAAAGATTCCCAAAAGATTCCCAACCGATTATTTTAACAACAGAGGTCTTAAATCTCTCCCAAAATCATCTTTATTGTTGGATAGGATTGGCGATGATCTGAATCTGATTATTCGTAGCTGTTCACGAGTCAGAAAACGAATCATTGGGATTTTGCTAGCAATCATCTGTTCCAAGAACTAAAACCGATCGATGGACTTATAAGTTATTATTCTTACTCTTGAATCATCCGATATTATACTCGTTGCTGATAAATCCACGATCATCATTTGGCAAAATCATTCCCTCTATTATTCTCGAAAGCAACCAATAATAAATCTATTTCTCTTTCGAGACAGATGCCAAACCTTAAGGGCAAGACAACCGAGAATATAAGCTTACGGATTCTAAATTCGAGTTATAAAGAGTATAAACAATCGATTTACCTCCCGGAACGTTGAATCAGTATCTCTAACTTAGACAAAGTCTCTCTATAATACTCATAATGAACTTCTGTATCCATCTAGAGTTTCTAACCACGAATCACACGAATGAACGCGAATTTAAATGCAAAATTCTTAGGTGACGGTCACGAGGTAAAATCGATGGTCTTTGTTAACAGGCAATTCAATATCTATACCCAATCACGAAGCAAGGGGCGAGAAGGCCTAAGGGTTTCAATTTAACTTGTATGCTTACTTGACAAGACGGACAATTCTCACGATCGTTGCTCAAATACTTAACGGTAAGAGTTGCTCAAGACCTATGAATGTGGATGGCGTTCTGAGAATGATTGAAATCTAATGGAACAGTAATCGATTCGATAAAAAATCGAAAGTAGTTCTCGGGCAATAAATTCAATTTGTAATCAGCCAGTAAGTAGGTAACTCTGTCTTTTATAGAATCAGATGAGTAGGTCCGTTACTTGATGCCCAAGAGAACCTGATTTCTTAAACTCTTGAATCGAGATTAATTTAATCTACAAATTAGCGGTATGCAGTGAGGGAGACTCAACTATTTTCGATTGTTCCCCTTTGAACGGGTACGCAATTTCAAAATGTTTATACGATCATGAGTATCTCACCTGATTATTTTTTAGCTTGTTTTGACGTTTACTAAAAGAACCTATAAGTTTACTAGAAGTGATTTTACATAAAGAGAATATTTTTGAAATCATTCTTTTACTTAAAGAATTGACAATGTTTTAAGAAATTTGAAACCATGATAAAAAATGAATCGGATGGTCTAATTTTGCCTAAAAATAATCAGGAAACATCCCTGCCTGTTTGGATCGTTTGTTTGTTTATTTCTGTTATTTTTATTGGAGGGTCGCTATCTTCGAATAGTGAAATCTGGCAACATCTTGCCAACGGACGAGTGATTGCGGAACAGGGATTTCCTTCAACTCAAGATCGGTTGAGTTTCACGGCCAGTGAGCCATGGGTCAATCATAGCTGGTTATGGGATTGGTTTTCCTATCAAATGGTGAAATTTTCGAATCCTTCGGTATTGAGTATATTCCAAACCGGTCTTTTTATCATTCTTTGGCTTCGTATCGCAACGTTCAGAAATCTAGGCACTCTAAAGAATTTTGCTCTTACCTTTTATTTACTCATCATATCGTTTGGGATGATCGTTTTTGGATACCATAATCAAATTAGCCCTATATTCATTTCGTGTCTTTTCTCCGTTGAATTAATTCGAATTTTATACAATCAAACGGACGCAAAAACGTTAGATCGAAAAATGGCTATTCGACTAGTTCTCTTGCAATGGCTCTGGGTTCAAATCGATGCCATGTATTGGTTGGGATTTCTACTGATTGGGATTCGAGCCGTGTTCCAAGTTCTCCCTGCTCCGATTGCTTCAACTTCTTCGAACGATTCCAAAAAGAATGCTCCTCAAACGAGTACCCCACGAGCTGATTCAAGATCATTCCCATTTTGGCAGATCGGTCTGGGGATGGTCTTTATCTGTTTATTGAATCCTTTTCATATTCAGATATTTCAATTGCCTGTTGAATTTCAACGACAGACCTTTTCTGAGGTCTTCCAAAAAGAATCTTTTATGCAAGCTTTTTTTCAACGTGGTTACGACTTGAGTTTTTGGCAGAGGGATCATTTCATTTCTTTACCAACGATTGCTTTTTGGTTGCTTATGATGGGGTGTTTGGGGAGTTTTCTCGTTGCGGGTCCAAAGGATATCGGTACCCGATTAGGGATTGCACTGTTATTTCTAGCGCTGGGCTTATTTCGCGTCCGATTTCTCCCGCTTTTCGCGGTTGGTCTCAGTTTGGTCTCGATGTGGAATTTATCCCTTTATTTGTTACGCAAAGCCGAAAGGAAACAGATCGCGAGCAGTAAAGTAAATACAAGCCCTAAAGGCACTCAGAAGATGGTATCCGCAGAGACAACCGAGCTACCCCCTTCGAAAAAGCGAAAGATTTTCCGTCAACCGTTGTTTTATGGAACGACTCATTTTATCCTCTCTTTCGGGCTAATGCTTCTAAGTTGGACCGGTTGGCTCTATGGGGATCGCTATGGGCCACGAAGCTGGTCCCTTGATGTTGATCCCGGTATGCAAAAACTAGCGAGATTGTTAAAGCAACAGCGCCAAGAGAATCATCTCGTCTTAGCTAGCGAATCTAGTACAGAAACGCAAATCCTGACTTTATCCCCTGTCCTAGGGAATTATCTGGGCTGGTTGGATCCGGATAGCAAAATATTCTTGGATGCTCGTTTGACTCCGTTTCGCAAGGTCGCGAGTGATTTTTCCGCATTGCGTCGATTTATCTCCCAACCCGATCCGAGTGCTTATCCTAAGTTTCTCGAATTGCTTCGTAAATATCATATCCATCAGATGGTGTTCTATTCGATTGAAACCGATCAATTGATTTACACCATGAGAAATCTCCTCAACCACCCCGATGAGTGGCAATTACTAGGGTTAGCAGGGAAATCATCGTTGTGGCGTTGGTATGATGCCCAACCAAAAACCCCATCAGGGATCGATTTACCTTCCGAGAAGAATTCATTGAATCGAACGGCGTTTCTCCACCCAACCGCGGAAGATTTACCCCCTAGGGAAGGGCAGTCGCGTTTGGCGAAACCTTGGTTTTTCCTCGATGCCATCGATCGAATTTCATTGCCTCCAAGTTTCGATGCGGATGAAGCCCGTTTTTGGCTTTACCATTTCCCTTTTGAGAAATCGAGAAAACCCCAAAATCTCGGCGGATTCATCTTAGAACCTGCTCAAATTGCTCAGATAATTGGGCAATCAGCGGCGGGGGTTGATCCGCTTACGAGCGCCTTTTTAACGGGGTTTTCCTTCCAACGTATTTATTTAACACTGATCGAGAAAAACGAATTAAAAGAAGATTTTTTAATTTTCTTGATCAACTATCTTTTACGGATCAAAGGGACGATCGTGGCTAGACAGGACGATCGCTCTCCAACCGATCTTTATCTCGCTATTCGAAAAGCTCGTCGAGCACTGGCAGAGAACCCCGATGATCCGATCACGTATCTCATTTTGGGCGATGCCTATCATAGTCTCATGAAAAATACCAGCGAGCGGGATATTTACAAACGATTCCCCAATCTCTCCGTTGTTCGTCATGGACAAGCGATTAGTTGCTATCAATTGGCTTTGAGATTGGATCCAGACAATTACCATGCTCATGACAAATTGTATCAACTGTTTAGTGAAAAACGGTTTTTGGATAATGCTAGTTATCATCTGGGGCGAATGATCGCTATAAGAGAACGGAGATTGGGAACAAATTTAATCGAGATCGATCGCAATCGAAAAGAGCTTGAAGTTATGGGGAATTACCTCAAAATGCACCAGCAAGAGATTGACAAAATTCGAGAGGATCTGGAACAAAAGCTGCCAAATGTCAAATTTTCTGATAAGACTCGTATCTATCGTGAACGCGGGTTATCGCAAATGGCGCTCGATATGCTCTTACAATCCGATATTGCCGCGATGGGCAAGGATGGAGCACGCGAAGAATTGAATCTGTTTTTTGAAATGGGGCGATTTTACGAAGTCAAAGAACGTGAAATGATCGATGAAGATAAAAAAACGTATTTTGATTCTTTGACATTTTCTTTTTACAAGCTGCAAATGGCTCTTGGGGAAGGGAATTATCAGGAGGCTTTCACCCAAATCACCGAGATGGAAAAAGCACTACGAACTGGTTCGATTTCTCCTGATTCCTCTAATAGTTCGATCAACGCCGAAGGGCTGATTTCTGTTAATGTCGCTTCCGTAATTGGGTTGGAGGGGCTACCCAAATGGACCTTATTTGATTATTTCTATCGAGCTTCGAACGATCGAAACGGAAATGTGTTGACGAATCAGCTCGTCCAGCAACTGGCCCAAGCTGCCGATTTAAACGTTCTGCGCACTATCATCTATCTAGAGTCTGGTGATACGGATTCCGCCGAGAACGCTCTTAAAGAAAGTCTCAAAAACTGGGTCGAGGGGGACGATCTTTTTGGTTATCATGGCATCGATTTTCCAGGCAGACCCTTAGCTGTTCAGCTCCAGAACTGGTTAAAGGAGTTACGCAAAGAGGATCTTCATGCTACGGATACAGAGACTAAGAAATAACCCAAATCATGCCAGGATTTTGAGATTGTAATAACGATTTGCATAGTCTGTTGGTCGACTTTTCTAGTCGAGTAAAGACTATAAGCTTAAAGACAATAAGCTTAAAGACAATACCTTTCCGTGCTGACAAAAGGACAGAGGAGGGTATGTGATTGTCTATAAAGGTTATTGTCTAGCATATCCCAGCTCTTTATGTCCCAACTCTTTATGTTCCAGCAGATTCTTACCGTCAATCAGAGCGATTATTTTCTTTTCGACTATTTGTGATCGATTCCAGAAAGTGATCGTTTTCGCTAAGATCGGGGTATAATAAATCGGGATGGTGGCCCGCTAATTCCTCTTGCGAATGCCAGCCCGTTGCTAGGGCAACGGAGCGGGCACCAATCGCTTTGGCACAGCGAATATCAAGAGGGGTATCTCCGACCACCCAGATCGATTGCGGATCGACCTCTTTTTTGAGTAGATTTTCGGTCTCTTTCAGAGCACGGCGGGCAATATCGTCTCGATCATACAAACCATCCGCAAACGCGCCAAAATGAAAATAATTCCACAAACCGAAATGCCCAAGTTTTCTTTTGGCTCCTTCAACGATATTCCCCGTTAGAAGCCCTAGAATAACTTGATGATCTTGACTTAGAGTAGATAGAGTTTTTTCGATACCTGGAAGTACGATTCCTTTGGTAGCGATCAGCGATTCCGGTAGTCTTTCCAGATAACTTTCATGCAGGCGTTGAATATTGCTTTCCGTGCCCGGAATGCCATGATTCTCCAACAATTCTCTGGCAATCGCCAGATCTGTTCGACCGCTATAGCTTACTTCCCGTTGAACATAACTAATCCCAAATAAGTCCAGAAAACTCGATTCTAAAGCCGCTTTTCCTGCACTGCCACTCCGGATTAGTGTTCCATCAATATCAAATAATACAATCGTTTTCATCTGATTTATCTTACAAAGCGGAGGCGTTGACGCAAGGGAAGCTCTCCGAGATTGATATAAACGGTTGGCGAAGTTATCTTTCCAAGAGGACTGATCGCTTAGTAGATTGGTTATCTGGGGGAGATCTACTTAATAGGAGGAGGCCGTTTTTTTGTTTCCAAATGAAAAATCTTTAGTTCGTAAAGCCAAAAAGAGGGTATTCCTTTTAATACTAAGTTCCAAATGATCAAATTCTTTAGAATCTTCTTCAGATGAATCCTTCCATAAACCGATGAAAAAAAGAAAATCGTCAGAGAGATTGAGAATGTTTCTTTTTAAATCCCGGTTTGTTGCCTTTGCAGCAATGTTTACCTTTCTTTTAATGGCCCCAATCCAGGGACGTTCGGAGCCACCCTATCCCAAATTTTTTGATCGAATTTTTGTCCAAAGTAAAAGTGATCATACGATGGAAAGAGCCGGTTATCCAAAAGAAATATCCAAGATTGCTTCTCCAGGGGTGACACGACGATATGCTTTGGGTTATGTAGGTGGAGGAAAATTAATCCACGGAGATGGGCCAAGTCGAGCCTTAGGGGATGGTGTTTTTGGCTGGGATTATCGTGGAGTTGGCTTATTTCCGGGCAGATTATTCCTGCACTACTATCATAATTCTCCGCGACAACCTATGTACGGGCCTTACGTGACAACCGGTCCTCGTACTCCCGATTTACCTCTTTTTCAGCCGGTGCGCAATTCCGTTCGCCGGAACAATCTAGAACCAGCGAAATAGAGCCGATTCGGATCAGTTTATTCGCTTATTCATGGTGATGATCATTTTTAGATCGATGGTTGGCTCTCTTTTGGAGAATGAGCCATCATTCCAAATTGGAAGATGGTTTCCATCCATTTAATGGGCTGCATACGTCCAATCCTTGACCGTGGATTCGGGATGAATCTTCCATAAGAAAATAAAGTTCTCCTTTTGATACCATTCTTTCAAGAAATTGCGCTGTTTACTTTCTGGGAACCGAAAACTAGTCGAAATCTGTAATTATTCGAGTTTTGGTTAGAATGAATTAAGATGGATGATTTTTTGGATTGCACTTGGCTATCAATCTTCGATTTTTATTTAGAATATAGATGGATTTGGAGTTAATAGGACCATTAGTTTCTTTTCGATTTCTTTTTTCAAGTACGAACGAATCGTTCAATTAACCTCTTAATAATGGGTTAGAATTAAACGATTATCCTTGAAAAACGGTTTGTTTATATCCTAGGATTACTGATAAATCTGCTGATTGGTCGCTAGGAGAGTTAATATCCGAAAAGAGGATCAAAAAGAACGATGAATTATTAGTCAAAAGATAGATATTCTTTTTCTTTTTGCTAAACTACAAATAAGTGAAAAGTTAATTTGATCTGTAAGTTGGCATATGGATCAAATAAAAACCGATCGGTAGATGGTATCTCAGGGGTATCATTATAAAATCCCTGTGGAATCTGAGTTGTTCGAATACTTTATATTTTTTTTGCCAAGAATTCATTGGAGAGGGTAGATTTATGCCCATCCTGGAAGTGACATTTGAAGCGGATGACAAGTCGAAGTCTCTGTCATGGCGCCGATCGCTCCCACCAGATCAGGTAATTAGTATCGGTCGCATTCCCCGTGACCATATCGATAAAAATATAGAAGATTGGAATAGGGCCGATTGGGTGATTCCAAACCCGGAAGATGCCTATATTTCTGGTTGTCATTTATATGTTACCTGGGTATCCGCTGAGCGGAAGTTGCAAATATCACGTCGAACCAAACCGCGCGGGACAGCGAATCCCATTCGTTACAAAAATGCCTCGGTGGATGAAGCGGCGATTGCTCCTGGGGAATTTTTTCATGTGGGTAGACATCGCTTCGTCTTGCACCCCGATGATCCTTGGATCCAGGGTTCTCAGGTAGTTTCTAGTTTGGAGCATGTCCAAGGTTCTAAGTTCAACAAAGCGGACGATTATTTGAAAGCCTTGAGCCGATTGGTCGATCTCCCTCGTCGTGGGGTGGACGACCAAGAATTTGAAAATAAACTTTTAGATTTGATTCTGGAAGAGCTACCACTGGTGGAAAATGCCGCTATTGTGGAAGTACTTTCCGAGAGTTCGGAGCAAAATCCGCGTTGTCGTCTCCAGCGTGCCAAACAAAGAGCCAAAAATCGGGAGACCGGTTTTCGCGTTAGCAATCGCCTAGCGCATCTCGCTATCCGCAAACGGGCAGAATGCCGATTGCATTTATGGAATCCGGATAACAGCTCACAGGCGACGTTGCCGGATCGGGAAGTCGATTGGACGATTGTTTCCCCTTTGATTTCGGAATTTATCGATGGATGGGGGCTGTATGTCGAAGGCAAGATGCCGCCGCAGCTCTCCTCCACTATGGAAACGTATAATTGTACGGAATTACACGATTATCAGAAGGTGATCGAGCAGTGTGCCCGTGTACTCAATATTTTTCGTACCATTAATTTCCTTTCGACTCGTGTACGAGAACTGGAACGGTTTGTTCCACCTCGTTTATTGATCGCCCTGAAACGGGATAGAATCAATAACATTGTCGCACCGAAAACGATTCCGGTAACAGTGTTGTTTTGTGATTTACGGTCCTCTTGCATCATGGCAGAAGATGAACAACAACAGCTTCATTTACTTCAACAGCGGGTGCGGACCGCGTTGAATTTGATGACGACCGCGATTTCTGCTGAAGAGGGGGTGATTGGCGATTTACAAGGGGATGCGGCCATGGGTTTTTGGGGTTGGCCGATCGCCCAAGAAAATCAGATCGACCGAGCGGTGAAAGCGGCTTTACAGATTGCCAGCAATTTTGAATTACAGAATGGCATTTGGCCCAGTGATGGCGATGCCAGCGCTATGCGTTGTGGGATCGGTATCGCGCATGGGTTGGCCGTTGCGGGTGCTCTAGGAACATCGCATCATATCAAAATCGATGTTTTCGGGCCGGTAGTCAATCTTGCGGCTCGTTTGGAGGGGATGACGAAAGCGTTTGGTGTTCGAATCATCGTCGACGAACCGATTGCCGATCATCTGCGAAACAAGAGTGGGGAACAATTTTCTCCACGGATACGTTTTATGGGCAAATACCGCCCCGCAGGGATGACTAAGCTGATGCGCATCCATGAACTTCTCCCTCCCGCAGGTACTCCTGGTCAAAATATCTCCGAAGCTCTCCGGTCTCAATGGGAAGGGGTCGTTGAGGACTTCTTGAATAAAAAATGGTCGAAAACCGTACCCAGACTTGAAGAATTCCTCAAAGAGCCTGATCTCGAAAAAGGGGCTATTAAAATTTTGGAGTTTATTCGTAAACAACAGGTTCCCCCAGAAGATTGGGACGGGGGCATTACTCTCGATCAAAAGTAAGCTTTGGTCGATCTATTGATGACAACTTTTATTGCAAAAAGATGCTATCGATAGATTGCAACGAAATTGGTTAGGGACAATCGACTAAACCATCACCGATGACGAATCGAAAAGTGGCAAGGGCAAGAGCACTGCTGATTGGCTAGTAGCTGCTTAAAGGTTATTGACTTTGGCTGCGCCGCGGTTAACTTCGCGGAGCAGTTTCCTTTGCTGTGACAGTTGCCTTTTCAATAGCCACTTGTGAAGGCCAAATGGGTTTGAAACTTGCACCTAGTGCGATGGTCAAACGATCTCCTAATATATTTACCCTTCAACAACGGCAGTCAACCGCTGGTAAACTCATCTATCCAGAATCTAGGGCGACCTAGATAGATCAGCTCACTGATTTTATTAGCAAGAAGCCTACCCACCGATCAACGATCGTCGTCAAGTTCTAAGCGATTCGATATACCTGAAATTGTCTTTTTTAACGTTGCATGGTTACTATTATTCTTGTCTTTCGACAAAATATCATTTGAATGATTGTCACCTCATCTGTTATCCAAAATTGATTCAATATATTCATCTTAATTTAATTTCTTCATAAGATTAGCAATAAAACTCTTTTATCGATTTAATCAAAATCTTGTAATATCTAGTTGAAACTCTCAAAAAACTTTTGTAAAAATAGTGTAATTATTAATTTGCAAATACGGATAAATCGTTTTTGACGTTGACTCGACTAGGAATCTTACATGGATCCGCTCTATCGATGTATTTATCCCAATTGTAAAAAAGTCTCTGATCAGCCCATCGAAACGTTTTGCCTTTTCTGTAATCGGCTGTGCCGTTGTCCTCATGCCGATTGTCGATCCATACTCGATAGCGAATCGCTTGCTGATACTTGCCCCAAGTGCCAAAAATCGATCGAGACTACTCCAAATCAAATCCTAGAGGAAGTCGATGTTTCCGTAAGCCCTGACGGGACTCAGACCCAAAATTTTGATCGGAATGCACATGGTCATCAAGGAGCTGCTTCTAGTCCTCTTATTAAAGAGAAGCTCCCCATCCAATCTGATTCTCTAAGCCAGATTAGTCGATTTATTCTCAAAGAGGAGATCGGTCGCGGCTCCTTCGGAGCCGTCTATAAAGCTTTCGATCCTCGCCTTAAACGCGATGTTGCTATCAAACTTCTGCAAAAATTCTCTAGCGAAGATTCTCTCGAAGCTCGCCGCTTCGAACGCGAAGCTCAGGTTGCTGCTGATTTACGTCATCCCAATCTTGTCCCGGTTTATGAAAGCGGTATCGAACAGGGGCAAGCTTTTATTGTTATGGGCTATTTTAAGGGGGGTAGCCTTAAAAAATTCCTCCAGATTGACACCGACTCCGAGACTCGTTGCCAATTACTTCCCTTCGCAACCGTTGCTCATATCGTTCGCGAGATTGCCGAAGGACTTGCTTATGCCCATTCTAAAAAAGTAATCCACCGCGACATTAAACCAGCGAACATTTTGCTGGATGACAAACCCACTAATATCTTACTCGATAACAAAGAACACGACTCAAACCAAGGTTCGTCAACTTCATCTGAAATCAAACCTCTTATTGCAGACTTTGGTCTAGCCTATTATGAATCAGCAACTAGAGCGACTCAGATAGGGGGGTTCGCTGGGACCGTTGCTTATATAGCCCCGGAACAAATTAACTCGAAACAGAGCTTTGCCAGTGATCAGTATTCTCTTGGAGTAATTTTCTACGAAATGCTCACGGGAGTTTTGCCCTTCAGAGGGACCGCTAAAGTCGTCCTCCATGCTCATGAACATCTGCCTCCTCCACCACCGCAATCGCTACGAGCAGAAATTCCTGCGGATTACCAAGCGGTTTGTC
>JAKBAI010000317.1 GCA_021809185.1 Planctomycetota bacterium
TCAAGATCCCGGGTTTATCGATCATGTCGTTAATAAAAAAGCCGAGATTATCCGAGTCTATCTACCTCCGGACGCCAACTGTCTGCTCTATGTTACGGAGCACTGTCTGAAAAGCCGAAATCGTGTCAATGTCATTGTAGCAGGGAAACAACCTGGCTATCAATGGTTGACGATGGATCAAGCCATTAAGCATTGCTCCGCTGGGATCGGTATCTGGGACTGGGCCAGTAACGATCGCAATACCGAACCAGATGTTGTCATGGTCTGCTGCGGAGATATTCCCACCCTGGAAACGTTAGCAGCGGTCGATCTCATGAACCAGTATATTCCTGATCTAAAAATCCGAGTGATTAATGTAGTCGATTTGATGACTCTGCAACCAAGTTCCGAGCACCCGCATGGGCTGGCCGATAAAGATTTCGATGTCCTCTTTACTACCAATAAACCAGTTATTTTTGCCTTTCATGGTTATCCATGGTTGATCCATCGTTTAACTTATCGCCGCACCAATCACCCGCGTTTCCATGTCCGTGGCTACAAAGAGGAAGGGACTACCACCACCCCTTTTGATATGGTTGTTCTCAATCAAATCGATCGATTTCATCTTATTGCCGATGTCATCGATCGTGTGCCAAATTTGGGATCTCGCGCAGCTTATGCCAAACAGATCATTCGGGATCAACTCATCGAACATCGATTATATATTGCAGAACATGGGGAAGATATGCCGGAAATCAATAACTGGCGCTGGCGAAGCTGGGAGAAGAAAACCGCCGATCAAGCCATTAAAAAAACATCCTCTACCGAAGGGGATAACGTATAAAACTTCAAAATATGCAAAAGCAGTTTTCTTCTCGGCATTATGAGACTTCCTCATCAATAGGTTGATTAGATCTGCTTCTAGCGGAATTCAACGGTAAGCGATTGCTTACGTTCCGTTTATTCGAGTCTCAGTAGGACAAGAATTCTTGTCCTACTGAGACTCGACAGTTTACCCATCAATTCCCAAAAACCCCGTTCAATTGAAGATGAGTACGACGAGATCTCTTTTCAAGAATATTGACCATTTTATGGTAATTGCCTTAACTTATGTCGACTTATCCATTGCAGCAAACAACGAATATTAGTGGATTTCAATCGATTTTGTCTTCATTTTCAGAAATCGACAGATTCCCCATCTGCCTTTTTAAATACTCTCTCCTAAAATCCATATAATAAAGGGAAAAGAAAATGTGTTTATGGTTCCCTTAAATGAAAATCAGAAAGGTATTCGATTTTCCTCGGAAAAATAGCGATAGTTTGAGCTAAGAAAACGAACAGGAAATAATTTTGAGCACTGGTGTTGTGTTACTCTAATAGAACACTAGCGTAACACTGGGTAACCCTAGTGAGATTTGAAAATCAAACGAATTTGAGAACGATGATTGAATTAACCTATAATCCAATTCATGCAGAAGAATTAACGTCCCGGGTGCGCACCCCGAGCTGCGGCGCGGTAATCACTTTTCTCGGTACTGTACGAGATTTTACTGGGGAGCATTATACTCAATCGCTGGAATATCATGCGTATATACCGCTTGCGGAAAAAGAGATGTTACGTATCGAGCAAGAAATTCGCAAGAAATGGGTGATAGGAGATGTAGTACTGATTCACCGGTTGGGGGAACTAGCGATTGGTGAAATTAGTGTAGCGATTGCAGTTAGTTCTCCGCACCGGGACGAGGCATTTGCCGCATGCCGATTTGCCATTGATGAAATCAAACGGACGGTGCCGATCTGGAAAAAAGAAACGGGAAAAGATGGCCAGAAACAATGGATCGATCAACCAGATAATACAAATAACGAGAGCCAGGAAAAATTAGGGGCTTTTGGAGCCGAATAGCCGTAGCAAATTCACCGATTTGACAATCTCTCCGTGCCAGCAAGCACTTCCCACTCCGGTGAATTTATCGGATTTCCTTGCTAGCGAAGGCCATGCTGTTCCATAACCATCGAACTATTTATGTCAAATATACCATCTGAGCGCATCCCATTACCATTGACGCCAACGATTCCGCCAATCGATCCCGCAAGTGTTGGTATCAGCTCGGAATCGGTGATTGATTTGTCCCAAAACAATTGGGTAGGATCCGAGCGGGGGCAGGATCAGCGACCAAATGCTACCACGGGATTAAATCGCCTGGTCGATCGCTTTGGTCGGTTGCATAATAATTTGCGCGTCTCGGTAACCGATCGCTGCAACCTTCGCTGTATTTACTGTATGCCCGAAGAGGTCTCATTCCAAAATGGGGAAGAACTTCTTTCTTTTGAAGAAATATACTCTTTTGTTAAAATCGCAACCGGTTTGGGCATCACCAAAATCCGACTAACAGGAGGGGAACCGCTATTGCGGGCGAACCTCGATATACTGATTACAAAACTTCTCTCGATCGCTGGTATCGATTCACTCGGTTTGACTACCAATGGCTTACTATTACGCGGGCAAATAAAAGCTTTGCACCAAGCAGGGTTACGCCATTTGAATGTTAGCCTAGATACTCTAGATCAGCAGCGGTTTCGGCAATTGACTCGGCGCGATGGGCTTTCTCTGATTCTGGATGGGCTAGCCAAAGCTGCTGAACTAGGATTTCGCGTTAAACTGAACGCATTGAGTATTCGCGGCTTTACGGAAAAGGATATTCTGCCGCTGGCCAAATATGCTCTAATCCATCGATTTGAACTTCGATTTATCGAATATATGCCGATCGGGTCCGAAACATGGGAACGAGAAAAAGTTCTATTTGCAGATCAGATACTGGACCTGATGGCAAGCGAATTCGGCGCGATCATTCCAAGTTCGGACGCGAACCCTGATGCCCCGGCTTTTGAATATACCTATGCGGATGGGGCTGGTCGCCTTGGTATTATCGCTTCCATTTCCCATCCGTTTTGCAGTAAATGCAATCGGATAAGATTAACGGCAGATGGGAAATTGCGGAATTGTTTATTCGCCTTGGACGAACTAGATTTAATGCCTTATTTGCGGCCAAAATTGCAATCAGAGCAGATTATTTCTGCGTTATATCAATCGGTTCAGAGTAAATGGGAAGGGCATGAAATCAATTCTGCGCGGTTTGTTAAACCGCAAAGAACCATGCATAATATCGGCGGCTAAAAATCGATCAGGCAGCGGAGTGGAGTAATGGCCCTGGAGGAGACACCGTTCCTCGATCGGGCTTGGTATCATTCGCTGATTTGACAATTACCTGATCTTTGCTCTTTCTTAAAATCCACACTGCCTGGTAACACATCCATAGCGAAACGAGAGATGGGAATCCAAAATCTCGATACGATTCCCAGGCAGGTAACAGAGGAAAGGTAGAACAGAGTAGCATCGAAGTAAAACTAATCAAGTATCGTTTTTGTAATAACAGTTCTCGTTTCTGTTGCCAAGAATAGCTTATCAATCCGAGCACCAGCGGTACATTCCAAGAAAAATAATGCTGGTGCGAAACGGGGCTAATCAGAATCATGATAACCAGCAGCGATCCGAAACAGAGCAAAAATCGCAACGGATTTTGAGAACTGGTTTGATTCCCATAAGCAAGGAGGATCGTTATAGCACAGAAACCGCCAAGCAACAGGTGTAGAATCTTGGTAGTCGAGGAGGATTGCGGTGGCCGGTTCTTAACATCCCAGTACCAGTAATTGTGCAAGAGTGCCTGAAAAGATTGATTGTCGGTAGCGTTCACATCGGTTAATTCTTTGGCACGAGTTTGGTCGGCATCCTCCAACAACGAAGGGAGAATCATTACCTGGATAAATTTTTTATTGACGGCCAAGGCTTTTTCTGGTCCCCATACCAGAGAAGGGAGCGCGATCAATCCCAGGAAAAGCCCACATGCTAAACCTAAAATTCCCCGTTTATCGCGTTGCCAAAAGAGAAGGAGTACCAGAAATGCGGGTATCACTTTCATACATATAGCAATAGAGAGATAGATCCCACTGAGAAACTTTTTCCCGGAAACAGAGGAAGCATAATATAAGCCAAGAAAGAGAAGAACGAATAAATTAATCTGTCCCCGCGAAAGACAAAAGCCAATAGCTGGTATCAAAATATAAATCGGCAACAGGTGCAGATAATACCAGGAGCGAGACCAACTCTGCATATTAGCGATACTGCCAGATCTCTGCAACCCTTTAACGATCTGGTGAATCCCTGCAAACAGACAAATAATACTCAGAAAGTACCATAGTCCAACCGAAATAGGAAACGGGATCGACCATTTTCCTAGGGAAGGAATACCCTCGGGCCTATCTGCGAGTGGGGTTGCTAGAATGGCGGTAAAGGCAGGATAGCAATAATGCCAACAACCACGTTTGTTCGTAATTTGATAGATATCGTCCCCGGATTGGACGGCCCATGCCGCTCGGAGATAGACATCGAGATCGGTGAGCCGCTGAGTTAGAAAAGCTGAACGAATTTCAATCAATATTCCAAAGGCGATCAGTCCGATGAGAAACAGCGCTACCCCAGCTCGTTCCCAACGCCTCAGTGGATCTCGAAATGGGTTGCTCATCGATTGCCCTTTAATCGTCCAATCCTCATCGAAGTTCTCTCTATTTGAAGTTCTCTCTATTACCCGAACCAGATTTACAAAAATAATTGGTTAGATCGG
>JAKBAI010000318.1 GCA_021809185.1 Planctomycetota bacterium
CGATGATTCACATAGCTTAGAAAGTAATAACTCGAATGAATTAAGCAAAAATCTCGATCGAGTCGAAGAGAGTCCTAGTATTCAAACAATGGATTATATTCAATCAGAAGGTTCAGAATTTTCTTTCAATGGGTCTATTGAACAAGGAATAAAACAGGAATTCAAAGAGGGAAGCCCTTTAGACCCAGCTCTGGAGCCTACCCAACGCAGCTCGATGAATTCAGAACAAATTCAAATAATAACAGATTCAGGAACTCAATTTTTTGAGGATTCGGATCAATTTCATTCCAAATCAGAGCAAATCGAAAAAGGCACAAAATCATTCAGCTCTGAAAATTTCTCTGGATCTGCAACAGCAGTGCAAGATCTTGCAAGTCATATCGTTGATCAAAGAATAGGGAGAGAACAAAAAGAGGTTTCTAGAAATTCCGATGCGGATATATCAGCTTCGATACCTCCAGGATACGAATTCGTGAAAACGCTCGGACGTGGAGGTATGGGAGTAGTTTACCTTGCCAAGCAAGTTTATGCCAATCGCCTAGTAGCATTAAAAATGATCATCGCCGGCAACCATGCCGGGGAAAATCAAATCAGGAGATTTCGAACCGAGGCCGAAGCGGTAGCCAGAATTCAACACCCCAATATTGTGCAAATTTATGAAGTGGATGAATTTCAAAATTCACCATTCTTTTCTTTGGAATATTGTTCTGGGGGAAGTTTAGATCTTTTAATTAAAAATAAATCGATCGAGCCAGAATTAGCTGCAAAATTGTGTGTTCAGATAGCAGCAGGAGTTCACGCGGGGCATCAAAAGGGGATTATCCATCGCGATTTAAAGCCTGCAAACATCTTATTAACAGATGATCAGATACCGAAGATTACCGATTTTGGCATTGCTAAAATGACGGATGAAGTGGGGCAAACCATAGCTGGTTCCATCATTGGTACCCCAAGCTACATGTCTCCAGAACAATCAGAAGGGAAATCAGATCAAATTGGACCAGCGACCGATATTTATTCCTTAGGAGCTGTCCTCTATGAATGTCTAACTGGTCGCCCTCCCTTCCAAGGGAAAAAAATAGCAGAAGTTTTAACCCAGGTTCGACAGAAAGAGGTCGTTCCTATACGGCTATTAAATGAAGAAGTACCTATCGATCTAGAAACCATTGCTTTGAAATGCCTCCAGAAAGAACCACATCGCCGTTATCTCACCGCACTTGAATTGAAAAAAGATTTAGAATGCTATCTGGAAGGGCGCCCCATTGCAGCACGACCAATCACAACGTTGGAAAGAAGCTATCGCTGGGTGAGGCGAAATCCACTAGTTGCCGGTTTGGGATTTTCTTTGTTGTTTACCTTGTTAGTGGGGATTATTGTTTCAAGTAGTTTAGCATTCTGGGCCTGGCGCGAGAAAGAATTGGCGACAAACGAAAAAAATCGCGCCGAACAGAATGAGCAAGAGGCAAGGTATCAAGAAAGTCTTGCCAAGGTCCAAGAACAGCATGCTCTCGAACAAGAGAAAATCGCTCGTGAACAGAAAGGAATTGCAGATACTAAAACAGTAGAAGCAATTCAACTGAAGAACCGGAGTGACCAATTATACGAAAAATCAAACTATTCTAATTACGCCATGCTGCTTCATAATTCAACCAGCGAATGGAATGCGAGTCAACTCCATAATGCTCGTGCTTTATTGAGACGCTGCCCGTGGAATCTGCGCGGCCCCGAGTACTTTTTGCTTGATAATCGAATGAATCATCTAGGTCAGCGCACGATTGCACATTTGCAAAAACCGATTTTAGCGCTCGATTGGCATCACTCTAGCCCAATTATTGCTGTTGCTGAAGAAAATGGATTGGTGTATCTATATGACTCGAACCATGACAATCTTATCAAAAAATTTCAACTTCCAAGCCAGGTGCGCGCGCTGTGTTTTAATTCCAACGCTCAATTACTCGCTACCGCTAATGAGGACTCCTCAGTTTCTATTTGGGATTGGCGCTTGGGGAAACAGATGTTTGTCTGGAAAGACTGGTCTTTTCCAGTAAATTCCCTCTCTTGGAGTTCGGATGATCATAAATTGGTTGCCTGTAGTAAAAAAGATGGGATTTCTATTTGGGATATTGCTTCGGGTAAAACAGTTAAGTTAGTGAACGATCCTGCTAAAGAAAAATTGATTGCGCATGCGATCGCTTTTTCTCCTGATGGCAGTAGGATTGCTGTTGGACTAGAGGATCATCGACTGCTTATTTATAATTCGATCTCTGGAAAAGTAGAGATGGAGTTTAATGGTCAATTCCCAATTTTTACTTTGTCCTGGCGAGCCGATAGCCAACAGATTGCTACCGCGAGCTGGAACAACACCATGACTATTTGGGATATTAACACGAAAAAAAGCGTACATACTTTTATAAATACTCCTTCGCGCCCTATGTCAATTGAATATTCTCCCGATGGCCTCTCCCTTGCGTGTGCGGGGCAAGATGGCAAAATTGCTTTATACGATCTAATGCAACGGCAACAGCGCTTAATCCTTTACGGCCATGAAGGAATGATCACCGGTCTTAAATGGGGAAATCAGGGTCGGCAATTGGCCTCGGTGAGTCTTGATCATAGCTTAAAGGTGTGGGATACGACGAAGGGGAGCAAAACTGATCGGTTTTCTTGGGTTGGCCATATGAATCGAATCAACTGTATGGTTGAATTCGAGGTTAGCAACAATCGATTCTATGCAACCGCTGGCTCGGACTCTCAGATCAATATATATGATCGATTTTCCTCTTTGCCAATAAAACAATTAACTGGACATAAAGCACCTATTTATTCGGTTTGTCATCTTCATGATCCTAAAATAAACAACGAGGGATTCATTGCCGCAGGAGGTGTCGATAAATTGATTCGAATTTGGGATTTTGCCTCTGGGAAATTGATTGCTTCTCTTGAAGGACATACCGAACCGATCACAGGCTTAATCCAAATACCCGACAAAAATCTTTTAGTTTCCGCAGGTTTGGACCGAACGATCAAAATCTGGGATTGGCAAAAAAAACAGTTTTTGAAAAATCTAGAGTTTCATCGTGCCGGTATAAGCTCCCTATGTTTAAGTCGTGATGGAAAATATCTCGCATCGGGGTCGCTGGATCGAACGATTTCAATAATCGATACGAATACCTGGGAAGTGATCCAAAGATTCAAGGGACATCAAGGGGTGGTCACTACCCTCGATTTTAATCTTGATGGATCAAAATTAGCGAGTGGAAGTACTGATAAAACAATTAAAATTTGGCAAGTTAAAAGTGGAGAATGCTCGCAAACACTCATCGGACATGAACAAGCAGTTTCCTATCTGACTTGGGCTGGAAAAGATTCTGAAAAGGCTAGACTTATTTCTGGTTCTGCTGATAAAACTGTTCGATTTTGGGATATTAAAACAGCTCAAGAGGTCTATCAACTTCCAAGCTTTCCTAGTAAGATCAATTCCATCCATTGGAGTTCCGCTAACAATGAGCTTTTTGTTATTTCAGATAAACAGATTTTTGCCTTTGAATGCGGCTCATCTAATGAAAGTGAGTATTTGCCTGGGCATCCCGGCGGAACAAATTGTCTTCTGCTTGATGCCAAGAAAAAAATATTGATCAGTGGTGGAAACGATCAGATCGTCCGTCTCTGGAATCTTAATACTGGAGAAGAGATTATGACCCTTAATGGACCGCGTTCTGGGATCAAATCTCTTTCGCTTTCTGATGATCAATCCGCGATAGTTGCTTTTGATCGTTCAGGAGAACAATGGATCTGGGATCTTGTTTCTGGTAAACAGCTTAAGAAGAACGAATTCCAATTTAATATAGCAATTCCAAAGGCTACTCAGTCGAAGCTCACTGCAATTCTAGATGGAGTTGCTTATAAAATATTTGTAGATAACGAGAATATTGTCATTGAAAATGAATCAAATAATGAATCTACATCGAACAACTTATCTCAGCGAATATCCCTATGGGATTACCATCGTTTTGAACTGAAAAAAATAGATCTGTATCTCCAATCTCATCAAGCAAAAGATGATATTTTGACTTTTGCTCGATTGTATCATCTGGAGAAGTTACACCAGATTTTTCCTTTTGATTCTAAATTTTTGAGTGAATTCGATTCAGAATGGTCAAAATTCAATAATAATGAAGTTAAGATGATCCTAAAAAAGAATCTTTTAGCTAATTTTCAGCAAGGGATAACTAGTTTTTTGGGTTCTTTAAGCAATCCTTTGAACCGTTGGCAATCGATTATAGGTGCCCCAAATGACAAAAATTGGGATAAATAAGTTTTTTACGAGACAATTTCCTGTTTCGTGAGCTTTTTTGAAATTTGAGTGTCAATACTTATCAGAGAATCATGGTAATCGATCATTCTCATTCGTAAGAATAACAAATGAATGAATTTAATCAGATGAATTTTGATTTTAGAAGAATGTTTTGTACTTGATCTTTTGCTTTTTTCTCGTATAAATGTATTATCACTCTGTGATTTCAAAGTTCGTTTATAAATGCGGGCGTAGCTCAGTGGTAGAGCGTCACGTTGCCAACGTGAATGTCGTGGGTTCAAATCCCATCGCCCGCTCTACAATAATTAAGCCATTCACCGATTACATATTTTTC
>JAKBAI010000070.1 GCA_021809185.1 Planctomycetota bacterium
TATTGTTGAGGCTAAAAAGTAAAAAGTAATCACCTAGTTATAAGTATTTTTTAGTATCTCGTGTTTTTCATTAATTTTTAGTTATTGAGGTTGATTAGGACCATGAATTCATTCACATTATTCACACCATTCCCTTCATTTACATCGATGCACTTTAGGGATTTGAAGATTAAAGATAGTCCCTTCAATAAATCTTTCAAAGAAATCTTGAAAGTAAAAAACTATTTTGTCGAAAGATCTTTATTGTTTTTAATTGCTTTTTTACTTGTTTTTTCTTTCTCCACTAAGATTTACAGCCAAGAGAAAGAAAAACAGAAAGAAAAAGAAAAAGAGAAAGAAAAACAGATACTGGAGTCTATTGTCAAAGATTGGCAAGACCGATTCCACAAAATAAAAACGGTTCACTATAAATACGAAATAAGCAAAGACCCCGGTTCTAATAAACCTAATCCCGCCCCCCCTCCAAAAGTGGATAATATAATAAAATACGAATTATTCCTAGATACTAAGAATAAAAGAGCAAAAAGGCTCTCATTTACGAGGAATTCTGAAAGCGTTACTATCTGGAATGGCAAATTTTTGCATTATTTTAATAAAAAACCAATCCGTGTAAAAAAAGATGGTTTGGTTGATTATGAAATAAATCGGTCATTTCTTTACTGTGATCTAAATGATTTCTCTAATGGTAGTTTAACTCATTCCGCCTTAGATATGGAACATGGAATGGTCACTTTTGGTTCTAATCGGCGGCTAAAATTTGGACAAATAGAAACAAAATTAGATACAAAGGGACTAAAATATGAGGGCAAAAGGACAAAAGATGGAAAAGAGTATATTATTTCTTCACCAGGGGAAGAAATCTGGGTCGATCTAGACAAAAAGTCATTCATCTCGAGATACATAAATCGAAGTGGTGCCTATATCTTTGATTTTGAAATTCAATCGGGTCAACAAAATGATTTCTATTATCCTAAATCTTGGCAGTTAACGATCTCTACTGCTGGTAAAATAGAATCTATCGAAAGAGGAAAAATTACTTCGATTCTCGTCAATCCAAAATTCCATGAGGAAGATTTCGAAGGGCCGGCATTGCGTCCAAATGAAGTCGTTCGAATAATCACTTTATCTCCCAAATCGTCTATATATAAAGGAACATCTTCTTACTATGAATATAAATTAGACGATCAACTCAAACCTGTTTTGAAATCGAAAGAACCTTTCAAATCTTATACACCGCTCAAGGAAGAATACCCAAAAGAAAGATCTGATTGGTTACAAAAATACAAGAGGGTCCAATAGAAAAATCTAAGTCTAATTGGCAAGGGCTTGAAAAGTAGGCAATAGGCAGTAGGCGGGGGAAAGTAGACAGTAGGCGGGGGAAAGTAGGCAGTAGGCAGTAGGCGGGGGAAAGTAGGCAGTAGGCGGGGGAAAGTAGGCAGTAGGCAGTAGGCAGTAGGCAGTACAAGGCAACAGGGAGTGTAAGTTTTTGATTCTCAAAGGAGCTTGCACGCTACCAGACAAGGAGATTTCATTTGTTGAGCAGATGAGGAATCCTCGCCGATTAAAAATGGCGAACCGACTATTGAGAAGCTCCACTGGGAGCGCGGGCGTCCCGCCCGCCTTTAGACTATAACCCAAATAGAAACAAATAAGTTATCGAGAGTCAATCCCCCTGGGAGCGCGGGCGTCTCGCCCGCATTTAGTCAATCACCTAAATAGAAACAAATATATTCATCTGAGACGACTCTTATAGTCAACGCAATCTCAAATTCAGAATGTCTATTTGTCCTACTCTGTCAAAATAGAACCGACGAGTCTTTCTTGAGCTTTGCTTATCTCGATTTTACTCTTGATCGATTACGCATTCTTAAATTCGTGACTTTAAAAAATAATCTCGTATGGATAGATCGGTTGCGATTCGAACGATCCCCTTCGATTTTTCCAAAGACAAGGAAGAATACAGACCGTGCCGCTACAATTAAAAGCGTAATATCCCGGTTGAGATTATCGAGTTTAGTCCCATTGTCTTTCTTTAAAGAAACTACCTAATTTATAATGACACTTTTCTAAATCCCCTAAATTCTTACTCTATTTTTCTTAATCGCTATTGCTATGAGAAGTCGGATAATTTAGAGCGATTTTACGGCTTTAACTATCCCATTTTTTTAGCCAAAATCCCAGATTATTACCGAATATACCAGTTCCTATAGACAGAGAACGGAATTCATGTTTAATTGGGGGAGTGAATTAGGAGCTGTTAAGATTATGTTACAATCACGATTAAAATCGATCGTCTTAAAGTATTTGCCCGCGCGGATATTACAAAATTGCAAAAGAATCTATTATCTCAAGAAACTTCGGCAAGCAACGGAGATTCCAGAGCCTGATTTACGTGTCGCTCGAGCTTGGGTACGCCCAGGCGATACTGTTTTAGATTTGGGCGCGAACTTTGGGCTTTATTCCATCGCCCTTGCAGAAAAAACAGGTCACACTGGCAAAGTTTATAGTTTCGAACCGATCCCAGCGACGTTTGAATTGCTTTCGGCCAATGTCCGAAAACTTGGTTATACCAATATCTCTTTGATCGAGGCCGCTATTTCTGATCGAGCAGGTACGGTTAAGATGGAGATCCCCAATTATCAATCGGGGGGCCAAAATTTTTATGAGGCCCATATCGTTTCTCGCCCCCGATTATACCAGGAACCCAAAGAAGAAGATCGAAGTTCTCTTCAGCGAATCGATGTTGCCTGTCTAACCATTGATCAACTGATTCGAACCTATTCTATCGCAAAAGTTGATTTTATTAAGTGCGATGTCGAAGGGCATGAGCGTTTTTGTCTCCAGGGAGCAAGCGAAATGCTTCAATCGTTTCGCCCTGTTTGGCTAATCGAAGTCAGCGGAAATCCAGATTCCCCCAATTCCTCTGCTCATGAATTATTACACTCGATGCATCAGTTAGGTTACCAGGTCTATCTGTTCGATGGCGAGAAATTACGGCTTCGCCAAAAGGGAGACCGTTCCACCAACTATTTCTTTTTCCGCAACGAACATCTGAGCCGATTAGAACCAGAATGGTTCGCTGAAAACGATCAGAAGTCTCAATCCCGAGCTGCTTAAGTTGTTATCCTTAAGTTGGAATCCTAGGCAAGAATTTGAAATCGAATCTTGCTTTTGATTTTCATTTTTATCATTCCATCCGATTGGTAACGAATCGATCCTAGGCTAAGCTTATCCAGATTTTAAGCTTGGTACTATTCGGTTGCAGTCCTCAGAGAGTAACAAATTTAGATTATTAGCCACGGAAGAACACGGAAGAACACGGAAATCAAGAAAGTACTCGGAAATCAAGGAAGAAAACGGAAATCAAGGAAATTGATCTCAGAAAAATGGTGTCTCACTCAAAATTCGTACATTAAATTAAGCACACGAAGCACTTTCTAACTCCATAAGGAAATGGCAACCAATCGAAGATTTCCTACCAAATCATTTAAAAAAATTCGATTTATTCAAAAATACTTGAACTAGCTTGGGTCATCGTTTTATAGTGTTCCTGATAGATGAATTCTTTCTTGAGAGGAGCGAAGAATCTTTTCATCGGCGCTTTGTCATCACCGTTGCCAATTCGACTCATCCTGCTTGTATCCACTGTTCGACAAATTGGAAAAACTCCATCCAGCATTGCAATAAACGATAACTTTTTTGCTTTTCTCTGTGATCTCTATAACTACAAATGATATACTACCACCATCTTCCGTAACTACACACCTCTTTGAGTTCAATTTTTTTAATAAAAAGGTCATGGAATTGTAACCCGGTGAATTCAGGACTGGTATTCTCGGAATTCTGATCGATGTTGATGACGTTTCATAGATGGGACTGCATGGCGAATAAATATTGCATTTTTATTCGTTAAATAATTGCTGCACAAAAAGACCCCTTCTCCCACGAACAAGAATACTAGTCCGATTGGTTGGAATCCCATCATCTCTATCATTTTCCCGAATGGAAAGGCCATACCAACTACCGGCAAGAGGATGAAAACAGAACCGATAAAAAGGAACCAATCTGATTGATGCAATTGTTTGATGAAACCCAGAAAATTGCCTGGGTTCTTTAAACTCGATTGGGAACTAGTTGCCGCCGAAAAGAATCCGGATCGATGAATCTTGGTAAACGGAATCAGGAGCAACAAAGATAGACTAGGGCCGATCAGAGAATAGGTACAGGACTCCGCTGCTGGACCAAATAGGAGAATCCACAGCAATCCCCAATATAGAACCGTAAATTCAGGGCGAATGAGCGATTGTGCTCTTGGCTCTAATCTTTCTCTTCGTACGTTTGGTGAATAATTGAGCGGGTGCAAAAACCGGATGGTCTGAAAAATTAAAAACAAAAGAGTAGCGAATTGAATTATCGAATAAACCGCTTCGTTGGGGGTTGATAGATAGAGCCTGAGGAGATAGTGGAAATCTCTCGTTGTGCGTGGCAAATCGTTGAGATGGCGATTGTCTTTAACCACAAGGCTTAGCCACTCCTGAAATTGCTGGTTCAAATAATCGGCGGGGAAAAATAGAAAGGGACAAAGTAGACCTGCCACCAGAAAGAGACAATAGGAGAGACCAAACGAACGCGGCCATTTTAAAGCGAATATCAGACCGATAATACCCGGATATATCTTACAAAATGTAGCAAGAGCTAGCCAAAATGCCGCGGATTTCATCGCTCGATTTACGATCGAAGAAGTACCTAGAAGTAGAAAAGCGAGCAGCAAAATATTGAGTTGGCCATTATTGAGACTGGCAAGCAAAAACGGCGTTGAACAGGCAAAAACATAGCCTTTTTGCGAAACGGTTAGTGGAAAGGTGGTACCATGCTGAACAGCTCGGAATATGGAGTAAGCGCATATCAAAGCGGAGAACAGTCTCCACACATACTCGCCAGTCCTTTCTGAAAGAGTTATTGTGGGCCATAGCATAAAACTAGTTACTGGGGAGTATCGATAAATATCCAGTGGGGGAACCGAAGCGTAAGTATCCGATTGGTCGCTCAGAGCTAGAGCCGCACAGCGGTAGATGGGATAAACGGTATGGGATCGCGGAGATGAAGTAAATAGCCGAACCGAAATTCCGATCACCAGCACCAACCAAGCAACGATACCCAATCGTAAACCAAAGGGTAATGCCCAGTAGCGCCGATTATAACGTTGAAGCCTATCTATCATCGCTGTCATCGAATGTGGGTTTGCCATCCTCTTGCTTTGCCATTCAATTATTCGTCATGATTTATTCGTCTTAATTCAACGGCAATTATAATTAGGTAATTATGTCGTTAGGTAATTTTGGATCTCTGATTTCGTTTAAATTCGAAGTCTATTTTCAATTTCTATTTTCGATGGAAATAGGAGTGAATCTCCAAACCTTAATCTCATTTCTCTAAGTTTCAAGCTGCTTCTTTGACCAGGTCTTCGCGTAAAAATCGGCTTGATAGACAACCCCGTTTGGATTCCCGAATGAATTGAATCATTTTGGCAACAATGGGCAAATGACCTAATTTTTTCTCTGCTTCGATTACGGAATCCATGATCATCTGTTCTTTTCGGTACAGAATTTGAAAAGCTTGTCGAACGGCATTAATATCGTGCGAGGGAATCCCTGCTCGGCGCATGCCGATAACATTAATACCACTCACCTGGTTACGGCCATAAACCAGTACATAAGGGGGGATATCCATCGTTAGAGCCGATACCCCACTTAATAAAGATAATTTACCCAGTCGGCAAAATTGGTGCACAGCGGAATTGCCGGAGATGAATACTCGGTCTTGAACCTGGCAGTGCCCTGCAAGCAGCGCACCGTTGACGATGATACATTGATTACCAATACTGACATCGTGCCCCAGATGAGAATTGATCATGAAATAGTTACCCGAACCGATCACCGTTTTTTGCGATGTTTGAGTACCACGATGTACTGTAACGTATTCTCGAAACGTATTATTATCCCCAATCTCTAACCACGTACCGATACCGGCATCGTTCAAGTGCTGGGGACGATCGCCCAGAATCGTTCCTACTCCCACAACATTATCTCGGCCCATCATCGTTTTATCCAATATAGTAGCACGAGCATGAATTTTACATCCAGCTCCAATACTTACCGCACCATCAATAATCACAAAAGGACCGATTTCAACATTTTCCCCAATTTCTGCTTCCGCAGAAACGATGGCACTTGGGTGGATTTTCGCAGTGGTGGCTATCTTCATGATGGCTTCCTTTCCATCTTGGTTCCATCTTGTTCCCAACTCTTATCCTTCTTCTTTCGGCAAACTATCTACAAAAATACCTTCATTTTCACTTTTTTACCATAGCAGTTTTCCCTTTTTTTCTCATTTGAGCTAGCCTATCTCGTTATTATTATCTATTTTCCTTCATTCACGAGCGGATACTCAGATCTTCTAAATTCTCGGAAAGTTATAAAATCCCAACGACAATTCTCTTTAGTCTGGTAGAATATTAAAATATTTATTCGATAGGATCATTACGATTTAGTTGGAAACGAGAAAGAATGTCGCGGAACCTCGCTACTTTTATTGAAGGCCTCAAAGCTACCGAAATTCTCTCTAAGGAACAAATTGCCCAGATTGAGGATTGGTCTATTCCGATCCAGGAAAGCGAAGATAATTCCCATGGAGTAACGGGTAAAAATACTGATTTGAACAACCCCCTTAAAAAAGGGAAGAAAAATCTTTCAGGAATCAAAAAATCGTACCAAGCCGATCCAAAAGATGTGATCAAAAAGCTGTTACAAACAAATTGGCTCACTCAACTGCAAATCAAATGGCTCTGGGACGGAAAATTCAACGATCTGGTTCTAGGGCAATATGTGATTCTTGAAAAATTGGGAGAGGGGGGGATGGGGGAAGTTTTCCGTGCTCGGCATCAGCGTATGCAGCGCGATGTTGCGCTTAAAGTGATTCGCAAAGAAAAGTTAGGGAATGCCGAAGCGGTTAAACGGTTTGAACGCGAGGTCCAATCTGCTGCGCAGCTCAATCACGAAAACGTGGTCATGGCTTATGATGCTGCCCACCATCGAGATATTCTCTATTTTGCTATGGAATTAGTCGATGGCATCACTCTGTCTCAGAAAGTAAAGGAAGAGGGGCCTTTGCCGATCGTTAAAGCTTGCCAGTATATTCGACAAGCAAGCCTAGGATTGCAACATGCTTATGAACGCGGTTTAATTCACCGCGATATTAAACCTTCGAATATCCTCCTGACAAAAAACGAAATCGTAAAATTACTGGACTTAGGTCTAGCTAGAACGCAAACGGCCCATCCAGATGATCCTAGTCAAATCACCGCGGAAGGAATTGTTCTCGGTACCCCTGATTTTATCTCCCCAGAACAGGCACGAAATTCACACGAAACAGATATCCGATCCGATATATATTCTCTTGGTTGTACTCTCTATTGGCTCTTAACCGGTTCCCCCCCTTATCCCGAAGGAACACCCACAGAAAAACTGCTTCAACATGTCGAGTACCCTACTCCGATGATAACTAGCGTCCGAGCTGATATTCCCCCTTTGCTCGAACAGATCATTGCCAAAATGATGGCTAAAAATCCTGCCGATCGCTTTCAAACCCCTTTGGAAATCATTAAGGCCATCTCTCCGTTCTGTGACCCAAATTTCAGAACCATCTCCCCTACCATAAACAAAATAGATGCCCCCCAACATAATCCTTTTGCCTCGATTTCATTTACCGAACCAGAAAGTATGAGCGATTCGGGGAATAGGAATCGAGCAGAACCTGCCCTGGTTGTCTCCCCTTTGTCGAGACGCCCCAAAGAGAATACTCGCCCTTGGTGGATCGGCCCTTGGATCATCGTCACGATGTTAATGATCGTGGCTATTATTATTTTATTGATTCGACCCTCTTCGAATGAATTAACGGATCATAATTATGATTCGCTTTCCCAAAAGTTACAGTTTCCAGAGGGACTGGATATGGTTCTAATTCCAACCGGAAAATTTGAAATGGGAGCTGGGCAGAACGACCCAGATCGCGAAAGAAACGAAATGCCGATGCACCCCATAGAAATCCCTTTCCCGTTTTACATTTCCATTCATGAAATTACCCGGCAACAGTTCAAGACCGTGATGAACAGTGATCCATCGCAAAACGAGGCTAAAGGGATAATAGGTAATCTGCCAGTCGATTCGGTTCGTTTCTCAGAAACTCAGCATTTTTGTGAAAAACTGAATGATAGCCCGGATTGGGAAAAGCCGCGCGGTTACTTTTTTCGCTTACCGACCGAGGCCGAATGGGAATATACCTGTCGAGCGGGGACGAAAACCCCTTTTAGTTGCGGGGATCAGCTCACGGGAACGTATGCAACCTTTCTTTCAAGCGGCAAACCGGTGATTCACCCCGTGGGATTGAAGGAAGCAAATCCTTGGGGAGTATTTGATATGCACGGCAATTTATTTGAATGGACGAATGATTTTTATAGCGAGGTTTATTATATGAATAGCCCGATCGCCGATCCCCCTGGACCAACAACAGGGAATAAAAGAACGGTTCGTGGTGGTTCGTTTAAAAGCCCAGCTCCGGAATGCCGATCGCCATTCCGCATGGGATTACCACCTGAAAAAAGAAATCCTGAAGTTGGCTTTCGGATCGTCCTCGCTCCTCCGATTCCCAAAGATAAATAAGCTCTGTTAAGTTCCGTTTCGAAGGGTATGGGATTCTATTGATTACTCTTTGGTTATTCCGAATCCTGGTAACCCAGACAGTAACGCAGAGAGTAAAACAGGCAATCTTACCTATCCTTTACTTCTACCTAATAATTTACCATAACCCCTGTTCGGACAAAAAGAGTAAAACCGATTTTCAAGACTCTTGACGGTTCCCAAAAATAAAAATGCAAACCCAAGCTGTTTGGATTATAAGAAACCGTCCCGGTGGTTACTTGAAAAATCGAGCTGATTTTCCATTCGATTCTTCTTCAATTCCTTCAACGATATTTTATTCTTTACGCAACGCTGGGATCAATGGCCCGCGCAGCGACACGGCTACCGCAGTACTGCTGATGGTGACGGCCAAAATCGCCGTTGCCGCAATCAGGCCTAGGAGCATCTGCCACGGAACCTGATTGCCCGCTACCCAGTGAGGTAAGATCGACAAAAAGGCCGAGACCGTTCCGATCAAGATTCCAGCTAAGAGAAGACAGAGATTTTCGATCAATACGATCTGATGCAAATGGCGGTGACGATAACCTAGCGCTTGCAGCAAGGCCAATTCGCTGCGCCGTTCCCATACATTTCTCAATAGAATTACCGCTAAACCGCAGATACCGAGAAATAGACCAAAGCCGCCTAGAATTTGAAAGGTAGTCAAATAGGTGTTCACCACTTCGAGATAATTTTTCAGATAAGCACTGGCATCGATTACCGCAGCGCCATAACTTCGCAACGATTGTTCGATCAGCGTTTCTATCACTTCCTGATCTGCTTCCGATTTCCCCTCTTTTCCAGGATTGACTAACAGGAAACGATACCCTTCTTGATGGGGATAATGATCGAGAAAAAACTTATCGGCGATGATGGCCTCGCTCTGAAAAACGCTATCCTGCAACAGTCCAACGATAGTAAAATGGAGGATTTGGCCGTTTTCAGCTGGGAGCGTTATCTCATCCCCTAATCCTTTTTTGAGCATCCACATTGCTGTATTCTGTTCCACAATAATAGGGATTCTGTTATCGGGTAACGATTTTAATAATAATAGCCAGGGATTTTTCTGTTCTTCAGTCGATTTGGCGAGAGAATCAGCAAAGACAAACCCGCCGCGCTGAATCAAAGTCTGCGGCACACCGAGCAATCTCGGTTGATTGGCCTGATAGAGATTCAAACAGCTAGTATCTTCCCCGTTTTTCTCATGTAACGGAATCCATTCGAACGGTTGGAAAATCTGCTTGGCTTTGACCAAAGCTTGTGACAATCCCTTATTCCGATCGACATCGGAGAAAGGGATTGCTTGGGGCTTTTGTTGCCAGAATCGTTGTAAATGATCTAGCATCTCTTGTTGGCCACCATTTTCTGCCGGGTTGAAGAAGAGGGGAACAGCGGTCTTCACCAGCAGCGGAAAACCACCACTACCGCCCGATTTTTCCTTAAAATGTTTCTCCGGTTGCCGGCGAAACGATTCGACCGCGATCAAAAGAAAGAACGCCGTCGCTAATAGAGCAACAGTGGATACACTGCGGAGAACGTTGCGTTCTAAATTGCGTAACCCAAAACGCAGCAACCCCGACGATCCGGTTAAGCCGCTTAAGCTTGCGGGCGAGTTTGGCGCCTTTCTACGCACTAAATAGTGGCAAAAAAAGCCGATCCCTGAACAGAGAAACAGACCACCGGCAGAAAAAAATCCCCCAGCTTGGGCCTCCCCGGGTGGTAAAAATGGCGAGATCAGCTCCAATATTGTAGCGAAGATCAGCGCGCTAAATGCTCCTAAGTTGAGCCAGCGATACAGTTTTGCTCTCATCTGAAAAATATTCAATCTAGGTGTTAGATCGATCGCTTTTTCCCATTTGCCAGCGATAAGTGCCGTGGGGGCCATACGCTTGACACCTAGAATAGAGAGGTAAATGACCCCCAAACTCATCGCCAAAGCCCCAGACCAACCGATCAGATAACTCTCCATGGAAGCATGGAATTGTAAATAATTGCCGATCCCTTTATTCGGCCATAAATCGATCAGGAGGGCAAGGAGAAATTTTGCATAATAGACAGCAACGGTCACCCCTAAGCTGCAACCCGGTAGCGCGATCAGAAGGCCTTCGCGTAGCAGTAAATTCCTTATCTGTTTCATCGGATAACCCAAGGCCACCATGATACCAATCTCACTCGCCCGCTGTTCGAGATTCAAGCGGAATAACAAGCCGATCAGGAGCAGAGCTGATACCATCAGAACCAGGCTAAAGGCCAGGAAGAGCATGCCGAAATCATTGCTTCCCGAACTTGCTTTTTTGGCAGCATGCTGGATATCCTGAAATTGGAAGATCGAGTCATTTTGCTGTAACTGTTTTAAGAGTTCCGAACTTAGTTGTTGTGCCCCGTTTTCCAAGGAGATATTCGCTGGGGGTGCCAAACGAACCGAGGTGACCGAACCGAATCGGCTTCCCCATAATTTCTGCCCGCTTTCCAGGGAAATATATCCTTTCGGAGTTGTTCGATACAGATTCCAAAACCTCTCATCCCGTTTGCCGATCCGGCTACCATCATAAGGGAAAGGGGGATCCCATTCCGCAATCGACAATTTATCCGTAATGCCAGGAAATTCAGGGGTAAGAGAGCGATCGGTCAATCCGCTCATAGGGATCGTCCCCGCGAGATGAAATATCTTTTCCCGGTTCGTGATCTTCCCTTCCATTTCCGGATCGAAATAACTGAGAGTAATTGCTTTTCCTTTTTCGGCACCGAGAATCAATGGATCGTTCCAAGCCAATAAAACAATCTCATCTGCTCCGATTTTATCGATCCCTTGGGGCAGAAATGGCCCTAACGGAGCTGCTGCATTCAAATCGACTGCGGCAATGAGCGCGTACGGAATACTTGTTAACCAAGCACTCCCCCCCATGAGCAGCCCCAAAGTATTTGGATGCGGCATCACTCGGTCGCCAAGATTGATCTGATTGACCAGATAGACCAGAGTATCCGCATATCGAAAACCGATTCGATTCGCTGTTTCATGAATATTTTTCACCAAGCCTTCATCCAGCATGAGCTGCGAACTTTGTACTTGCAGATGGGGATAATCCCTTTGCCCTGCACTCGTTATCTGAATCCCCCAATCCCTTAACTGTACTCGGGACTTGAACTCTTTTTGCAACGCCTCGAGGGGATGTGCTTGCAGTGTATAAAGCAAATTGCACTTGCCGTTGAAGCCGAGATTTTTTTGTAACGCTTTTAACGGCATAAATAAATTCAACGGCGTGCCCGGTCCTGGCATCAAGGTAAGTTGGTTCGCTGAGTGATTCTCTGAGAGAATCTTTTCGACTTTGATACGCACCGATTGTATCGTATCTTCAGTCGATCGTCTTCCCAGAATGGATGAGCGCGGGATATTCGATACCGCTCCCAAGCGGGCGCGGATGTAGTCCCCTTCGTGAAGATGGAGTTGATTCGCTAGCGCAAACGAAACAATCGCCTTCTTGTCCTCTCCTGCTAAAATCGGATCGTCTAACGGCCAATTCGAGGTACCATAAACGGTGACCTGATTGGCCTGATAGGTACCTGAAGGATCTTCAACCGATGTAGGTAACATAATTCCAGCATGAACCCCATCCCAATCTTTACATATCTCACTCTCGATCCAGCGGCCAACCGACCATCTTTGTTTGACGCCATTCAACTGCTCCAGAGAATGCTCCAATAAACTTCTCCGCAACGAATCCCCAACGAACAGCGCACCGGTCAGCACGGCAGAGCCGATAATCACTCCCAGAAATACGGCAAAATGACTCCGAATATGGAAAAAAAATGTGGATAAACCAATTTGACGATATTTCATATAGACTCGGATCGATTCCTATGGCACCCTTTGATCAATTATTCAGAAAATTTATTCTATTCTCTTCATTTGTTTGGGCAATATTCCTTCCTGTCTTTCCTTCATAAATATAAGTTGAAAATAAATTCCCCTTGAACTCATTCTTCGTCTCCGGTTTGTTAGCTGCTCTCTAGCCATTTTGTAGATAGCGTTCGCTAGCTAAATCGCCAGCTAAATGAGTGATAGATGAGTGGGAGATGAGAATATATTTCAAAGGGAATAATCGTCGTTTTTCAGAGGTCTTTAACGGTTTCTCCTCGAATAAAATAGCCCCAAAAAGGAATTTAATTATAGAAAACAGATTTTAAATGAGACAGATTTTATTCTAAATGATTCCGCTTATTTCATACTCTAATTTGAAGATATTTCTCAAATTCGTTTTCCCAACTTCGCTATTTCGGATTCGATTTTCTCTAGTGGATTGTCCCTAGGGAGCAGATTTTTTATTTTTTTATAATACTACTTCTTTTGTTTTCGACTGCAAATATAACAGAAAATGGTATAGAGGTTAGATTTATCACTTTCTAAGTGATAATAAAACTCTACGGAATCTCTTCTTCTGAGACGAATGAATGTAAAGGAAAAGTGCATGAAAATTTCAGAATATCAAAATCGATCGGTTCAAAGAATTTGTCAACATCCTGCGTATAACAAGAAAGAATTTCTGACAATTTCCATTAAGAAATTATTTTTTTCAATGGCATTGTTTGTATTCGTCTATTTTTTTTCGCTGGGAACCGTGTCCGCGCAGAAAGCGGAAGTATCTGAAAAGGAATTCGGTAAAATGCCTGATGGAACCATAGTCAAAGAATACACATTAAAAAATAAAAATGGCATGGTGATGAAGTGCATCAACTATGGAACGATCGTAACGGTTTTAGAAGTACCCGATAAACAGGGTAAGCTTACGGATGTCGTGCTGGGATTCGATTCCCTTGCAGGTTACCTGGGATCCCATCCGTATTTTGGTGCAACCGCAGGGCGCGTTGCGAATCGTATTGCCAATGGTAAATATACTCTTGATGGCAAAGAATACACCCTTCCAACGAATGATGGGAAAAACACTCTCCATGGTGGCAAAAAAGGTTTCGATAAGGTATTCTGGGAAGGTACTTTGGATAAACTCGAGGCAGATTCGTCTCCTGGTATTACTTTTACTTACACCAGCAAAGATGGGGAAGAGGGACACCCTGGCGAAGTTAAAGCCAACGTTCATTATGCTCTGACCAATTCCAATGGTCTCCAAATTATTTTTACCGCAACAACCAATCATGCAACACCGATCAACCTTGCGCATCACGGGTATTTCAATCTGGCCGGTCATAATGCAGGTGATATTCTCGGTCACGAAGTTGTGATCAATGCGGACGAATATACCCCAACCGATAGTCAATTTATCCCTACTGGAAAAATCGCTCCTGTAAAAGGGACTCCGTTTGATTTTACCTTGCCTAAAATGATCGGCAAAGATATTGCAAAATTGCCTGGAGATGGCAAAGGGAATCCTGGTGGTTACGATTTGAATTATGTGTTACGAAAATCGCGAGAGAAGTTACGATTAGCCGCCGTGGTAACTGAACCTAAATCAGGTCGAGAACTATCTATTTTTACGAATCAGGTTGGGTTACAATTCTATACCGGCAATTTTCTCGATGGTTCCAACAAGGGGAAAGGGGGAGCTGTTTACAAAAAAAATGGTGGCTTTTGTATGGAAACTCAGGTCTTTCCTGATTCGGTCAACCATCCGAATTTCCCATCTTCGATCTTGAAACCGGGAGAAACCTATCGGCATATTGTGATCTATGAATTTTCGACAAAAAAATAACATCGTAAAAATCGCATCTCTGCCGAGAAAATTTAGTTTTTCATCAAAATGATTTTTGCGTAACTGTTAAATAGATACGATAATCGACTATCTTCTCATCTAGTTCATCTATTAAGACATTGCGGGTTCTATCCTCCTCTCGATAGATCAACTAGATTGCCTTTTGGTCAATCTCTTAGAGGATAGAGCCAATTTCATTCTCCATATAATTGATTCAATAATGAATTTTACGGATTCATTATTGAATTTTCGTCGATGATTTTCTTGCACACACTTCTTGCTCGCACTTCTTACACACACAATCTAAGAAGCATCTTCATTGCTCTGAGATACAATCTCTTTTTGAGATAATTGAACGAGCCAGAGACGAAGTAATTTCGTTAGTTCGGCAAATTGATGCTCGGTTAATTTAGGGAGGGAGTTTTGCGCTTCCGAAAATCGGGTTGCTGTGGCCTCATCAATTACTTTCTCTCCTTTCGCCGTGAGACCGACTACCACTCCACGGCGATCATCGGGATCTTCTAGCCGCTCTATCAAGCCTGCTTGTTCCAGGCGATCCAGTCGATTGGTCATCCCCCCCGAAGAAAGCATAACACTTTTCAATAATTGCTTGGGGGTCATCCGCGGCAATTCCCCTTTGGTAGCGGAACGACGATTTCCAACAAGCGAATTTTTACTTCCATTCGATATTTTTACCTCTTCAACCTCTGAGGGGAGATTCGGAGAGTTGTTCTCTGTTTCCGCCGATTTTCGCCGCAAAGTAGCTAGAATATCGAAATGGCCAAGGGTGAGATCATGCTCGGCCAGGGCACGAGTTACACTCTTTTCCAGATGTTTAGCGATTACCAATACCCGGCCAATAATTTCCAAAGGGGAAGGATCCAACTCTGGATGAATCGCCTTCCAAGCCGAATTCATTTTGTCAATTCCATCAGTTTTCATTCCTCTATTATAGATAAAAATATTTCTTGATGTCAAGTATCTTGACGTTAAGATACTTTTATCTAAGATAATTACGGTGTTAGATTGTGTCGATTGATCCTATCCCATTGAGTTTTGGGTTCTCTGGGAGAAAGATGAGGAGAAAATGGGGATGAAAATAGTGAAAATCAAGCCCAAGCCGAACAAGCCCAAGTCTAATCTGGAGAATATCCATAGAAGGTTGATAGCCAATCCCCAAATCAAACAAAATTTCGTGCCGGATCAGGAGAATTCATTGGTCAATTGATCAAGCTTGAGCTAGTGAAATACAATCAACACCTACGCATTTATTTGGAATCGTTAAACAAAAATAGAATTATCTCAGGAGAAATAGGATGAGAGAGATACGAATCGGTGAACAAGTAGAGTACGCAGTTGAACGAAGCGATTATCCCGTGGAGAAGATCAAATCGATCCTAGCAAACGAAACCGTAGCCGTGCTCGGTTACGGCGTGCAAGGGCGCGGGCAATCGTTAAACATGCGTGATAATGGGGTCAAAGTCATTATCGGGTTGCGACCGGAAAGCAGTGGCTGGAAATTGGCTCTGGAAGATGGGTTTATACCCGGACAAACACTTTTCTCGCTTGAAGAAGCAGCAGAAAAAGGGACTATTATTCAATATTTGCTTTCGGATGCTGGTCAGAAAGCCCAATGGCCAACTCTTAAAAAATATTTAACTCCTGGGAAAGCCCTTTACTTTTCTCATGGATTTTCGATTGTTTTTAGTGATCAAACCGGAGTAATTCCTCCCAAAGATATCGATGTGATCATGGTTGCTCCGAAGGGATCGGGAACTACGGTTCGACGACATTTCTTGGAAGGGCGCGGCATTAATTCCAGTTTCGCTGTCCATCAAAATGCCACGGGTCGTGCAGCGGAACGTTGCAAAGCTTTGGGGATTGCAATCGGTTCTGGCTACCTTTTTGAAACAACCTTTGAAAAGGAAGTTGTCAGCGATCTAACGGGCGAACGGGGTGTATTAATGGGAGCAATTTACGGCTTGTGGTTGGCGCAATATGAAATTTTGCGCGAGCATGGTCATTCGCCTTCAGAGGCATTCAACGAAACGGTAGAAGAAGCCACTCAATCCCTCTATCCATTAATTGCAGAAAAAGGGATGGATTGGATGTATGCAAACTGTTCTACCACCGCGCAACGTGGTGCACTCGATTGGTTTAAGAAATTCCGAGATGCTTCCAAACCAGTATTTGAGCAACTTTACCAATCTGTAGTTTCTGGCCAAGAAACCAAACGGGTTTTGTCTGCCAATGAGCGACCCGATTATCGTCAACAGCTTGAGAAAGAATTAAAAGAGGTTGCGGATAGCGAAATGTGGCGAGCTGGTGCAGTTGTTCGGTCGCTTCGACCAGAAAATGCTGGCAAGTAATTTCAATCTGCTCTAGTTTGAAGAATTGAAGAATTGAAGTTTGAAGAATTGAAGTTTGAAGCCAATTTTATTGTGCTTCAAACCCTTTTCGATTGCCGATTCCTCTGAGTTTGTTAGAAGAAGATCGGAGAACAGCTCAGATGATAAAAATCGGGAATAGGACTGCTTCCTATAACTATTAGGATCAATCCTAATCATTTTCCTATTCCCGATTTGAATCTTATTAGATCAATCAGTCCATGAATCAAAAGGGATTGAAAGACAATGTTTCCTTTGAATTCATGTTCCAAATCTCCGCTAAAATCTGGAATGAACGGGATCAAAGTGCCAGTGTATATACTTTTGGTTCGTAGACAGGTTTCGAATTATTGAGTTCACAAGGTTCTAGTCGAAGATCATCCGGATGGAACAACGATTGTTTTAGCAGAGCACGTTCCATTAAAATAGCAATTTTTTCTTCCGACCCAGGTCGGGCGTTGGTTGACCGCTTGGGTAAAGGGGCTTGACCGGCAAAATTACCTACACCCCTGCGGGCATATTTGCTGGTTGACGGATACATCTCTTTGACCCCCGGTCGATAATAACAGGTCCAGCACAACCCTCGTGGACGACAGACTTTTGACTTTTTGCAATGACGGCAAATCATATTCAATACTCCAAATAAATACAAAAATGATTATCACAAAAAATATTAAAAAAATAATCTCTATAGAAAAATTTTTATACTTGTTCAAAAATTTTCATGAGATCCAAAACAAAAAATAAAATCTCTTTTGTTGAGTAATCGTTTCTTCTTGAATCCTCGAATAAGCTTCTCTGAATTTCTGCGCCCGAGAGATTCACGAACGGATAAACAAGTAAAGGTTATATAATAATTGTCCCCATGAATGGATCTTCTTCAGTTATCGCTGCCCTGTCATCGTTTATAAATGCTTTATAAGTAGCTGCATAAACTTCCGGAGATAGCGTAAATTCCGTTGAATCATTTTCCGTGACAATTCGTTCTGCAAGAGCGAGCGAGACCTCTTTCAACAATTGTTGACACATTTCCTCACGAGGAGAATCATCAAACCAGTTGAGAAAATAGCGACAGCTCGCGGGCTGACCCAATCTTTTATCGGCTTCGAAACAAGTTTCCGCAAAATATTGTTCTACCTCTCCTACCGTTTGCAGGTTTTCCCCCTGCCAGCCACAGAAACCAATGGCACAACAACCACAAATCTTTTGATCAGAAGTACTCTGAAATGGAGGGGGAGTCGTTGTGGATCCCTGAGTCAAACGAACATCATTTATTTCTAAGGCTGTTTTCAGTGCTTGCAGACCAATAGTAGAAATCGAAGGGAGAAAGCCTTTTCGCCACACAAGTTGCCATGTTTGTAAATCCTCATCAATTATATTCGATTTCGTTTCTGTTTCTGGAAGAGCTAATGCTTCCCAAGAGGGAAATAAGGTATCGCCATAACTCCCGTCCATGTTCATCCCAAAATCGACTGGGTATTTCGCCAAAGGAAGTTCTTGGTTATCTTTATTATTCCCAATATCCAGATTGGGGGATTTCAATTGAACCTCAATTGAAGAACCATCCGTGATGAATGGTTTGATTTTAGAGATAGCTACTTTTCCAGTTTGGATCATTTCGTCAATTGGTTTCATACTAAATTCCTTTTTCAAGCTTTTTGATCGTTATCGATTTCACAACCCATTAAAAGACTTTGATTACTTGACTAACTAACTTCTCAAAACTCCTCTTTTCTCTTTTTCTATATATACTATATCTTTGTTTAGTACTCAATTCAATAATAAATATCTATTTTTTCGAAGAAAACTTCCAAATCGCATTCTAATTATACTTTTCTATACTTTTACTTTTCAAATAAACATACTTTTTTATACTTTTTAATACTTATCAAATGCCTATAGAGGAGTTTTGTTGGTAAGCATCCAAGAAATTGATTGTCCATTGAAGAAATAAGAATGAAAGGAAATGTCGGAGCAAATCGAATCGGAAACAAAAAAAAAATCCCAATCCGATTTATCGGATTGGGATTTAGAAATAAAGATTGGTTATTAGCAATAACTCAAACGGAGAAACTTAATCTCTGGTTTGAATTAACAATCTGAGGATATAGTAGAACAGCAGAGCGATGGATGCAAACAACTCTAAAGCAGCTCCAACGTGCTGATCGACACGATAGTTATAGATCAGATTCGAGGTATCATAAAGAATAGCAGCACACGCAAACCCGATCATCGCAATGGAGAACCAAGCCCCTAAGGGTATTCCAAAGCAAACAGCACAAATAACCAAACCAAGTGCAAACCATCCAAACAACATTAAACCATACCCTAAGAATGAAAAATCAACTTTAGTAAGGAATACAGTTGCGGTAAGTCCACTGAATACAATGGTTGTCAACAAGGCCGCAGTTCCAGCAAGGTTTTGCCCAGGGAACTTGACATATTCCGCATAGTAAATAATGGGAGCTAGGATTACCGCCTCTAAGCAGATATACATGAGCAACCCGATTAATTGAACATTTCGACTCACATCAGCATGTGCTAACATTTGGGCAACGTATCCAGCTCCAATAAACAAAACTAGCGTTAAAATAAGCCCTACTGGGGAAGCAGAGATCGCCTTGATGAGTAATAGACCTAATCCTGTTTTAAACAGAATCACTTCCAAAGCCACCAAAAGGAGTAACGATGCAGCAGTCAACGCATAGGTCCGTCGCAGAAATTGAATGCGTTCACTGGAACTTGCCTGTGCAGCAAACGAAGCAGGGTAAGCATTAGTAAAGTTTGCCATAAAATTCCTTCCTTTCTAACTATAGTAATTTAATTTAATATGAAAATCAGATTAAATTAAACACATTATCTAATTGTGATTTCGACTAATCTCTGTATATTATACGTATTTAATCTAGAAATTAGGAAATCAGTTTTGAAATTCTTTAAACAAATAACAATTGCACGATTGTCAAATAATCATTCTATCAATTCTTCTTCACAAAATAATTGATAGAATAGAGTCAATTATGATTATATTTAATTTTTAATTTTCAAACATATCTATTTATTCGATTGCAGAACTCAAATATTTAATTGTTTTTATTATCTATGGGGAAAGTTAGTTCTGCAAGAGCAATAATGAAACAATTTTCGAACTTTTCGAAAATTGTTTCATTATTAAATAGAAATACGATTTTGTAGAAATTTAATTAAAACTTTGTCATCATTATTTGGTTGATGGAATAGAGATGGTAGAAGTCTTATCCAAAGTCGGAAAATTGCTGGGAATAGGGACGGTTACTTTCCCGGTGGCTACCCACTCAGTTCCGCGTGCGAAAATAGTAGCAAATCCAACGCATTTCATGGCTTCGGGACTATGACCAAGAGTTGTATGAAAAACCTTCCCTTTTCCATAGGGAATAACCATTAACATTGGTTCAATTTCTCCACTTCCCCCTTTTTTGGGATCGGCAAAAGCTGTCGCTAGAACCGTTACATTTTCCGCAGGACCGCGAAGTCGATCATACAACTCATCTTTTACATGGAGCCATTTTGAAGGAAGATCTTTCATGATCGGATGCTCACTATTTCGCGATTCAATTAGGAAATCGTGTTGTTGTCCATGACTTCCCCCTCGTCCTTTGGATGTATCTTGGATGAATTTGCCGTCGCGCAAGCGAATATACGGGCCACTTTTTTCATTGCGTCCACCCCAACCTCCAATACCGATCATTTTATTGTATTCCGGCCACTTTGGGAAAGAATTATCAGCGGCATGGACAACAACTAATCCGCCTCCGTTTTCAATGTACTTGATAAAGTCGTTCTTGGTTTCCGTTGGCCATTCGTTTCCATTATAATTCGATACGATAACCGCATATTTGGAAAATTCTGGATGAAACCCTTTCGTATCTTTTGGAGGGCTTGTTGCTACATCGACCTGGAATTTCTGCGTATTTTCCAGAATCGACTTTAGCACAGGGGTAGTTGCTTTCCAAGCATGATTGTTCTGACCATCGACAATTAATACTCTGATTTTTTCTTCGGCATTCAGGTCATAAGAATTGCCGAAAACTAGAGCTGAAATCAGAACCGCAAATATAATCCATCTCTTTAATTCAAAAATACCCAGAAACATAAGATTCCCTTTCGTTTTGAATCAACAAAACTATTTTGTGTTTGAACCGGGGAAGTTTATTTTAATTGTTTCAGGAAAATCGCACAGACTCGAAATTTAATATATGTAGAATTGTGAAAAAGATCCCTTTCGCCGAATGATTGAGGATGGTCCGGATTAATTATGCGTGGATTATTGCTTCCATTTTTGATTCACCATTCCCTAAAACAATTGAGGTTACTCGTACTTTTTCTGAATTGTTTCTTTACTCGCTTTATTTTCCTTTGAGATTCATCTACTTGATAATCAAAATAACTTTGGCAAAGGTTAGAATATGTGATAACATGGGGAAGATAGCCATTTTTCAGAAGAGAAGTTTGAACTTCATCAATACTAGATTCAGAAATCAGAAAGGGGAAAAAAGTATGGGACTCGAACAGGAACAAACCCCTCAGGAACTACCACCTGAAGTGATCCTAGGAGCTGATCCAGGAGGAACGCAGAATCCAGATCCAGAGCCAGTTCGCAATTTCGATGACGCATTCAAAGAACTATTTACCGTCTTTTTACAGGAGATGATCAAAGAATTTGCCCCTGAACTGTATG
>JAKBAI010000071.1 GCA_021809185.1 Planctomycetota bacterium
TAGCATTAGTATTTTGGCAGAAATTTTCGTTTCAGATAATTATAATCGGTGTTTTCTGGGTCTTATTTCTGTATCGATATACTCACCGGGTTAAGTATGAAGTTGTGAAGGGAGAGAATCTATTTAGACAAAAGCTGATTTCGAAGTTATGTCTGACAAAATGATTGCCGAGACTAGGAAACTATAGACTCGGCAATTCGAAGATTCGCTTGAATACAAACAGAGAGATAGACGATATTGAAAAACAAATAATCTACTTGAAATCAGATCAGTTTTGGTTGAGCATAACGGTGAGTGGGAGTTGGACGTCCAGGTCGCAATGATTGGGATTGACGAAAAATCGGCGTTAAGCGATATATCAGAGACAATCGCCGCAAACAGGATTGAACTTCCTGTTCGAGGACCACAGGATCGATCGCCATCCGCGCATTAACAATCAGCTCGGCCTCATCTACATTATCGTGCGAAGCCCACGAAAGTTCTGCGGGTAAGTCATTACTAATCCAATTGGCTACTGCGTAAGAGGATTGATGCATACCAATCACTTTCAGATGAGCTACTTCGCCACCCGAATTCAACAAAACTTGACGCAAGCCTTCTACCGTTTGAAGCACGATCTGATCCAACGAAAATGGGGAATTCGATTTAATCGACACCGCTGTGTTCAACCAACCTAATTCTGCTTCCCCCTCTGCATATATATCATAATCGATATCCAATATTTTCTGGCCAAATACCCCCTCTTGATCCAGAAATTCCGCTAACCTTGGGATTCCATTTCCCAATTTCGCTGATAATTCCAATATCGGGATTTTGGGAAATTCTCTCTCTAACAGCGCGTGTAATTCTTCCAGAGTCGTTTGCTCTACTTCATCAATTCGATTAATGACAATGGTATCCGCTTCTTCCAATTGCTTGCGAAAGATGTATGCTGCTTTGGCAGAAAATCCAGAAGATTGTTTTCGTAAAATCTTCAAGCCGTGGCTGGGCTTAAACAATACCGGATAGGGAGCTACCGAAAATTTTTCTCGATACAGATCACGAATCGGTTGCACCACGGTAGCGACCAGATCAGTACAAGAACCGACCGGTTCTGCTAGGATGACCATCGGTTGTTGGCTTGCTTTGAATTGGTGTACCCGATCGATCAACTCATCAAATCGGCAACAGAAACAGGCACCTGGTACCTCTTCAACAGAGAATCCTGACGATCGCAAAAATTGTGTATCTACAAGATCGTTCGCTTGATCATTGGTCACCATTCCGATCTGGAAACCTTTGCTCTTATAAAAACTTGCTAACTTGGAAAGAGTTGTTGTTTTACCCGCTCCAAGAAAGCCACCGATCATGATAAATCGAATTTTCGACATCGATATCTTTTTCCTTTTAGTTTACATAAGCTTTACGTATGTTTTACAGATGGTTACATAAGCTTTACATGTGTTTACATATTTCTTCTCTGGATTATATCCAGATGAAGATTCTTTGATGAAAGAGTGTTGAAAAAATCTTCTTGATGACAACTCTTCTCAAAATTAATGATGCTATATTAATGAGACCATATTCTTGACATTTTATGTTCTAAATTTATTCAATTAACTTATCTTATTTTTTCTCTCCTTTTTTCTCTCCTTGAGGGAACTCTTCCTGGTTTGTTAGGAAGACGATCCATAGCAAATCCATTAACCAGTTAGATCAAGAATAATCACCGCAAAAGAATAAATATTAAGCTAGAACTATAATCAAGAAACTACCTAAATAGTAAATAGAGTGAGTAGATAGAGCGGGAAGAATTACCTATTGGTGAGACTAGGCCTTAACTGTAAATGAACCCATTTTTCCAATTGATTCAAAAGCTGATCACACTCCTCGGCTTTGCTGGTAGAATACTCTTGTTGATTATACTTTAATTGGTAATACCAATTTGCAACCCAAAGTGGGATTTCCGCAACAGGGATTGTCAAATCTACTGTACCTAAAGAGGAATTATCGGTATTTGCAAGCCTAGTATTTGCAAGCAAAGAAGGGGGATTGTTACCAGTTTCAACTATTTTTTCGCTATATTTTTGCTGTAATAATTGATGAACACTCATAGCGAATTCAAGCGGGGTTTGACCACGACTTGGAACATGTCCCAATGGGGCTAATAACGAAAGCAAACGTTTCCAAATCAGATAGGAAGGTTGTTCGAGTTGAACCGATCTGGAAATGGACGAATTCTGTTTACGACGATACCGTCTCCTCTGGATCAAAAAGAGACAAAATACCAACAGCAAGCAACCAGCGACTCCGATCCAATAAAAAAGCTTCGATTGAAAACAATTTTCGATACGAGTCAGGAGAGCAAAAAAAGCATCCTTGGTTTCTTCACGAACTTTCTGGTTATAGCTTAAAACAAAATGATTGAAAAACTCCGCAGATTGATTCTGCGCTTCTTGCCACCACGTTTTGCTCGATTTATTATCTAAAATTCGGTCATAATTCGAAGTGGGGTCAAGACTCAACCAATGAAAAGCTAGATAGCTTTTGGGTGATTTTGTATTACCCGAAGGCGGAGGAGGAGGAGCATCAGGCTCCGATTTTCGACTAATGAGAGCTTCGACCCACGTGTGCGCATGGGACTGGCGAATAACGTAATGACCGTTCGATTGCAGATCGCACCCTTTAAAGCCGACAACCAGTCGAGCAGGAATATCTTGGCTACGCAACATCATCACCAGTGCGGTAGCAAATCGTTCGCAATGCCCCGCTTTGAGATTGTATAAAAAGTCCTCGACGGGATCGATTTTTGCATTGATACGATTTAGCGTATTACTGTAATAAAAATCTCCCGAATTGGTCAGATAATCGGAGAGAACTCGGGCGATTATTTCGTGGTATTCCCGATCCCGATGATAACGGGCCTCCGAACGCTTTTCCACTTCTGGAGGTAGTTTCCCTTTTATTACTAATTGGCTGATCAAGTTATCGGTCCAGCGTTGTAAGGAGGGTAAACCAAGAATTCTTGTCAAAATAGGATTGGTAACCCCTCGGGTGTGATAATTGTTATCTTCAAAATACAACGTTGGTCCTAGTTCTTCGCTATGGGGGAAAATACTGACCTGAATCCAATTTGAATTAGCAGGTTCTTGGGTTGCAGAAAAACTGGAATCGTTAAATTGATGCCAATGTCTCCAACCCCCTGAAATATTCCCGAATTTTTCTGGTATACTTGAAACAACTGGTACCGGTTTTCCAGGTACCCAATAAACGGGATCGAACAAAATAGGGGGAACATCTTTATAAATCCCCGAAAATATAAAATAATGAGAGCGCATTCCGTAATCGGGTAGAACTTGCATCCAGTCAAAAATCAAGCGATCTTTCTTCGAACGATTTGGGAAAGTCGGTCGGGTGCGAGTAGTGGCTACCAGCGGGAAATAAAGTTTTTCCCGATCTTGAAGCCATTTACCATGATCGTAGAGGTCTAACGTGAACGCTCGCCAACGAGAATTGGGGTCCAGATCATTTTTAGGTTGATTATTGATATTCGTAACCCGTACCTCGGCAACAATATCCTCATTCGATTGCATCACCCCTTCACGGTTCAGATCGATCTGCTTATCTGCCGATATCCCTGTTTCAATCTGCTGTCCCAACCTCATCTGCCATGTGCCAAATTTATTTCTTGGGGTCAACAAAAATGAAAAAAAGGCGAACAGCAGAATGCCACTACCCCACAGCACGGCTCGACCTGTAAATAGATTCCGCTTTTGGCGAATGTGTGTATTTAATAACGGTTCTTGGCTCGGCAAAAAGGCGTTCCCTTTCTCCCGGTGAAAATAAAATAAAATCAGACTCCAGACCAGAAATAGAAACCAGATGACCAGTAGCAATCCAAAAATCCCATCCGCGGCGAGTGCAGATGCGAGTGCCATTGTTATTAGCCCTAAACTGTACATTGCCCAATAATCGGCAATCTCTTTCGTTCGGTATAATTTTGCTGGTATCAGCAACAACAATATCGGCCCAAGATAGGGTAATAGACGAGTTGGCCATGGTAATTGATTAATCATCCCATCGGAGGTGGGGCGAAAAAATTGCATCGCGACCCAAATCCCCATAATCGCAATTAAGATTATCCCAACCAGATTTGCGGCTTTCAATGATAACGACCAGCGCCCTTCTAAAAAAAAGGCGGCGATCAACAAGCTAAACGTGATCCCCGCTAACATCGGAATTTCTGGAAGAAAATCATATTCCGAAACACATAGATTTAGACAGGATATCGCCAAAAACAGATACATACTCAGCTGGAAACTTTTATGATAATTCATTCGTCTTTCTCATGATCCATTGGAAATATTATCGTGACAATTATTCCTTTTTCTGTGTTATCTCACGATTTTTCCTCTGCTTATTTCTTCATTCTCTGTTCATTCTTTTTTCATTCTCTGTCAGCTCACTTGCCATCACGTCTTGTCAATAGCTCTTACATATAATCATGTAATCATAAACGATTTACTCCACAATAATGAATAAAGTGATCGCACTCTCTTTTACTCCTTATTCTAAGTTCCTATCGTTTCTTTCTATTCTTAATCTCTATTCTTTAATCTCTATTCTTAGTTACTACTCTTACTCTCAACTCACAATCTTTACTTTCGAACCACGATTTTAGAGTAATTGGCTCTAAAATCGTGCCTTTGGTTTCTCTCCATTAAAGAATCCCTAACCATATTATAGAAGGTTGGGAGAATCTGTAAAATATTATAAATTCAACAGGAATTCGCCTACATCTCGGCTACGGAGATTGAGTTTAAATAAATTAATAGTACGATAAGCATGAGAAAATAATGCCAATAAATCGTTTTTAGGAGGAATCATCGTGAATACAACCTCTTCTACAACTTCACAAGCAACTAGATGGCGTCTAGTTTTAGGCAAAAAAGTGGAAAATGAGTTAGGGAATTGTGGGCTTGGCGGCCAAGTTGCTTTGGATTCAGATCAAGCCAATCTGGATGCAGCTCTAGAACAGATTTATGGAAGCGATGAACAACAGAGTAGCGGTAATCGATCCTCCAACAATAATCGATTTTCAAATCAGCGCAGTGCCGGTTTAGGAAGTTCGGCCCCTCACCTGGCCAAATGGTTGGGGGACATTCGTTCTTATTTTGATCAAGAAGTAGTAGCAATTATTCAAAAAGATGCTATTGAGCGAAAGGGGCTGAGGCAGTTATTATTTGAGCCAGAAACCTTGGCACAAGTAACACCCAATATCGAACTGGTGGGAACGTTGATGTCGTTAAAAAATATGGTCCCTGATCGTGCCAAGGATGCGGCCCGGGAAATTGTGCGTACGGTTGTTGAAGATATTATGAGGCGAATGCGATCCGGAATTGAACAGGCGGTTCGCGGCGCTATCAATCGATCGAGACATAGCCCATTTCGATCTTTGCCTAATCTAGATTGGAAGCGAACTATCCAGAGAAACCTCAAAAACTACAATCGAGAAATGAAGGTAGTGATTCCCGAATCATTTCATTTTTTTGCTCGTCAAAATCGCCGCAAGGAATGGAACATTATCTTGTGTATGGATCAATCAGGATCGATGGCCGATTCGGTTGTCTATGGTGGAGTTTGCGGTGCGATCTTTTCTAGCATCCCTGCTCTTTCGACTCATGTGGTGGTGTTTGATACAGAAGTGGTAGATTTAACGCCGCAATGCCATGATCCCGTTGATCTCCTTTTTGGTATTCAACTCGGTGGTGGTACCGATATTAATCGAGCAGTAAAATACTGTGAAGGTCTGGTTACTCAACCTCGAAAAACAATTTTTGTCTTGATTACCGATCTGTATGAAGGGGGTAATCAATCCGAATTGGTCACACGGATGGAACGGCTTAGCAGTTCCGGGGTCAAATCGATTTGCTTGCTGGCTCTAGCAGATTCTGGATCCCCTTCGTATGATGAGAATCTGGCCAAAAAATTTGCGAATGTAGGTGTTCCCTCGTTTGCTTGTACCCCTAAGATGTTGCCTACCATGCTGGAAGGGGTTCTCAAAGGGCAGGATTTATTCCGCCTAGCGCAAACTTGTGGCACCAAAAAAAATCAGAAAACTTGATTTTCCGCTTTGATTTTACTGTGAACGGAAATCGAATGGCATGGCAATTATAGACATGCCAATTCAAGAATAATTAAATGGGTTGCCATTTGCTGAATGATTCCCAATCATTGCTAAATCAATCTATTCTTAAATTAATCTATATGGAGACAAAATCCTAGTGCAGAACAACATGAAATGGTTTGCAACCTGCGCACGCGGGTTGGAACCGTTCCTGAGCAAAGAATTACATTTACTCCAAGCCGAGAATATTCAGGAAGAACGAGGAGGGGTCTCGTTTACGGGTTCAATGGATTTCGTTTATCTGACTAATCTCTATCTGCGAACAGCGGTACGGATCTTACGGCCCATCCATGAAGGCGAACTCACCAGTAAAGAGTCGCTTTACGATCTAGTTCGCGAGGTCGATTGGCAAAAGTATTTAACTTTGCAACATACCTTCGTTGTCGACTGTAATATTCGCGATTCCCTGGTGACCCATTCTCTCTATGCGGCTCAGTTGATGAAAGATGCGATTTGTGATCAATTTCTGGAAAAATGTGGTCAACGACCCAGTGTCGATCTGCAAAATCCCATGCTTCAATTCAATCTTCATATCTACCGGAATCGAGTGGTCATCAGCTTAGATAGTACGGGAGATTCTTTACACAAAAGAGGGTATCGCCCTCATCTTCATCGTGCCCCATTGAATGAAGCTCTCGCTTGCGGGTTGATCATGTGTACCGGTTGGGATGGAACAACCCCCTTAGTCGATCCGATGTGTGGTTCTGCGGCCATACCGATTGAAGCAGCTTGGCTGGCGACAAATCGCCCACCGGGCTTAACCCGAAAACAGTTCTGTTTTCAAACCTGGCTCGATTACGATCGTCAACGTTGGCACGATATTCGAGATGAAGCCCGATCCAAGGTCTTAAAATCCTTAGCTTCGCCTATTATCGGTTCTGATATTCGCGGTGACGCTATCCGCATGGCAGAACAGGATGCTCGTAGTGCTGGAGTTGGTTCCTTGATAAAATTTGAAAAATTGGATATTTACGATTGTTATCCCCCGGATGGTTACACGACGGGAACCCTTTTGTGCAATCCCCCTTATGGCATTCGGATTGGGGAAATGGGCGATTTGCGCGAACTTTATCGAGAAATAGAACCTCTTTTCTCCGAGCGGTTCGCTGGTTGGCGTTGTTGGATTTTTACTGGCAATCTTGCTCTAGCCAAGTTAATTCGTCTTAAAGTCCGGGAAAAATACCACTTTATGAATGGGACTATCTCTTGCCAACTTCTGGGATACTGGTGATTTAGGGTGGTGCTGATCTAGTTAGGATACAAATGGGCGATGAGGTTTAATTAACAGATCGTTATTTTGGTAGCGATCGCAATTTTTCCAGCACAGAATATGCTTTCCCTGTAACAATCGTTTCATGAGCCATTTGCATCCCAGAAGATAGATTGGGTACCGCTTGGCAAATCCATAAGGCAACAGCACTATTCATACAAATAATATCCCGCGAGATTTGAATTTTTTGATCATTCTTATTCAGAAAGACCGCTTCGATACGAGCTGCACTTTCCTGCGCATTGCTGACCTGCAGCATTGTTATTGGCTGAGATGAAATGCCAAAATCTTCTGGCACTAAAGTCATTTTTTCCATTTTTGGTTCCCCCTTCTCTTTCAAACGAGCTGAAGGGAGACTAGTTTGTCCGGAAATCAGATACAAATCCGTGGGGGCAGCAAGCGTTACCTCATCCAGACCATCTTGACCATGAACCAGAGCCGCACGTTGACCCCCCAATTGAAATAGGGCTTGGCTTAGAATAGCTAAATGAGACGCAGACCCAATGCCGATCAGCTGAAACGGTGCATTGGCCGGGTTCAGTAGAGGGCCTAGATAATTAAAAAGAGTTCGAATAGCTAATCTTCGACGCAATTGGGCAATTTTGGCCAAAATAGGGTGATAATTGGGAGCAAAACAAAAAAGAAAACCAGTTGTTTGTAAACATTCTAAAGCCTGAAAATCGCGCAATTCAATCGGAATTCCAAGGGCGAGGCAGACATCCGCACTTCCACTTCGACTACTCACCGAGCGGTTGCCGTGTTTGACCACCGGAATGCCCGCAGCAGCGACTACCAGAGCCGTTGCGGTGCTGATATTGAATGTATCCATGCCGTCCCCGCCTGTACCGCAGGTATCCAACAATCTTTCTCCTAGTGGGGCGGGTAGGTTCAATGGAATCATGGCTTTACGCAAAAAGCGAAGCGCCGCAACGATCTCATTCGCTGTTTCCCCCTTCATGCGCCATGCTGTAATAAAACTGGCAATCTGGATTTCATCCGATTGGTCGTTAAAGATCCCAGCTAAACATTCTTTAACTAACTCTTCGGATAATTCCTCGCCCGAAAGTAATAATGGCATACTTTTTTGATACCAGTTCAATCTATTTTCCTCCAAGTTTGTGAATAAATCCTCTGTTTGTTTTTTGGAAATAACTATTTTATTTCAGAAAAATCAGAAAAAAATGATTTTTCCCCTTCCTTTGTACACTTCCAGAAAATATACTGGTATACAGAAAGAGTGATGAACAAACATAGATTCAGTATTTTTTATCAGTTATTTTTTATTAGATATTGACTATAAACAGTCAATGATCCATAATTGATGATCAGTTTCTGATTATAACTTACTGAGTCTCTTTGCAAAATTGATTTGCTTAACCGTAAGTTTCGTTTTATAAGAGATCGTTGTCTCTAATGTTCTAACAAAATGGTTTCGGTATATCTATTTTCGATACAACTGTTTTCGATACAGCTGTTTTCAGAATATTCTTGAGACGATCCGATCTAACCAGATAATACGAACGCAAAAATTAAACATTAGTACAGATTGCAGGATGAGCTGTATAAAAGCAGATCCACGAACTATTTTGATGTTCATGAGATGATTATTGAATATAGATATGAGTTAGATCCATTTAGTTTAGTTTGCTTACCTGTTCACGCTTATTTCTTTCTATTTTCGATCTCCTATTTTCGATCAGATTCGATTGATACGATTTACCGGTCGAGAAATTATTATATGGAGCCGAATTGTTTTGAGTAGTTTAAACCCTTTGAACCTGGAGGCCATCTATGTCAGACAAACCATTGACAGACAAACAGCGGAAAATTTTTGAGTTTATTTGTGCCGAAATTGAAAAACGCGGGTTTCCCCCTTCGATTCGTGAAATCGGAAAAAAATTCGATATTACTTCTCCAAACGGAGTTGTATGTCATCTGAAAGCTTTGGAAAAAAAGAAAATGTTGAAACGCGAAGGGAATTGCGCTCGTGCTATTGTTGTCGACCGTGTTCGGCAAAGCACCGCTTCGATCCCCTTGCTCGGTTTGGTTGCTGCTGGAACTGGAATTGAAGCGGTTGCTGTCAATGAACGGTTGAATTTTGGTGAACTTTTTGCTGGTTCCAATCATTATGCGCTTAAGAGTAGGGGTAAATCGATGATTGAAGATCATATCGATGATGGCGACTATGTCATCATTCGAAAACAGGCTACCGCGGATAATGGTCAGCGAGTGGTGGCCATGATCAATGACGAAGTAACACTGAAAAAATTCCACAAAAAACGAAACGAAATTACTCTAGAACCTAGTAATTCCCGGATGAAACCGATTGTTGTAACCAAAGATAAAGATATTCATATCCTTGGTGTCCTGATGGGTGTGGTTCGCAAATGCAAATAACTTAGTCACAAACTTCAAATCAGTTCACTTTTGTTCTGATTGCAGGATTATTAACAGCGATTCACTAACAAATCGAATAAGAGATAGTTTATAGAGTGAATGATTTCTATATTCTTTAATTACAAAAAAGAACCTGACAAAATTTTCTTTTTATCAGGTTCTTTTGTTTATTTTTTGCGGAAATAATAGATTTTTTAAATGAAATCAAAAGAGTTTTCTCAAGATCTGCAATCCAGTTTGATACGATTACTCGTAAACAGAGGGCTACTACCAAAGGACGACTTATTCCTTGGCAAGATCGATAAGCTGTTGAAGGGATTTACCATCTCGAATGGCTTCTTTAATGGTTTTCAGTGTTTCTAGTTTCTTAACTTTGGGTAAAATAGCTAAAAGCGGTGTTGCTTTTTCGCTATACTTCAAAGTAAGTGCTAATTCTAACCCTTCCAGCAAACCTTTTTGTTCGCCTTCTTTTCTGCCTTCTTTTCTGCCTTCTTTTCTGCCTTCTTTTCTGCCTTCTTTTCTGCCTTTTCTATTGAAGTCAACAATAGATTGAGTGATTAATTCCATATCTTTATTCCCTCTCAGATTCTTGGTTCGTTCATAAAACTGATTCTGTAAATCGATCGGTAATCGAAGTAATCCATCAAAGATTAGAAAGATTGCCCTCTTATCCTCCATTTCTGATATTTTACTATTGGATAATTCATAAGTCCAGCGAACTTTCTCCTCTAATCGTAACTTTGGGTTGCTTTCGGTGTCCCGACTTACAAAATGTGCTAAAAATACCCAACCCACTGCCTCATTATCAGCGATCAATTGTTTCGTTCTTTCCCGTTCTTTAGCTACTTTTAGGGTCTGATAAACATGAGTTTGTTCATCTCCAAGCAGAACATCAATCGATTTATTTGGTTCCCAGTTCAAGTTTTTATCGACGAATATTACCAAAGAAATAACCCTTCGGCCATGCTGAGAAGCTAAATTTTTATTGTATTCTGTCACTCTGGTAGAAAACCCATTTTGTTTACTTGCCTGAATATCGATGTGAATGATCACTCGAAGATTGAAGGATTTTAGAGAGACACCAAAAGCGAGGTCCGCAATACGTTTCTTGAAACCCCCGGATTTCTTTTGGCTTTTGTTTATGTTTTCGGTGTTTAATTCAATAACCTTTTGACTCCAATCGATATTAGCAAAAATTTCTGGGAAAAAGATCCTCAGGATGGAAGAGAAGAAGAAAATAACACTGAATTTCCAAGTTTCGTCAAACTGAGCATTCATATTGAATTTTCTCGCACTGATCGAGTCTTTCTGGTGATTTTTGCTTTTTCTCTTATTATGCCGATTTTTTTCCCTGGTCATGAATAGCTACCTCTCGTTTAATTCGTCCGTTTTGTGATCAAGTCATGAAAGCTATTTGTAAATATTAATGCTATCGTTGCATTTTGGACAGAGCAACTCGGAGAAACGAATTAAAAATCAATCTAAAATCCAGTCAAATCTATCCAGAGATTTACGTGAGAGACTTTCCACAAATTTTCGTCCGAATTAGGCAGAAAACCATATCATTTTACTTAGAGCAGAGTGCAGAAATAGTCATGAATATGATGAATTGGAACAGATATGGAAAATGCGGAGAGCGATTCAATTGATCTCAAAGCGATTGGAAAGCAGATTCAAGAGTGGATAACAGAAGTGGAAACGGTCATTGTTGGCCAGAAACGATTTCTCGAACGGGTTCTGTTGGCCTTATTGTGCCAGGGGCATTTGCTCGTAGAAGGGGTGCCCGGTTTGGCAAAAACCTTAACTTTGCGTACCATAGCGCAAACCCTTCAACTAAGCACGAAGCGCATCCAATTCACCCCCGATTTATTACCTGGGGATATAATCGGGACCACTATCTATGAGCAAAAATCGGGAGAGTTCACCATCAAAAAAGGGCCTGTTTTTGCCCATTTTATCTTAGCTGATGAGATCAATCGCGCCCCTGCCAAAGTACAATCTGCTTTGTTGGAAGCAATGCAAGAATCCCAGGTTACGATTGGCGACACTACCTTTTTGTTACCCCGACCCTTCCTGGTCATGGCGACCCAAAATCCGATCGAACAGCAAGGAACTTATCCACTCCCTGAAGCTCAAATCGATCGATTCATGATGAAGATCGTGCTTGATTACCCTACGATCGCTGAAGAAACCAAGATTGTTGAACGCATGGCTACTATGCAAAATCGGTGGCAAATTCGCCCAATTATTTCTGCGGAAGATTTAACCAAATGGCAAACAATTGCGGATGCGACCTATATTTCTCCAAAATTAATCGATTATATCATTCGATTGGTTCATTTTACAAGAAATCCTGCGCAGCTCGGCTTCGAGTGGCCAAAATGGATCGAACGTGGTGCCAGTCCGCGTGCCAGTATCGCCCTAGTTCGTCTGGCAAAAGCACATGCTTTTCTGCAACAGCGTCAACAGGTTTTGCCCGAAGATATTAAAGCCATCGCAATCGATACCCTCCGGCATCGACTTACCCCCAATTACGAAGCCGAGGCAGAACAAATTACCGCTGCCGATCTGATTCAACGAATGCTTAAGGAATTACCACTTCCCTAAGAGATTGTCCCTTATTACTCCGTATTACGATAATACCTGTTTTAGTCTGGTTTTGTTCATTAGCCACGGAAGAACACGATGAAATTTAAGATGGAGTTTTGCTTATTCAGATAGGATATTTCCTTGATCGCTAATTCTAAATTTTCAGTGATGGAGATTCAAAATTTGCTATATGGATAAATTCTCTGAAAGAATTCTCTCGGTGATCTCTGTGGCTAAATATTCTATAATTTCAGATAATCAATAATACACATTTCGGCCCAATTTGAATCGAATGGGAATACCGTGAAGCTCTCTATCTGGTGCTATGGGTTCGTTTTTATTGTTGTTCATTTTCGTTTAACGGTAAAATTACGGTAAAAATAGTGTGATTCGTTTCGCGTCTCCATGATATTTCGCCACCATGACTAATAACAATTTGCTGGACGACGGTTAATCCCAGGCCTATACCTTCCGATTTAGTACTCACAAAAGGTTCGAATATCTTTTCTCCCAAGTTGGCATCTGGCCCATTCCCTTCGTCACAAACTTCGATTTTCAGAAAGGGGTTTGCTTTTTCATCTGCTATAGGAACTATTGAATCGTTTGGGCTGTTTCTGAGTATTTTAGCTATGGATAAGCTTATGGTTCCATTCAGTGGACTAGCTTCTACCGCATTCATCAGAAGATTCAGAAAGAGATCGCCGAGCTGCGCGCGATTGCCTAAGCGCGTTATCTTCTCCGGTAATCGGGCATAGTGGAATTGAATATGGTTATGCTGACAGCGTGGTTGGATCAGTAAAATCACTTCGTCGATGATCGCACCAATATCGCATACTACCCAAGGGGAGCGTTCGTAACGTTCAATATCCATAAATCGCCGCAAATCGGCCTCCATAAGCACAAGCTGGCGCAATATCACCCGAAGCGACTCCTTATCGCCGGGACAATCACTTTCATGCAACTGTAAAGCCAGTTTGGCCCCAGTGACACTATTGCGTAGTTGATGCGCAAGCCCAGCCGATAATTGCGACAATAATCGATTCCTTTCTATATTCTTCATCTGATCTTGCCAAAGACGTAGCTGTTCGGCCATTTCATTAATCGAGGTCATCAGATCCGTTAATTCATCTTTTTGTTTGCCTATGACCATGGAGCTAAAGTCACCCGAAGCGATTTTTTTTGTCTTTTCAGCGATTGCTTGCAATCGATTTACCAAATATCTCCCGATTCCCCAAGTAAAGAGGATAGCGATGAGGCCAAAAAGTAAACCAAAGAAGACGGGATAAAGCCGGGAACGAATACTTGCTTGTAATACGGTTTCCGGAAAAAATATGAATAGTGTATTCCCAGGATTAGGATGAACTTCATCCAAACGTAATTTTCGGTATAAATAGGCTTGATCGGTTAACTGAATGGTTATACCGATTCGATTCATGCGGGTGCGGTTTTCGGTTATCTCTCTTCCCTTATCGAGTTCTAACAGTTGGAGTATCTCTTCCAAACGTGGCCGCGTAAAAGTAGTCAATGGTTCGCTAGGACCAATTAATAGAAATTCCATATCCGAGAGCTGCTTAACCTGCTCTAAGACCGCATAAGTTAACGGGTATTGTGCTTGGCTTAAGGTTTGCGCTACCTGATCCACACGAATCGCTATTTGTTCCCGCGCTCGCTGAATAGTCATTTGAGACAATACCCAACTAACCAAAATCATCCCGACCATCAATCCCATCAAGGGTAAAATAAGCTGATAACGAATTCCCCAGCGCATAAAATCTCATCTTTAAAAAGCCGTTTTCCTCATGTAATTCTTAACTCATTTGTATGAATCTTTGCATTTGTGGCGTAATTTTAACTGCTAAATCGATTTCTCAACTTCATTTTTTTGAATACTCCCCGGAAAATCGCCCATCTGGATCGAACCTTCTCGAAAGGATGAAGGTCTATCTCTCAAATCTAAAAGTTCTAGAAGTCGTTGGACCGGTTTTTGACTTCGAAGATCGATTGGCGAAGGTTTTAGCTTGAAGAATATAGCCTGAAAATAGTTTCGAAATAGTTCTTGAAGGTTTTCAGAGGGGACAATCGGCAAGACTATTGGCATATTTGCTGATCTTTCTACAATAATTAGCTTATAGAAAAGAATGTAAACTGAGTTTGACTAACAATCAATATATTGAAAAATAGGGAGAAAATGAAATGGGTGTGCGGTTAGCAGTAGTTGGGGCTACCGGGGCGGTGGGGGAATTAATGCGACAAGTACTGGAAGAACGTCGATTTCCAGTCGAGTCTATCCGATTTTTAGCTTCGTCAAAATCTGCTAACCGATCGATCCATTTTGCGGGTAAAGAATATACGGTGCAAGAGGTGACCCCCGAAGCATTTCAGGGAGTTCAGATAGTGCTTTCTTCAACTCCGGCTTCGATTTCTCGGCACTGGAGTCTTATTGCCGCTCAGATGGGTGCTATTGTTATTGATAACTCCTCGGCTTGGAGGATGGATCCGGAAGTCCCTTTGGTAGTTCCCGAGGTGAATGCCAAGGATTTGCAATCGATTCCCAAGGGGATCATTGCTAATCCGAATTGTTCAACTATTCAGATGGTGGTTGCACTAAAACCGTTATATCAAATTTCCCGGATTAAGCGAGTAATCGTTGCTACCTACCAAGCTTCATCGGGTAAAGGGGCGAAAGGGGTCAATGAACTGGATGCTCAGATACGTGCTCTTGGTCAAAATGGGCCGATTCCGGTCGCGACCGCTCACGCGGGAACTTTAGCGGGCAATGTTCTCACCATGGATTGGAAATTAGGGGATGATGGCTATACGGAAGAAGAGATAAAAATGATCAAAGAGACCCAAAAAATTATGGGGGATGAGCAGATTCGGGTCTCTCCTACCTGTGCTCGCGTTGCTGTGCGCAGTGGTCATTCCGAAGCGATCAATGTCGAATTCGAGACTCCCGTTTCGGTCGAACAAGCCAAAAACGCTCTCCGTCAGGCCCCAGGAGTTGTGCTTGTTGAGGAGAACAATCCTACCGGTTTACAACCTTTGCATGTAGCTGGTCAGGATCACACCTTCGTTGGTCGTATTCGCCAAGATCCCTCCTGTGCTCATGCTCTCAATCTGTGGGTAGTGGCCGATAACCTGCGCAAAGGAGCCGCTACGAATGCCGTGCAAATCGCCCAGGAATTATTGAAGATTAAAAAGTGGGCGTGATCCCTTTAGTTCTCTTGGACTCTATCACTTGGATTCCATCGCTTAGATTTTTTTGACTTCATGTGATTGATTTTTGCATTAAATCGATAGAGCAAAGCGGGAGTCTTGTGCGACATTTGCTTATTTATGAGCTAAAATGTCTCTGTTCTTGTGCTGAGCTATGAGAGTATTATGATAGTATTCTTGATATAGATTTACTAATCTCAAGAAGAATAAATAGAGCTAAATTCTAATTTAAGGTATTTCGAATGATGATTGTAAAATCGGCATCTCTCAAAATCATAACGGTTGATGCTCCATTTTGAATATGCGTAATTATCGATTAACTCTCAGTTATGATGGCACCAACTTCAAGGGTTGGCAGTTCCAACCGGGTAAGCGTACCGTTCAGGAAGAACTGGAAAATGGCATCGCAACTATCACCAAATCTCGCGTTCTTTGCAATTCAAGCGGTCGTACCGATGCCGGCGTTCATGCGCTAGCCCAAGTGGTGAATTTTTATTGTAACTCGCGTATGGATGGCTTGGCGATGATGCGCGCGTTGAATACTCTTCTGCCTCAGGATATTCGCATTATCGATGCCATCATCACTCATCAAGCTTTCGATGCTAGCAAAGATGCCCTGCGTAAACGCTATCGCTATGTTATTTGTGATGGAGCTGTTCTCAGTCCCTTTATGCGAAATTATGTTACGCAGGTTAAATTTCCGCTCGATGTTTCGAAAATGAACCAAGCAGCGAATCTTTTACTAGGACGCCATGATTTCCATAGTTTCGAAAGCGATTGGCCCAATCGTATGTCGAGTATCCGTTCGATTTATTATATTCATGTCAATCGAGTTCATGAATATCTCTGGTTGGAAGTCGAGGCGAACGGCTTTCTCTATAACATGGTCCGGGCCATTGCTGGTACTCTCATCAATATCGGACGTGGGTATTGGCCACCAACAAAAATGAAAGAAATCCTCCAAGCGGAAGATCGTACCCGAGCTGGCCCTACTGCTCCGCCTCAGGGCTTGTATCTGGTCCATGTTACCTATAGCAATGCCGATAACGACCCAGAACGTTTTTTTGCCTTATCTAAATTATAAATCGAAATCTAAAATGAAAGACCGAGATTTTTCTGGTATAGAATCTCTATCGAGAAAAAAATGACGAATCAAGCAAACCCATCCAATTTCAACGATCCTCTGGAAGCTCCCAGAAGCTTTCCGTCAGCCCTGGACTTACCCGATCAGTTAGGGATCCGAGTTTTGACTCGCCCTATATCGGCAACCATAGAGATCCCTGGATCTAAAAGTATCAGCAATCGGGCATTGGTACTTGCTGCGCTCCATGCAGATCGAACCTCTTGTTTACTAAAATCTCTCTTGCATTCCGAGGATACGATCGTCATGCTAGAATCGTTGCGTCAGCTCGGCTTTTCGATCCGTGAGGAGGGAGCTACTGGTCATACGCTGGTGTCTCAGCGGCAGGATTCGATGCCGGGGGTTATACCAGCTACTTCGGCGAAATTATTCGTAGCTAATTCAGGGACGACTATGCGATTTCTCACCGCAATGATTAGCTTGGGGCATGGGGACTATTCTTTGGACGGTATTCCCCGGATGCGCGAGCGACCGATTCGCGATCTGGCCGAGGCGATTCAATCCCTTGGAGTAACTATCCACTGGGATCAAAAGGAGGGCTATCCCCCTCTAACACTAAAAACAGCGAGCTGGAAAAAAAATCATGTCGCTATTCGTGGCAACACCAGCAGTCAATTTTTGAGTGGATTGCTAATGGCCGCTTGCCGTGCCCCATTTCAGATGGTGATTCAGCTCGATTCTGCTTTGGTTTCAGAACCGTATGTGCAAATGACTATTTCTATGCTTCGACATTGGGGTTATACGATAGAACAAACTGGTTCGAGTTATACGGTTATACCACATAGTGAACGAATCATTTCGGAATATTTCATCGAACCAGATGCATCGGGGGCAAGTTACTTTTTAGCAGCGGCAGCAATTAGTAGCGGTAAAATCACGATTCCCGGGTTATGGCAAAACAGTACTCAAGGGGATATTGCCTTCGTTAAAGTTCTAGCGCAAATGGGATGTCAGATAAGTGAAGATCATATCGGTACCCATCTTCAAGGTGCGCAGTTAAAAGGAATCGATATCGATATGAATGCTATCAGCGATACTGTTATGACCCTCGCCGCGGTTGCCTGTTTTGCTGTAGGACCAACCACGATTCGAAATGTAGCACATATTCGCCATAAAGAAACAGATCGTTTAACAGCGTTATCTACGGAATTGAGAAAAACGGGATGCAAAGTCGAGGAATGGGAAGATGGGATTCGAATTACGCCCCAACCTCTTCATGGTGCCACTATCGATACTTATAACGATCACCGAATGGCAATGAGTTTGAGTTTATTGGGTCTGAAAGTTCCGGGGATTATTATCAATAACCCAAGCTGCACCAGCAAAACTTATCCCACTTTCTGGCAAGATTTTGAGAAGTTGTATACATAGTCAAGCCGAGAAATATTCTTATGCAACCGTTCTCAGATCAAAGAACATATCTTAGAGATCATGATTGTGTTCATTATCTGTTCAATGAACTTACTATACCGATATATGTTACGATACCTATTCTTCTAGCAAGATCTTCTTTTGGAGAGATATAAACGCACGTTACTCCAATTCGTGCTTAGGCAAATCATTTGGTAACGATTTTTACTCCCTATCTTTAATCTAGCCTCTGAAATAGGGACAAATCCGATTTGGGTATATAAACTCAAACACGATACCAGGGAAGTTAGGGAGAATCTTTAGGTAATACGAGATCGACGGGATCTCAAAATCGACCGTAGATGGGCAAGTGATTTTGGGTTATCCGATTACAGATAATGATTTTTATTGACAGTGATGTCATTCGTGGATTGGCTCCATTTCGGGATGAATTGATGAATATAATCCTATTATTTACTTTCGTTATTATTGACGAACTCTCTCTATAATAAGACAAACACTTTTTATTTGAATTAATTCTCACTAAATTTTTTTAAAGATTTTTCTATAATTTCACTTTTTTCACTTGAATTTTAGTTATGAGGTAGATTAAAATCAATAAAGTTGGTGTAATCCGAATTGAGTTTTCACTTAAGGAACATTGTTATGATGGCAATAATGGCCGAAATTTATTAGGACATCTTTTGATTTCCACAATATTATTGAATTATTGAATTATTGAAAGTATTCGGGTGGAATATTTCCCCCTATACAACGTATTCTTGGCACCAATTGCCTCAAATTCAGCTCATACCATTTTGTTTGAGCTACTTGATGGCTTTTGGCACCTTTCGGGGAGTTATACCAGACCTTCTTGCCTAATAAGTTTCTTTACCTTCTTCATCTTTGCTGGGGTAAGTGCTTATTTGGACATGTGTCTCATAAAATTTGCGTCGTATATTATAGACTTAATCTAAACATATGGAAATGGTTAGCAATCTCTGAAAAATCGATTGCTTATAGCTATTTGAATCGATACGAATCTATCGAATCATGGATACGAGATAGTCATCTAAATGGTTGTAGCGATGTGTTCATTTTCAAACAGAATTTAACACAAGGAAATATGTTCGTTTCAAGAATGGCCATCAAAAAGTTTTTGATTTCCTTTCTTGAATTCTCGCAATTAATATCTTTTTCAATCTAATCTAAGGAATTGTCAATGTCTTTATATAAATCGTTTTACTTGATTATACTCTTTGCTATTCTCGCATGGTTTCCCTTTTCCATAGCTGCTCAAGAAGCAATTACAAAAGAATTTCTCTCTAGTATGCTAACGAAAGAGCTCGAAAATTATCATAACAAATTTAATATTGTTCATCATCGAGGGGAATGGAAAAGAACAACAACGAAAGACAAAAAGAAGTTAATTTATGGAAGGAGTTATGAAACAGATTACCAGCCAGGAATGTTTCGCACTATTGTAAATACAGATTACAAAGACCATAGTGTTAGAGGGGCATCTGGTGTTAATTCTCAATACTCCTTTCGGATTCTTCACAGTAGTAATGGATGGTATGTTAAAGATTTTGAATTTCTTGAAAAAGAAAATGAAGCTAAAAATGAGCTAATAAGAAAAGATTATAAGAGGATGGAAACATCAATTAAATCCCTACCATATGATTTAACCCTATTTGAAACGGATGGAACTATTGAAAAAATAGTCCAAGATAAAAACTTTGAAATTCTAAAATCGGAATCAGTCCTAGAGAATGGTAAAAATTATCGAAAAATATTCTTTAAATTTCAAGAAAAAAAATCTGAAGGGATCGTCAGTAATTCGACTGGTTCTATTACTTTTGATTCAGATTTAGCTTGGGTTATTAAGTATGGGGAAATAGCTAGCTTAGACTCCCTCGGAGAAAAATTAACTAAAACAGTAATGTTTGAATATGAAGAAAAAAAAGAATTGCCATTGCTTAAATCCAGAAAGGAACATTTAGTTATATACGATCCTAAGACTAAAGAAGAAGTTATCATGGATCTGAATTTTAATTTTTCCACGAAACTATTAGATAAACCTCTCCCCGAATCGGAATTTACATTGTCGCATTTTGGTTTACCCGAACCGATAGGTGTAACCTGGCCCAAACCACCAACACCCCCCTATGTCTGGCTATTACGCATTGCAGCAGGGTTCGCACTTCTCTCTTGTTGCTTTTATCTTGCTAATAAGATCGTAAATCGCAAAAAGAACAATACTTCTATCTGATTTTAGATTCGTTCGCCCTGTTACCTTTTCGGAGTTTTTTATACTTAAATAATAAATGCGCGAGGAACTTTGTCAACAAGGATAGCGAGAGTTGGTTTAAGACTGACATCTCATTGGACAGACAAAAATACCTCTCCTTACTTTTAGCTAAAGAGAGAAATTAACAATCTTATCGATCACAAAATGTGGACAGCAATCTCTGAAAAATCGATTGTTATACTCAGTTGAATAGAAACGAATCAATGGATTCATGGATACAAGCTAGTCTCTAAATGATTATAACTAAATGTTAATTTTCAAAAATGGATATCGAAAACGAATCTTAGCCATTCTATAATTTTGACAAGAGAGAATTCATGTTCATTTTTAAACTGAAGTTAACACAAGCAAACATGTTCGTTTCAAGAAGGGAAGTCAAAAAGTATTTGATTTCCTTTCTTGAATTCTCGCAATTAATATCTTTTTCCAATCTAATCTAAGGAATTGTCAATGTCTTTATATAAATCGTTTTACTTGATTATACTCTTTGCTATTCTCGCATGGTTTCCCTATTCCATAGCTGCTCAAGAAGCAATTACAAAAGAATTTCTCTCTAGTATGCTAACGAAAGAGATCGAAAATTATCATAACAAATTTAATATTGTTCATCATCGAGGGGAATGGAAAAGAACAACAACGAAAGACAAAAAGAAGCTAAATTATGGAAGGAGTTATGAGACAGATTTCCAGCCAGGAATGTTCCGTACCATAGTAAATACAGATTACAAAGATAAAAGTGTTAAGGGGGCATCTGGTGTTAATTCTCAATACTCCTTTCGGATTCTTCACAGTAGTAATGGATGGTATGTTAAAGATTTTGATTTTCTTGAAAAAGAAGATGAAGCTAAAAATGAACTAATAAGAAAAGATTACAAGAGGATGGAAACATCAATTAAATCCCTACCATATTATTTAAACCTTTTTGAAACGGATGGAACCATTGAAAAAATAGTCCAAGATAAAAACTTTGAAATTCTAAAATCGGAATCAGTCCTAGAGAATGCGAAAAATTATCGAAAAATATTCTTTAAA
>JAKBAI010000319.1 GCA_021809185.1 Planctomycetota bacterium
GATCGGCAGTTTCTAAAGGATCGATTTCCACAAAAACGGCATTGATTCCTTTTTTTCGCAAAGCATCGAGAATGACTTTAGCCGAGGTGTGGGAGGGGAATTGAGGTTCAACGGCAATCACTCGAATATTGGCTTCAAAACATTTCTTGACGATCGAATTTAATTTCGACTCCGAAGGTTCTACACCTGGATCGATCTGGATGACTTCCGCTATTTCTAACCCGAAAGTTTGTGCAAAATATTGTAAGGAGTCATGAAAACTGACAATTTTTTTCTCTTTTTTGCTTTTTAACAATTCGAGACCCTCTTGCTCCAATTTTTTAAGGGAGTCTTGGAGAGTTTTGAATCGTGATTCGTAATTCGATGCATGGGTTGGATCGAGTTCGCTCATTTCTTTCATCATAACTTCCGCCAAAGCGAGCGCTCGCGATGGGCTAAGCCAGAGATGCGGATCTGTGCCGTGATCGTGATCTTTTTCTAAGCCTTCTTTGTTTTTATCCCCATGTTCGTGGAAACAGATTCCCTTGAGAAGGAGTTTCGGGTCGATTTTTTCACCAAGTTCGATCAATTTCCACTTTGAATTATTCGCTGGAGCTTTTAATTTATTAAAAAATGCTTCGTCCAAGCCTAACCCCAAACTAAAAATAATATCTGCTCCGCGCGCGGTCTCAATCATCTCTTCTGTAATGCTGTCGCCATGTTCATGAGGTCCACTATCGGAAAGTAAACATTCGACAACTGCATCATCGCCAGCAATTGCAGCTCCCAGACTATATAATGGAGCAAAACTGACTAAAATTGTTTTTTTGTTTGGATCCTTCTGCTTTTTATCGGAATCATTTCGACAACTTAATTCTGACATGATAATGATCAAAAATAGCATCATTAATAATTTCGATAATATGCAAGTTTGTAATTTTAGCTTGGAAAGAATCTGATCGAACTTTTGAAAAAAATTATTTTGTTTCATAAATCTGCACTTTTAATGGAATAAAATCACTCGTTATTAAATAGAAGGTTCTTAGCAATTTCAGTAATACAAGAAAGTATTTTCGAACTCAACTGAAGTAAAAAAACTCGGAATATAAAATTGGGAACTTAGGGGGTTGGTTGTTGTAAAAGTAAGCGATTGAATTTTACTTCCAAAATTGATGCCATTTTTGGAATCACCTGGTTTAACTATACTATTTAATGTTTAACCTTAACCTATAACTCCCAATAAACTCCAAGCATGGTTTACTTTATTGGATAACTCTGTGGGTATTTTACAATGAATTTAATGAAAATCATTAGTGGAAATACTTTGTAATACCAATTATAATTATTTTACACCACGTCAAATTAAGTTTCAAGTGTTGGTCGAAAAATAAGCTTGGTGGGGAGCAAATCAACACGGCAAGTAGATAGTAATAATTTTAAAGGAACGAAAATAACCAGAAGAGGAAAAGTTTAATCTGGCATGAATATCCCAGTCGGAAAAAACTGTTAAGTTCAGCAAGAGTCCTCTTGAAAAAATAAACGATTGTTGCAAAGTAAAAGAATAGGATCGGTTTAAACCGATGGAATAATAAGTTTAAAACTCTCAGAAAAGATATGAATCCATTACAAGGCGGGCGGTTAGGAATATTAGTAGGTGGTGGTCCAGCTCCAGGTATTAATGGGGTAATTGCCTCAGTTACCATTGAAGCGATCAATCATGGGATGGAAGTAATCGGTTTCCAAAATGGCTTTCGTCATCTGGTTGAAGGAAGTACAACCCATAATCGAAAATTATTAGTCGATGATGTAGCGCCAAATTATTTGCGCGGTGGTTCTATTTTAGGAACTGCTCGAACGAATCCAGCTAAAAAAGAAGAAGATATGTTGCGAGTATTAGATGTATTTCGCAAATTGAAGTTAACGGCCCTAGTAACGATTGGGGGCGATGATACCGCTTTTTCTGGTAGCCAAGTCGCTAAACGGATTGGGCCAGGTAGTCCGCAAAATGTCGCGGGCTTCGAAAATAATTTTCTGCGTGTTTGTCATGTCCCCAAAACGATCGATAACGACCTTCCGTTACCAGAAGGGACACCGACTTTTGGTTTTGAAACAGCTCGTCATTTGGGGGTATTTACTACTCGCGCATTACATGCCGATGCTCGGACTACTGGTCGCTGGTATATCATTATTAGCATGGGGCGAGCTGCGGGTCATCTGGCCTTAGGGATCGGTAAAGCAGCTGCGGCGACAATTACGATCATCCCAGAAGAGTATCGAAATCAGCCTGTGACTTTAGAAAATCTGACAGATAGGATTATTGGTTCGATTTTGAAACGTAAGTTACGCAATCGCGAATATGGGGTTTGTGTTCTTGCCGAAGGATTGATAGAATCGATCGGGGAGAAAGGTTTAATTAGTGCCTTGGGAGAAGCCGAACTTTCTCATTATGGTCGAGTCGAACGGGATGATCATGGGCATTTGCGTCTAGGGGAAATCGAGTTCGGCAGATTAATTAAAGACTATCTGCGCTCACGATTAAAAGAACTTGGAGTCAAAGTTGATTTTATTGACAAAGATCTAGGCTATGAACTCCGTTCTGCTGATCCGATCCCTTACGATGCGGAGTATACTCGAGATTTGGGCTTTGGTGCAGTTAAATTTCTCTCGTCCGAAGCCGCGAGTAAATTTGGTGCCATTATCAGCTTTATCGATGGTCGAATGGTCCCTTTGCCGTTTGAACAGATGATCGATCCGAAAACGAGTCGAATGCGACCCCGGAAAGTGAATGTCGATAGCGAATCGTTTCAGTGTGCATGCCGTTATATGATTCGATTAGAGCCTGCTGATCTCGAAGGGGATCGATTAAAAGCATTAGCAGCTTTGACTAAGTTGAGTCCGGAACAGTTCCGTGAACGGTTTTTGCAAGTTACTCATTTCTAATTGATTCTAATTGGTAATGTTTGGTAAACTTGTAGTTCATGTTTTATTAGGATAATTCTCTTTTTATGATCGACTTCGCCCATTCTCTTTTTCTTAGGGTCATTTAACCAAACCAGACTAAGAAAAAGGGGATTCGGTGTTTTTATACCTGTTTCTTTTTTTCTTTTCCTTTCTGATTTTACAAAGTCATCAATAGTATTTTTTAATCTCGCTACCAGGATATCAGATAACTCAATTATAAAAATCACTTTGTAAACAGTAAAAAATTGCTAAAATAAAAAATGAAATTTGGATCAACCTGGATTAATAAGCTTTTTTGGATATTTCATGCTAAAACGAAAGTACGTTTTTCCGAACGTGATTGAATTGAACTATCAGGCAGGCCGCCGATTAGGAGTGAATATTTATTTGATCGATGGAGGCTCGGAATATCTTCTGATCGATATCGGTTTTGAAGATACTGTAGACGAGGTGATTGAATTGATTCGTCAGATGGATTTTAGTTTATCTCGCTGTAAAATGATCATTGCTACTCATGCGGATGCGGACCATATTCAAGGATTGAGTAGGGCTAAAGAACGCTTAAAGACGAAGATTGCTGCCCATCCCAAAAGTATCCGACCATTAGAAACAGCAGATGAGATCGAGACATATGCTCTCATTTCTGCACAAAATCTTCAAATTCCTCTAAAACCGGTTAAAATTGAAATATCCTTAAATGAAGGGGATACTATTTCTGTTGGTAATCTTCAGATGAAAGTTTGGCATACCCCCGGTCATACTCCGGGTCAGATCTCTTTTAAGATGGGGAATTTACTTTTCAGCGGTGATAATATCTATCGGGATAGTTGTGTCGGGGTTATCGATGCTCATCATGGCTCAAATCTTCCCGATTTTATTCAGTCTCTTGAGCGGATCCTCGCTGACGATGGCGAATATCTATTACCGAGCCATGGACCGGTCTTCAAAAAAGATAAGGCGATTATTGAAAAAGCGATCAAAAGGTTGACCGAATATCAATCCATGGCCGATTTCGGTACCTGCGCTATCCAGTGGCCGTTATTGGATGAATGGGAAGTCGATGTGATTGCTGGGCGGTTACCTAAATTTTCGTAAGGCAGTATACTTCCTCTTACTAGACTTAGTTACATAACTTATCTTTAGCAAAAGCTGCCCTTGTTCCCAACTCTGATTGGTCTAAGATACTATCTTATGAATATATTTGGAGTGAATTTGAAGGTTTATTCAGGAGTTCATTCATTATTCTTGAAGAATCAATTCCCCGTCTTTTTGACCGATCGTGGGTATGCTGAATCTTTTGGGAAAAAGTTATGAACTGGCAAGAACCTTTTCTTACTGTATCCCCTAAAATGGAACGTCATTGCTAAGTTTCAGTTTCAATCCCCTCAAAACAAAGTTTATCTACTTATGAAGGGATAGCATGAAGTAATCGTATGAAGTAATCGTATGAAGTAATCGTATGCTGAGATAATCTCTTAGGGATTAATTACTATTTTGGTATTGGAAGATAATAAAACAATAAAAAAGCACAAGAACTATGCTAGAACAAATGAATACAAAATCGATCCTTGAATCCGATGATCATTCCATTTATCAACTTCAGAGCCGTGCCAAAGGGGTAGATGGGGAATTGCCTCTAAGTGAGGAATTACTGAAGATCG
>JAKBAI010000320.1 GCA_021809185.1 Planctomycetota bacterium
AATGAAGTAGCTTTCGAAATTAAGTAGCTTTCGAAATTAAGTAGTTTCACCAAAATGAAAGCCCTAACGGCCATACAGATCGGTGATAGAGAAGAGTTACCTCTTCGTTTCTTGCGTGCCGGGGAGAAATGATTGCACGCTCGAATCAAGGAAAAGATCAAAGAAATATATCATTAGGGGAATGTTATGTGGGGGAATGTTATGGATAACCGCAAAAAAAAGGTCAATCGAATAACTGCTGGGGTTCTGTTCTTGATTGCCTTAGCTGGGTGTAACCCTTTTACTAGTCTCTGGTTCTTGCTGGGTGGGCCGGAGGAAAGTGTCGGAAAAGAATTTGTCTTTCAATCGACCCGAGAGGATCATGAAGTAAGAATAGCAGTGATCTGTGATCATGGTGCATATCAATTGCCCTCGGAATTGGCAGATATTGATCGCTTGATTTGCCGCAAATTTAGTGAAATCATGGCAGAAGGGTTCAAAAAGAATAAAAAAGTTCATTTACGAGTCATGACCGATTCTAAAGTAAGTGCCTATCAGCGGAAAAATCGGGAATGGGCGACTGAAATCAATAAGATGGGTAAAGATTTAGGGGTCGATTATATTATTTATTTTGAAATCTCCCATATTCAATTGATACAACCTCAGGTAGTACCCGCAATGATCCAAGGACAAGCAGCTATTCAAACCACTGTTTATACCATTGATTCAAGAGAAGATAGTACCAACTTTCTATATGATAAGAATCTAAAAGATTATGATATTACTTATCCGGATAGCTTAAAAGAAGTGGAAAATCGTGGCACCATTAGCAAACTACGACAAGAATTTGTCGAAAAGATCGCTCTCGGGCTTTCCTATAAATTTACTGGGGCATCACCCGAAAACCATATTGGGAATCACTAATCTGGTTCAACCCCAATTATAAAATTCTTCGATCCGATTGAATCGATCAACTGCTACTTTCGCTTTTTCTAAATAGAGGCGAAAGTAGTAAATGAATCCTGCACTTTTCTCTACACTTTGCAATTGGTCTAATCTAAGAAAATTATGATTCTTCAAGTGGTAGAAATTGGTTAAAATCAATTATAATTAATGGAGAGATAATTCAAATCTAACTCTTGAATCACCTCGTTGTAATCTCTTTTTTGATAGCATATGAAGCAGTAATTGAAAGGTCATTTTCTTTTTGATGAAGCAAGAAGTGTTAAGACCTATCGAACAAACTTGCATCGAAGGATAGCCGATCTTATTTTTTTTCTCTTTGATTGCTGGCTTCGCTTTAATTAATGCTAATATTTCAATCGCTTGAATCAGATAGTCGATTGACCGAATTAAAAAACTTTTATGAACTTTTTTTGTTGTAGTTTCTCCTATAAAATAAAAGCTTAGAATTTACGGCGAAGAAAATATGCAGGTCAAATATGTACCGCTTTTACAGCAACAAAAGCAAATTCAAGTAATGCCTCGTCATCGGCTTCGATTCGATGTTTATTTAAACGGGATGCTGAGTCAAGATCGCCAAGAATGTTTAGTCCCGCCGATGGTATTTGCCAATCCAATGGCAAAAGATCATGTTTTAGCGGTTCTTGATCGATTACTAGAGCAAAATTGCGAAAACATGATCAAGGATCAAATCGAACTCTCGGTCAAATCTTCTATCAAGCAATTCCCCAATAAAACGCATCGCTTTCCGAAGCAAATCTTACAATTCTCCGCGGTGGTTATCGATGATCTAAAAGGGGGTTGGACCAATCGATATGCGACCGAATATCAGTTGAGAATCGTTTTACCTAGGAACAATTCAACTTGGCTAACAATTCCGATCTGGAGTAGCGATTTACCTGATGTGCAGCTCGTCATTTCAACTGCAAAAATGACATGGTATCGATCCTTCTACCAATTGGTTCATGGTGTGCCCAAAACGATTCCAGAACTTCTAAACCAAGAAGGATATGCACTCCTTCAATCCAGGTGTGAAGTTCCAGTTCTATCAACGGAAGAATTGGAGTATACTCACGACCTGATCAAAAAAAAATACCATCAACTCGATTTGAATTCATTTGTTGAAGTATTATTTGGTGATTTAGCTGCGGCTTCGTTAGGATTTACCCAGAATGGCTTTTCCCCTCAAGCTGGATTAGCACTGGCCCTGCATCAAACTAAAAAACAACGATTGTTGTGATACCGATTTCAATAATTCTAGAGTGCTAATATTTTGAATCAATTTGTGCAAAATTCTATTTTACCTTTAAAGCCTGAATTGTATCGATTATTTCACTTCACGAGGGAAAATCGATAATTGTTCTGTTCGAATTTCGTTGGAGTTTTTGACATTCTCCTTAGGTTGTGGTTGAACGACTTTATTCGATACAGGGGCATGCAAATCAATCGATTTTACCTTTTTTAGATTCTCCGTATCATTCAAAGCCAAATAATAATCTACGAGTCGAGTGTGTGCCTGGACTAATTGGTTGAAACTTTTAGCCGATATCTGATCTCGACGTTGTAACATTCCGTAAAAGCCTTTATTAATCATTTGTCCAGCAAGAGTCATCTGATTTTCTCCCATTAAAATAGCGCCAAGGATACTCAAAGAATTAAAATACTGCCAGGATTTTGAGAGCGTTTTTTCACGGATCTCTATACTCTCCTCAATACAAATTTTAGCTTCAGGATAGTTTTTTATCATTAAATAACAGTTTGCAAGGGATGCGAGAAGAGAAGCGATTTCCGGATCATCTTTCCGTTTCTTTAAACGTTGGTTATCTATCATCAGTCGTATATAAGGGATAGCCTCCTGGTAGCGCTGGCTCGCGAGTAAGGCATTTGCCAATAAGAGTTTAATCCGTGAAGAATCTGAATGGCTTGAAGAGGAGGTTTTGCCAGACAATTGTTCCATCGTTTTCAGTAACGATATTGCAGCGGAAAAATTTCCGATTTCAAGATAAGAGAGAGCTAAAATATTCATGGATGATCGAGTTTGCGGATGGTTGTCACCCAAAATTTTGCGCCTTGCCGTCAAAGTTTTTTCCAGAATCGGAATCGCTTTTTGTGGTTGATCGTCATCGAGCAAGGAACTTCCCAGATTGTTCATGATCGTTAATGTCGTGGGGTGGTCTTCGCCGAGAGTCTTGATGCGGATTGGCAAAATCTTTTCGAATAATTCTATTGCCTGTTTCGATTGGTTATTCGCTTTGTAAGCGATGGCTAGATTGTTCATGCAGGTAAGTGTTAAAGGCTGATCGGGGCCTAGAATTTTTTGCGTATTTTTTAGACTTTTCTCCAAAAGCGCAATCCCTTTCGGCAACTGACCACCCTTCACATAACAGATACCCAGATTGACTTCGGTGGTGAGGGTACCTGGAGCATTTGGCCCTAATTGACCTCGTTGGATCATTACGGCAGATTCTAGTAAAGAAATCGCCTTCGCCGGCAGACCATCGAGCTGATACATACTGGCTAGATTGGTCATGGTGGCCAAGGTATTAGGATGGTTGTTGCCGAAGACCATTTTCTGACCCGAAAATGTCTCTTCTAAAAGCAGTATACTTTTTTTAATCTGCCCATCCATCTGGTATGCCATGCCCAGGTTGTTCATGGCATTCAGAATTTGAGAATTGAGTTTTGGATAAGTTTTTCTCCATTTTTCCAAATTCATTTCCAGTAACGAAATTGCTTTTTTGGGTTGGCCTGCTTCAACATAGGCTTCCCCGAGATTAGATCTAGTGGATAACGTTTTGCTATGATCTTCCCCAAATATTTTTACCTGGAGTTGCAGCGTTTCGTTAAACAATCCAATCGAACGATCGATCTGGTTGTCAGCTAAATACGCATTGGCTAGGTTGTTCATTGCCGTTAGAACCTCTGGATTCTCACAGCCCAATTTTTCCTTGCTGAGCTGGACAAGTTTTTCTAAAATCGAAATCGTCTGTTTTAAATTCCCTTTGGCTTTGCTAGCTAAGGCCAGTTCATTGAGTAATTCGAGCTCATGCCCTTCTTTAGGGTCGTGAAGTAGCGGGTTCAAGTCTAACCCTGCTTGCGCCTGGCGTATCGCTTCTTCGTATCGTCCCAATAAATAATTGGTTCTACTTAGATGCTCGCGGAGGCTTTGTTCCGTGTCGGGATCATTGGCAAACAGAGTTTTAATTTTTTGTTCCGATTGATCAAGGGCCTTGATTAGTTTCACTTCGGCCCCCATTCCCCCATCCTGATCGATCGGTCGAGCCAGAGCGAATACCTGATCGTAAAGAAAATCGATGATCCTTTTCATCCGGTCACGCTGGTTGATCGCTTCTTGCCGGGCTAGAGCCTCTTTATTTCTCGCAATTTCTGCAAGCTCTCTCTCATTTTCTGCGATCCCTTTTTGTGTTCTACTTCTTCTTTCTTGGATCACACTAAAAATAGTCATTCCTAAGAAAAGTAAAAAAATTGCAGAAGATGTCATGATCGCTAGTCGATTTTTTCTCAGCATTTTACGCAAATGATACCATCTCGATGGGGGATGAGCTAGAATGGCATCCCCGGAAATAAATCTTTGTAAATCCTCTGCTAGTCCAAGCGCTGAATTGTAACGCTGTTCCCGATCTTTCGCGAGAGCTTTT
>JAKBAI010000072.1 GCA_021809185.1 Planctomycetota bacterium
AGCAAGAATTTCGACGTCAATTCAATGAATTAATAAAGGAGAGAAACATGCCATTAGTTTCGAATTTTGAAAAGTTCATACTCCAAGAGGGATTTGATAAAGGAGAAAAACAGGGATTTGATAAAGGCGCAAAAGAAGGATTTGATAAAGGGAAACTCGAAGGAAGAAACGAAGGGATCCAGCAAGGATATTATGAATTTTTACAAAGATATTTAAGAATCAAATACCCAACAGAATATCAAGGGTTTTTGGCGGAATTTACAAACAAAAGAATGCGTTTGAATGTTGGATTGTTGGATCAAATCGAGGCAGCGAATTCCTTGGATCAGATTCGCAAAATGCTCATCAACGTTGCAGAAGATCTACCACCCAACCCAACAGCGAATTGAGCTAGACTCGCATCTCGAGCGATTGAAACTCACCTTGCTGTAATTTGGCATATTTAAATTTAGAAGTAGATTGAATGTGATCTTGATCTGCTTCTAACTTATCTGATAAATCGACTTCGTGATTCAACTTTCATTTTGTAAACAGCTCATTCTGAAATATTTCCATTTTCTAGTCGCTTGTTACCCTTAAGAGAAAGTCAACAGCAAGAATTTCGACGACAATTCAATGAATTAATAAAGGAGAGAAACATGCCATTAGTTTCGAATTTTGAAAAGTTCATACTCCAAGAGGGATTTGATAAAGGAGCAAAAGAAGGATTTGATAAAGGAAAAATCGAAGGAATCCAGCAAGGATATTATGATTCATTACGAAGGACTTTAAGAATCAAATACCCAGCAGAATATCAACGATTGTTGGGGGAATTTTCAAGTAAACGATTGCGATTGAATGTTGGATTGTTGGATCAAATCGAAGCGGCGAATTCCTTGGATCAGATTCGCAAAATGCTCTCAGCAGTTGCAGAAGATCTATCTCCCTCAGACCCAACATCGAATTGAGCTAGTATTGAGTACGAGACGATTGAAACCTCATTTTTGCTGTATTATGGCGTAATCAGAATTCGAAGTAGATCGAGAATCCTTCCAATCTACTTCGAACTCTTTTGCATTTTTTGGATATCGAAAATTAACAGTTTATTTCTTTTCAAATTATCAGTTAAGGAATCCTCTTACCAAAATCATTCAAAAAAGAATTAAAACCATGAAAAAAATTTTATTTGAAGTCTTCAGAAAAAGCAAGAGCAGATAGCGGTTTACCCGTGGCAAATTTAGTTAATTCCTTCCAATTCAAGGTTCTTCCAGGCGCAAAAACTTTCTCATTCATAAACTTACCCACGCGCGGATCACCAACATAAACAACTTCGTCGATAGGCTTATTCGGATAGAGTTCATGCGCGAGAGCATGGTGGACTTGAGAAGCAAAGAGCTGTCCCATCATATAGTTATGGTAATAAACTGGAGCATTGACAATATGAATTTTACTCGCATAATCAGGGGCATTGCGTTGAGGTGGTCGTTTCAAAAGCTGGTATTTTTCGACTAGATCCCACCACAATTGGTTCAAGTTTTGCTCGGGATTTTCATACATTCCTTTTTCAAAACGCAACATCACCTGGCACCAGCGTGAGAATATCAAAAGTTGATTTTTACGAACTTTACCGGCCCCTTCATCAAAAGCCTTCTTATTCTCGACCTCAACCCCCATCTTGTTTAGCCAGAGACTAGATTTAGAAAAACGCTCAAACTGCATGGCCACCCCTTCGGTCGTAAGAATATGTGCTTCGGACCGCAAAATATAGGGGATTTTGTGTGGAATATTTTTACTACTATATACCGAATGTCCCAATTCGTGCAACATGGTGCCCATCCAGTATTCGTTATTAACAATATTTGCAAGTACACGGACATCCCCCTCGCGATCTATATCGGTGCAAAAAGCATGAGGGGATTTACCTGGTTTTTCTCGAAGATCGCTTCGAGCAAGCACACTATCGATCGGTAGGCCAATCCCAGAATAGAACTGTTTACAAAGCCCCAGAATATCTGTTTTGGCAAATGGGGCATCCAGATCGATAGCGAATACCGCAGGACTTTCCTGGAAAAAAGGATCAAAATAATGCCATGGCATAAGTTCATCGACCTTGACATTCATTTTTTCTGCCAATTTGGTATCGATTTCGGCCTTGGCTTTGGCAAATGGTTCGCGAGTAAGAGTATCCAGTTCATCAAACAATTGAATGATTTCATCACCATTTTGTTCATTTAGGTAAAGTTGCAAGACATGATAATTCTTAAAACCAAGGCTTTTTGCCATTTCATTTCGTAGTTTAACCAACTCCTTTAACGTATCTGCAACCTCTGCTCCAACCTGTTTGCTCGCTTGCCACATCTGTTGTCGCAGCTTGGAGTCACTGGAATGTTTTAGAACTTTGCGGACTTCACTATCGCTATATTCCTTGCCTTCCACTTTAGGTCGAAAGACATTAAACTTTTGTTCTACTTTATTCGCCAATTCGGCAATCTTTTTGAGAAGATTGGTATCGACCTGCTTTTCGAGATACATTAAATAAAGCACATCGATACCCCGAGCGGTAATGGGATCATCAATTTCTCCTTTATCTCTGGCAGTTTTTAGTTCTTTTAATTCTGCAAAGATCTTGTGATCAGCAAGCGCCTCATCCAAACGATTTTGGGCTTTTTCTTTTTTGGCAAAATCATCATCCTTGCCAGATATATTCGCGTTCCACCAAGCAATATTAGCTGCCAACTCCAAAGGCTGAACTTTTCGAGTATGCTCCTCGATAAATTTCTTTGCTCTCTCTGTCATTGTTGTACCTGCTTTCAAAGAAGTAATAAACAAAAAAAGGATTCCCCCCAAATAAACGGTCCACAAAATCGCTTGGGAACTTACAGAAAAACTCCTACTTCCTTTCAATTTATATTCGTCTTTCCTACCGATCGAATGAGGTTCATGGAATCGGTAACCAATCTTCATAGGTAAACTCCTTGATGTTGAATTTGCAAAAATTTTATTAAAATCGCTGCCATTATTCCCATCTAAACGGCAAACCAAAGATCTCTCAGAGAAATCTCCAGAAGAAAACTCCCATAGGAGTTCTCCCAAAGAAATCCGTTTAACTCGATCAGAATGGGAACACTTCCATGAAAACTTTGTATGAAAAAAGAGATTCAGAACCAAATCGAATCAGGTAGAATAAACCCATTTTCCGATTTGACGAGCAGGGAGCAAGAGAACGATCAGTAGCAAACCATAATATCCAGCAAATACGGTGGCCAAAATAGAATCTAGGATAATCAATCCAAGAATCGAAGTTTTTACAGCTTGTTGCACGAATCGCGGATTTGGTTGTTGTATTGCTCGAAAAATAGGCCGCCCGATATAAAATCCGAACCCAACTAATAAATAAGGGAACGCAGACAAACTTTCACCCAGTTTCTGCTGCAAAGGGAACCCGAGAGCGACTATCAAAGCAAAGGCAACGATACCCGCTGCGAATCGTAGTGAATTCGATTGGGATTGTTGCTCCTCCTGACGAGCAAAATAAGTAATCCCTAAAATATAAAGGCCAATAATCGATGCAAGATGGAATTGGATATGAAATGGCACCGATTCTATCGAGATTGAAAATCCAAGAAAAATATGAATAAATCGGCATAATGCCATGATAAAAGGACCAATCCAATACGACTTCAAAAGCCCATTATAAAGTAAAATAGCTACCAGTAATCCCGAGGCAATCCCCAAAGGAGACCAATCCCATTCCTCTTTTAGATTGCAGATGATTAGAACGGTAAACAAACCGAGCGAGGATAACAAAAGCGCGATTCGAAGTGCCGTTTTGGAGCGAATCTGCCCTGAAGGGATCGGACGAAATGGACGATGAATCAGATCTTCTTTCTGATCAAAATAATCGTTCCACACCATTCCACCGAGATAGAAAAAACTACTGGCAACATAAATCAGAATAGCACGCCATACGAAAGAAGTATCGCCATGATGTTCCACGACAAAGAGTGTAATAAGTATCGTCAATAAAATATCGGCTTGAGCGGTGAATACATTGGGTAAACGCAACAAACGTGCTAAGGGGAGCCAAGAAGAGAATCTAGAAGTCATGAGTCGAGTTTTCAGTGCCATAAAACTACAAAGTTGCTCCCCTTTTTGGAGCAACTATAAACTTATTTCCATAACGAAGGAGTGAGAGAGCGATAGCAATCAAGCGATAGCAATCAAGCGATAGCAATCAAGCGATAGCAATCAAGCGATAGCAATCAAGCGATAGCAATCAAGCGACAGCAATCAAGACTTCGCTTCATTAGGAACAAACATTAACGTAAACGAGGAACCAGTAACGCCCAAGGAGGTCTCTCATACCAATAGATTAGCCGATTTTCATTTGAGATAATCTTTCGTACGCTTGATGGGCAGCATGTATAGGATCTTCCGAGTAAGGGTAAAGTTCGACAGTAATCCAGCCCGAGTATCTGATTTGTTCCAGAGCCTGGAACACGGGGAGGAAATCGATCGCCCCCTCCCCTGGAATCAAATGATGATGAACACGATTCGCTGCAATATCTTCCAGATGGACATGGCGAATATATTTCCGCAATTGCAAAATCGCCGTAGCAGGATCATCGCTGACACAGTAACTGTGCCCAATATCGAAATTAAGGCCGAGCCAAGGACTATCGAAATGCTCTATAAACTCCTCGAATTGGTTCGCCGTTTCAATCAATAATCCTGGCTCCGGTTCCACAAGAAGTAGAATCTCTTCTTTTTCTGCATGTTCCACAACCGGTTTAATCATCTCGACAAAAAGCTGCAAACATTTCCGCCATGATTCCCCTTCAGGAACTGGGCCACCAGGTTCCGTCGTAATACATTTTGCCCCCAACTCTTTTGCCATCGTAAGTGCACGCATGGTATGAGTGATCCGCACTTGGCGATAATGGCGATCAGGTTCGATCCAGGAAGGATACCAGTATAATTGCCTTGGGTCACTAACCGCATGCATCATAAATGCGTTGATATTCGAGATTTGCAACTTATTATTCTGCAATTCTTGTCTGATCCTCTCCTTCTGTTCTGGGAGCAGATAAGCTGGCCAAGCGTGAGGAACATCGGCCATGATTTCAACCCCTTTGTAACCCAAAGAGGACACGATCTTCACGGCTTCAGCAAAAGAATATTTCAGAAACGCATTTGTACTAAAAGCCAAGCGTTCGAACCACGGGGTCATCGGTTGTTCTCCTGGAGAGGTTTGCTGGCAGACAAATAATTTCGCAACAATTGAACTTGCTGGAAGAAATCATGTTCTGTTACAGCTTGGGGATTCTTAAAAAAGCAGGCCAAGTGAGTTAAAACACCATACTCTTGCCGTCGCTGTGCCAGCAAAACCAAGCGGGCCAAATCTAGAACTAGGGGTGCAGCAAGAATGGAGTCGCACCCCTGCCAAGTAAACTGCATGGTCATTTTGGCCCCCATAAATCCTTCGAAATGGATGTGATCCCAAGCTGTTTTCCAATCATGTAGAGACTCGATATATTCGATCGACACATGAGTCTGCGGTTTGTACCCGATAATACTTGACAGTACGGCATCCTTGGTCTTCACCTTAGACGATTTATTTTCCGGATCGTTTAGAACCTGACCATCGCCAGCCCCGAGAATATTATGGCCTACCCAGCTCAAAATATGCATATTCCGTGCTGCAAACATCGGCGCTAACACCGTTTTTAGCAACGTTTCTCCCGTTTTGCCATCTTGTCCCGCCAAGGCCACCTTCTGTTGTTCGGCAAACTGCACTAAAGCGGGAATACTCGCACCCAGCGAAGGGGTGAAGTTCACATACGGAAATCCGGCTCGTATTGCTGCATAAGCATAGATCGAACTAGCTGGCAAAATATCGACTACTCCGCTCTTTAATGCCTTTTGCAACGACGCCAACTCTTGATGATCACTCGATATTTGAAAAGGGGGTTCTGTTGAAGCTACGTTCACTACGACCACCGAGCTGAGCTGATTTACCTCTTGAAACTTTTTAAGATCTTTTTCAATCCTCTCAATCGCTTCCAGAGGCGACCCAACGAATGCCTCAGGGCAGTTAGCCAACTTCGCTATCGTTTTTCCACTCTTAATGATGGTCCCGGTACAGACATTTCTTGACCACGCTGCTAAATCCTCTTGTGTTGCTGCGAGCTGTCTCTCGTTAAACAACTGCGACCGCTCGTGTAATTCACCAATCGTTTGGGAAAAACTTGTCTGGCGTATATCATGTCCACCAACAACAAAATTGGCAAATGAATCTAATGGTAACTCGCTATATTCGGCTAAACCCGTCACCATTCCAATCGGCGTTTGCACTCCCCTGGCTATCGCGGATAAACCAATCGCTGCCGTGCTGCCCACACTGCCAAATGCTCCAATCAGCCATAGTCCAATTTTGTTTTTTTTCATAAGAAGGTTATTAAAACGATTTCTAGTTTTTCTCTGATTTTATACTACGGATAGTTCATTCTTGTTGATTGAGCTCATTTCTTGAGCTTGCTATCAAATATATTAAGATTCTTGTATAGGAAGGATAAAGACAAACTTGCTAACAATATATAAGGATTCTTGCATTGGAGGGATACACGGACAACTCGACTCTTGAATCGTCCAATTCTACTTTAGAATGATTTCTAATCATCAACGAATTTCAGAAATCTATTCGCGTCATGTAACTCTAATTTTAATAAATCTTATCCAATTTTTTTCTTTTTCAGTTTAATTTTAAGAAGTTTTTTCTATTTTGGAGTTTCTCTCTATGAACACTTTGTTTATCTAAGGCTTCATTTAAAAGTCAACATATCTTATAGTTGATTATTTTTCATCAATCTTTTATCGATACCAGCTAAATTCTATAGGAGTTTACTCGAACACATGCGTTAATTTGGATGTGTCGAATCCCTGATTTTTGTCAAATTTCTTTACGCTTTACCTTCCATATCTATCCTCAAAATTCAAAATTTTCTCGCTTCGCTTGGCTTCAAGAAACCAAAATCAAATCCTATTCCAATCAAAGTTTCAACAACAACACGAGCTATTGTTCTAAATATTTTCTCTATATTTACAAGTTACCTATAATATATGAAGATAGCCTTTGAATGTCTCAACCCTACTGACTTCATTCATAGATTCAGCAGAAAACAAGATAAGTTTCTTGGAAAGAACTAAGATCATGATGCTTCAGACTGACGAAAAGAATCTAAACAAAATAAATTCTGATGATAAATACAGCAACTTCTGTTCCATAGAAGAAGCAATAAAAGAATTACAAGAAGGGAGAATGATCATCGTCGTAGACGATGAATATCGTGAAAATGAAGGGGATTTGGTAATTGCGGCAGAAAAAACAACGCCAGAAGCGATCAATTTTATGATTCGCCAAGCTTGTGGTCGATTGTGCCTAGCTATGGATGGAGAACTTTGCGAGAAGGTCGGTCTCTCACTTCTACCGGGTGTGCATCTAGACCCAACATCAACCCCATTTACCCATAATTTTGATGCACGACATGGAATAACAACTGGTATCTCCGCGTATGACCGAGCACATACGATTTTAACTGCGATCGCTGATCAGGCGACGCCGCATGATCTTGTCCGTGATAAAGGGCATGTGGATGGCTTACGCGCTCGCGAAGGGGGAGTACTTGTCCGCGCAGGCCACACCGAAGCAAGTGTTGATCTTTCAAGAATGTCTGGGCTGAAGCCTGCTGCAGTGATTTGTGAAATCATCAATGAAGATGGGCATATGGCTCGACTTCCTGATCTTCAGATTTTTGCTCGAAAGCACCAATTGCGCTTATGTACGATTGCAGATTTGATTCGCTATCGTCGAACCCGGGAAAAGTTGATTCGCCGAGAGATTCAACTCCAATTACCCACCCCGCTAGGGATTTTCGATCTTTTTGCCTATTCTTCTATCGTCGATTCTGATTTACATCTCGCTCTTACCCTAGGAGGAATCGGGATCGAAGAAAATGGGCAAATTCCCGTTCAAGAATCACCGATTCTCGTTCGAGTACATAGTGAATGTTTTACGGGGGATACCCTCCAATCGGCTCTATGCGACTGCGGTTCACAGCTCCACCAAGCCCTTAAACAGATTGCCCAAGCGGGACGCGGTGTCTTACTTTACATGCGCCAGGAAGGGCGAGGCATCGGCTTACTAAACAAATTAAAAGCGTATGCTTTACAACAACAGGAAGGTCTCGATACCGTTGAGGCTAATCAAAAACTCGGCTTTCCACCCGATTTACGCCATTATGGGGTTGGCGCTCAAATTCTCTTTGATCTCGGGGTCCGAGACATTCATCTACTCACGAACAATCCGAGAAAAGTAATCGGTCTCGATAGTTATGGTCTTCATATCAGTAGAAGAGTCGATATCAAAATTCCTCCGAACGAAAATAATCGGCGTTATCTGCAAACTAAAAAAGAAAAATTAGGTCATCTCCTCGATGAATTTCGGACCGATGAAAAAAAATAACTTTTCTCCGTTCTCGCTTCTCTTCCTAGAGGATTTGCCTAAAAATGAAGTATTGATTTAGGATGGTTAGCCCAAAGAAATCATTTGTTCGATCGAAAACGCTACCATCATCGAATTCATCAGTATGGATTGTAAAGTAAAAAATGCCCTATCTATATTAGAAAGGAGACTTCATCCCTTTGTCACGTACATTAGCTATTGGAGATATTCATGGCCGATCAACTGCCATGAAACATCTTCTTAATGCCATTCAATTAACTTCGAACGATCAGTTGATTACTTTAGGAGACTATGTCGATCGCGGAGCGGATAGTAAAGGGGTCATCGATCTCTTGATTCAATTACGAAGAAAATATTCTGTCATTTGTCTTCGCGGAAATCATGAAATCATGATGCTACAAGCTTACGGTGGGGATGAGGCGAGTATGGATTGTTGGCTTCGAGTTGGTGGCATTCAAGCTCTGCAATCGTATAATCCGGATCTCGACGAGGAGGAACTCCATTTAGATTTGGTTCCTGACAATCACTGGTTTTTCCTGAAAAATCAACTCTTTGATTGGTATGAAACCGATTCTCATATCTTTGTTCACGCCAATCTGCATTCAAGCTCGGAACTGAAATATCAACCAAGTCTATATTTACATTGGGAATTTTTAAATCCCGCAGAATACATCCCCCACATATCGGGTAAAACGATGATTTGCGGCCATACCTCCCAAAAAAGCGGCTGGCCTTTGTATCTTGGCACGGCAATTTGTATTGATACTAGCAGTAAAATCGATCCTTGGCTTACCTGTCTTCATGTCGAATCTGGAAATTTCTGGCAAACGAATGAATTGGGGGATCTTCGAACGGGCAACATCGAAGCGATTCCAGAAATCGGCTAAAACGCATCCCCGCTCAACAAGCCAACTTCCTCCGTTGAGTTTGCTTTAATCCCACTTCAAAAGTATTACGATCTCCCTTTTATTTGATAAGGATAAATCATTTTTATAATATTTAATTTTTCTTCTTCCCCCTCTACTCAATCTGCCTATTATAACAATAGTATTATAAATATTGATTTTAATAATTTTAACGATTATGCTTCAGCAACTAGAGAATTTATCCTCAGATCGTTTCAGTTTGGGAGGGTCATCTTGCTTTGATGTTCCTGGTATCGTTTTTTTTTCTCACCCTCAACTTAATATTCAATTCGATTATCATTCACTCGACTATCATTCACTCGACTATCATGGCTTTGTTGAACCCGAATTTAATTCGACAACAATTAATCTAAATAAAAGTAATTCACTCAACCATTCAGCAAATAATAGATTTCAAATTTGTGAACCACCTCCAACTCCTCTCGCGGACCCAGTCAAAACTACCGTTGTTCCAACTACTTTTTCTATTTATGTTTATAAAGATACAGAGACTAAAGAAGCATATTCGATCTATTACCCATTACATCGATTGGTCAACGCCAATGTAGAGAATAATCAGGATTCTCTTACACAAAAAACTCAAATAAACCAGGACATTTCTGCTACACGAGGTGATGCCCTAATTAGCAATCTGACTCCAGAAAATCCGGCTTTAGAAAATCCTTCTCCAGAAATGATCAACTCAGGATCCTATCTGTCTCAGATTGGCATCCTATCTATACTCTTCCTATTAATCGCTATTGGCTTCAATCAATGGCTAGCTATCAGAAACGGAACAGGTCCGAGCGTTCTAACCCTTAAATCTTCGAGTAACTCGCCACCGATCGATCTCAATCGGGCCACAATCAAAGAATTACAACAGGTACCTGGAATTGGCAAATCAACCGCTGAAAAAATAGACAATTATCGAAAGATGGTTGGGCATATTCAAAGTGTGAATGAACTTCAAAATATTTCGGGGCTTGGAGCAGTAACCGTTGAAAGACTTAAATTATATTTCTTTGTAGCTCAACTCAATAAAGAAGATAATAAAGAAGTTGATGAGGACTCTCTATCTACTCCATCCACCCAATCTGCTTCCTCGGCTTCTGGCCCTGCAAAACGCAAATCACCCCTTTTTTCGGCTCACTCTCCTCCAACAGAAAAGTACACAGAAAATGATTCGATCCAGGAAGATCTTATTAAAACACTTCCAAATAGAAGCGACCCTACTTACTCGATTTCAGAGACGGCCTTAACTGGGCAAAGGCTCGAATCTCCAATAATCAAACGACCTCCCAATAGCAAATTTCCTCAAAAGAAACAATCTTTGCCAAACAGTCTTAGCCAAAATAAAATCGAAACGCAGCAAGGGGGAAGTTCTAATCTTACTAAGCAAAACTCGATCGCAGAGAATGATACAAAGAACAACCCCTCATCAAAAGCGAATCCCGCTTCAAGAAAGAAAAAGGCTGTCCCAGGAAAACCAATCGATCTGAATACCGCAACGATTTTAGAACTACAACAACTTCCCGGTATTGGCCCAATCACTGCACAAAAAATCATTGAAGAACGAGCGAAGAGATTATTCGATTCGGTTGAAGACCTACATCGCGTGAAAGGAATCGGCGCAAAAAAAATCGCTCAACTCCGCCCGTATGTAGAAATCACCAGCAGGAATTGATCTCATAAAAACTGATTAGCTATTCAATTTCTACTTTTCGAATCGATACCACTTTCAGAAACCAAAATCGGATACTGACTCCGCTCGACAAATACCAGTACCTGGAGCATTTTTCGATTTTGAGCTTGCCGCTTTTGGATTAACCGATTTACGTTGGCCATCTTTTTAGACTTTACCTGCCCGCGACCTATTTCCGTGTTCTTCCGTGTTCTTCCGTGTTCTTCCGTGTTCTTCCGTGTTCTTCCGTGTTCTTCCGTGTTCTTCCGTGTTCTTCCGTGTTCTTCCGTGTTCTTCCGTGGCTTAAATAATATATACCGTGTTCTTCCGTGGCTTAAATAATATATACCGTGTTCTTCCGTGGCTTAAATAATAGTATATACCTCAACCATACTCGCCGACCCACCTCGATTATGCAGCGACGACCTGTCCCCGCGACACTTGTCGATTTTTGGTCGCGTTTCGGGTATCGATAATCAACTTGGCATAGCGTAAAATATATTCCCAATCATAGGCAGAGTGATCGGTAGTAAGTAAGAAAGCATCTTGGGATTGTAAGAATTCTGGGGTAAGTTCCTGGCTCTTCATCGGTTGGTGATGCGGATAATGCCTCATTTTTGGAAGAACGGGGATATGCGGATCGTTATAGGAAACGATAGCCCCTTTTTGTAATAACCGATCCAATAATTCGAAACCGGGGGACTCACGCGGATCATCGACATCTTTTTTATAGGCCATCCCCAAAATGGTTATTTTCGCACCGCGTATCGGGAGGGCACGATCGTTGAGAGCATCTCCCAGTTTTTGAATGACAAAGGCAGGCATCGCCGTATTAATCTCCCCGGCCAATTCAATAAAGCGCGTATTCATTCCGTATTTTTTTGCGACCCAGCTTAGATAGAACGGATCGAGAGGGATACAATGCCCCCCTAGACCGGGACCGGGATAAAAAGCCTGGAAACCGAACGGTTTGGTTTTAGCTGCTTCGATTACCTCCCAGATATCGATCCCCATCCGATCATAGAGAAGCTTCATCTCATTCACCAGAGCGATATTAATCGCTCGATAAGTGTTTTCTAGAATCTTGGTCGCTTCTGCAACCTCCGTACTCGAAACTCGAACCACCGCAGGCACGATCGATCGGTAGATCGCCTCGGCGAGATCACCGCTCAACTCATCGATCCCGCCAACCACTTTGGGGATATGAACCACGGAGTGTGTCGGATTGCCGGGATCTTCTCGTTCTGGACTAAAAGCAAGAAAGAAATCTTTCCCCACCTCGAGTCCACTTGCTTCTAGGATCGGCAATAAAACCGAGCGCGTGGTTGTTGGATAGGTCGTACTTTCTAGGATGATAATCTGATTTTTACGCAATTGCTTACTGATCTGTTTGGTAGACTCGATCACGAAGGAAAGATCGGGTTCGCGCGCCTCCGTCAAGGGTGTTGGCACACAGATCAATATGGCATCCATGTCGCAAAGCTGATTAAAATCACTCGTGCAAGTAAACTGTTTGACTTTCAGTTCTTGAATGATCTCCTCTTTAATCTGACGAATATAACTCTTCCCTTGGTTAAGCAACTCGATTTTCTCGGCATCGATATCAAATCCCTTCACCCGAAAATCTTTCCTCGCAAACGCGATCGCCAGTGGCAAACCCACATAGCCCAAGCCAATCACACCGATCTGAAAGGTCCGTTGACCGATCCTCTCGATCGCTTTTTTAACTTCTTGGACGATGCGATCGTTCTGATCCTGGCTATCTGCAGTCTGTGCTAGTTTCTTCAGTGCATGACTACTTCCGAGCTGACCCAAAGGCAGATGTGTTTTTACTTCGTGGATGGTTCCCGCATCTTTCTTGTCTTTTGTTCTCAGAGAACTATTTTTTATTTCTACTAAGGACTCTAGCTCTTTCGTATCGTTTTTCATCTTCCTGATCCTATCCTCTCTCGATTCGTTCTCCGCATTTTCGTACGGAGAAACGTCGACTTCCTATCTGCTATCCTTATGCAAAAATTTACAAGATCGCTCCCGCAATTTACAAGATTGTTTCCGCTCAAAAGCCTCTTGCAATCCTTTTTGCTACCCCTTTTACAATCCCTTGGCTATCGTGGCTATCAAGGTATTTTTTCCAGTACCCTATTGTGCCTAAGCTATAAACTTTGTCAATCTCGAAACGCTTGAGGCTACTCAAAAATGATAAAGTGAGTAAATTAGATAAGTTCAATATTGGGATTCAGAGACGAAAATTAATTTAGATGGGGTATTTGATCCGATTCTCTAATACAAGTTCTCGTTCGAACTCTGCTAAATATGATTAGTGACTGAACACCTTAAAAATGCGTCATTCTACTTTTCATTCGATTTATTCGGAAAAAGATTGATCCAGACAATCTGGGAATAATAAGTTAAGTCAATTTAATAAGCTTAAAAAATAATATTAATAATAAGATAAAACTAATAATTGCGAGGAGGCTGCCATTTAGGTTGGAACCCCTTCTCCTTATAGTGCACCTGATTGCTAACAGTTGCCAGCAGATCAAATGCTTTGAGTTGTTCACGAAAAGCAAACAGTAAGTCCGAATCTTTTTCTGCGTTTTGGGACTTTTCCATGAATGAATTAAATTGTTGTTTATCGTAAGCTAATCCGCTCGATTCTACCTGTTTAGCCAATTGTATAGTTTCGTCTCGGAATTGATGGATTAGATCCTGATCGATCGGACAATCATATTCGCGATAAATATTGGTAACCGAGAGATCAGATACGCTAGTTTCAGAACTATTTTTATTCCCCTCACGCAGCGACCAGACCAATCCCCCCAAGCCAAGCACCACACTGAGAACTGTAAAAATGAGCCAAGTAACCCCATTTGACCATTCATTTATATTAGATAACACGAATAGAATAGCAAAGAAAATCCCCATTCCCAGCAAAAACATCGACCAATTGAGAAGATTGTTCCACTTATCCCAGAGACGCAAAGCCTTTTGAAACATTGGGGAATCAGAAAATTTTGAACGCAGAGCAGATGATTGACTAGGCAAAATTTTGACAACTAGAACGGTGATATTATCTGTTCCACCACGAACATTTGCTAAATTCACAAGAATTTTCGCCGATTCTTGAACTGGGAAAGCATAGATGATTGCCCCCATCTCCTCGGGCTTAACAAGATTACTCAAACCATCACTACACAAGAGGAAAATATCGTTTTCTTGTGTTGGGTGCGGTCCTTCGACATCGACTTGGACCAGCGGCTCAGGGCCTAGAGAACGGATGATAACGTTTTTTCTAACATCTTCCAACTCTTCTGGAGGAACCTTTAATCGGCGTGCCATTTCCCAGACATAGCTATGATCAAAACTGAGCTGTTCCATGACTTGATTGCGAAATCGATAAACTCGACTATCCCCTACGTGGCCAATCCATGCACCATCTTCCCGAATGGTTAAAATGGTAGAGGTAGTACCCATGCCGCGAAATTCCGGATTTTTCTGGCCTATGGCATAGATAGAGGCATTGGTTTCCTGAAAAGCCCTTCTTAAAGCTTGCACAGGACCATCTTGAACATGTTTGGTATAAATCAACGGAATATCCTGGGCTGCTTTGGCACTCGCTTTTTCGCCAACAGCGTGCCCTCCCATGCCATCAGAGACTATAAATATATGGCCAACCAACCGCCATTGTTTTTCATCAACCGCTGGTTGAATAAGAAAAGAATCCTGATTATGGGGCCGTTTAATCCCAACATCCGTTATTCCACTATGCTCAATCGAAAGAAAGTTTGACACAAAACGGACTCGATTCCACTTTAAATTCCTGTTTGAGCGAACACTCAAATTTCCAACAACTTTTATTTATATATTTTTATTCATCTATTTTTATTCATCTATTTTTATTCATCTAATCACCGCATTTTACAAATATTGTGGGGATTCACTATATCTACTCTTCTATTCTATTTTATATAGGAAAGCAATTTTGTTTGAGAATTCTTTTTATAGATAATCTTTTATTTCTTCAAGCAAAATACCGTTTACTTCGATTTTACGGATTCGAATCAATTCCTCTTGTCAAAATCGAGAAAGAGGTTAAAAATCTCGACGGAATCTAGGGGAAAAAAGCTGTGAACAGGATAAATTGGATCTATCGGCTAAGAAAACGGATGATCGTGCTGACCTTTTACGTGTTTCTCTCATGCGTGTTTCTCTCAACTGGGTGTGTTGAACGCACATTTACCGTTACAACAAATCCTCCTGGTGCATTGGTTTATGTGAACGATCAACCGATCGGTCCGTCTCCTGTAATTGTCCCATTTTTATATTATGGGAAATATCGCATTCGCATTGAACACGATGGCTACCAGACCAAGACATTCGATAAGAGGATTTCCGCACCACTTTACGCCTATCCTCCCATCGATTTTGCCGCAGAGAATCTCTATCCGGGAAGGATTTTGGATTCTCGCGATATGTATTTCGAGCTGGAACCTACTCAGCAGGTATCCGCCGAAGAATTGCTTCCCAAAGCCCAGGATTTACGTGAACGTGGCAATAATCTGCCAGAACCCAAAAAACCTTATCAACGAGGTGGCTCTCAAAACTCTAGCCAGATTCCTAGTTTGCCACCCCCTCAACCCGCAGAACCGACAGCTGGGAAAAACGATCGCCCATCTCCGGGAAATCCTAATTCGGGACCATGAATCTATCTCTAATAGAATCAGAGGGTTGCCCCCCGCTCCGCTTGTCTGAAGAGCGAATCTATCTCTAATAGAATCAGGGGGTTGACACCCCCCGCTCGCCTGATCAACGAACACCCGACGATCAACGAATTAGGGAGTTGATACGCTTCCGCTCAACATACTTTCCCAGAGACAAGGCGAATCTATCCCTAAAATAATATATGCAACCAATTTCTACAGATTATTTTCGTTGTAATGTTTCGGCAAAATGGATCATGAATGGTTCCATCACCTCCGCATCTGCCCAGGTACAATCCAACATCAGGACGACAATTTTGTTATCCACAGGAAGGGCAGAAACCACCACATAATTCCGTTGAGATTTATCGATCGAATTTTTGACCAGAAATCGGGCTATTGGCGTCCCTTCGCTTGGGAGTGCTGTCTCGGAAGGGGATTTTTCTACCTCTTCTAGACTGATCGTTACCTCCCCTTTCTCCATCCCTGCCGAATATAGTTTCTTGAATCGGCTAATGGCAAAATTCTTTGCAGCCTTGATCGGATCGCCGCTCTCTGAAAGTTCTACGACGATTCCATGCGCTGTTTTTGCTAAAATGCCCCTCTGAGTTTTCGTTTTTGGACGTGGATTTTCCCCTTCAAAGATCATCGTAGCTCGTTTATCCTCTTCTTTCGGATCGGTATAAAGCTGTTTTTTTCGACCCGGATTAGGGTTTTCCACCCCGATGACCGCAGCAATCCATACCCCATCCTCATCAATCACTTGGTAAGCAGCATCGGCAGGAGAAAAGACCAATCGATTCGATTGCTTTTCTTTCCAATCATCTCGATAATTTCCGAGCGAAAAGGATTCCCTTACTTTGGCAAACTCTGTAGACATACCCGCGTAAAGATCTTCGCTTGCCCACTCAAAAAAGATGTACCCGATCCCTTTAAAGATCATCTGATAAACAGTACCGCGCATCGCTTTGCCATCCACCGACCCTGAAAACTGCATTGCCTTCGCTTTTTGCCCTGCCCAGGTAATATCGGGTATTTCTTGCGTTTCCAAACCTCGAAAATATCCCCGTAACCGTTCCATCACTCGATATTGAAGTTCTTGCGGTCTCGGATTTCGCGTTGAGAAATCTTCGGCATACATGGCCGTCCAGGCATCCTGATTTTTGTTTTTTAAGGAAAAAGTATTGACATTTACCCCCCCTTCTTTCCCTCGAATCGAATCATCCGATTCCCACTCCCTCGTTTTCAAATCAAAAAGGAAATTAAAAACAGGATATTTATTATTGATCGGTGCACCACCAAAATAGCTGGTCTTCGAATTCCGCAATAATAACACAATCATCAACAGCAACGCTACACCAAAAAAACCAACCATCACATAAGTAAGATACGATTTTTCTGGTTTTTGGATCCCTCGTCTCACCACCCGATCCATCACCGGTTGATCCGACTCTTCAGGATTGGCCAAGAGTACATCAAAACTCAACTCTTGGTCTACCTTTCCGGTCGATTTGGCGGAACTAGCATCCTGTATCCCTTGATTTGCCGCAAGCTCTGGGAAAAATTGTTCCACGCGATACGTAAATCGATGCATGCATAAGGGACAAGTTACTATCGCCGCGGGGGGCAAAAGCTGATGGTCGAATTGATAGGTGCAGCTCGCGTTCGGACATGGGAATTGCATGATTATATCTCTCCAATACTCGTTACAGATCAGATTTCGAAGCGACGTTGGGGTTATTTCTTATGGAATTTGGCTGGTTCCTAAAAATAGCTCGTCTCTAATTACTTTTTTCACTAGCTTTTTCTCTAAAAGTTGAAAGCCATCAACCACATATTGCATTACAAAGGCAAGATTATTGCATTATAAAAAATATCATTCGTTTCTTTTGCTTTGCCTTTCTTCCGCTGGCAAATTTCGATGATCGATCCTATGAGCATTCATCTCATAAAGTACTGTTCCATCCAGATTTTGAAATTAGCTTTGATCGACTGGAGTAATTTTTTTGGCAACCCGTTTTTCAAAATCGATCGCCTTTATTTCTTTCTCCGTTTCTTATTTTTCTTAGAACGATTTCGATCTTTTTTCTTGGCAGGCCCTTCCGAAGAACTTTTTTCGTATTCGCTGGTCTCCTCCTCGGAATCATCTGAATCGAGTCCGCCAATTTCACCTTCGGGTGTTTCTACAAAAAGCAGGTTTTTGAATTGCGGATCGATCAAATAACCGTTCGTAACAAACCCCTCTTTTCTGGTTTTCGATTTACGATACCAGTGTTCAGAAACCATGATGGTTTCCCGTAAAAATTCTTCTACCTCTTTTGGCATTTCGGTTTGATCATCATGCATAACTTGACTGTGGAACCATCGATCTTTCATTTCAAGAGCAACACTTAAAATTCGAATACTTTTCCCTAGGTTTGGTGGTTGCCAAGGCTGCTCCAAATGGCGAAATAAAATGGGGGGTATCCGTTGGACAATGCGATGAAAGATTTCCTTTCGCTCGGTCCCTTTGAATAGATCCGCATCTCCAATCGTAAAAAAGTCCCCCATTCGAAAAACCAGACCGTTTCTTCGAGCAGATATAAACACCATAGAATGATTGTCGATCTGATATCGGACCGTTATACATTCCAGATTTCTAGCATCGAACAAATATACTTCATGCGCCATGGATCACTCACTTTTTACGGTACCCCTGAAGTTACAAACTCCACTTCTCATTGATCTAATAGGTATTCTGGAAAATTCAATTCTCCAAGCAAAAATTCGTCTTCAAGTTCGTATTCAAGAATGGTCGACTTTCATTCCTTTAACCCCCATCACGATTCAAATCCTTTTCCTTCACAAAAATCGAATTTCTGCAAAAAACATCATGGGGTATCGTTCGAATCTTTTTCCGGTCCCTTTTCTGCCTCCAAATTCCCTGTTGGAAAGAACGACAAAGGGGAATTAGATTTCAAATCAGCGATGCGCAAGGCAACTTCACCCCTTAAAAAAGGCAAGATCTTTGGCAAGATGTGAGTACTTCGCCACTGGGTATTCCAAATACTCTCCTGGCGGATCGGCAATCCTTCGGCATAGGTATAAATGAAATTTCTTAGTTCGGATATACTGCAAATCAGATTCGATGCAATTTTTAAGTCATGACTAAGGGAATTTAATTGAATTTGAACCAGATCCGCAAGAATATGAATATAATGCGGATATTCATTGCGGGTTTGTTGTTTTGGCCAAACCTGCGGATTCTTCCCCATAACAGCTTGGATGATGAGCCAAAGTTCATCAAGAATATCCCTGGAGAGACCGCGCAAAGAGCTTAAATCTCGTAATTGTTTCGGATTTTTCCGCGCGATTTCTACCACGAGCTGATCGCGTAATATCTGTCTCATCGGACGATTTGAATTGATGGCCTTTTCTTCCCGCCATTCATAAATTGCTTTTAATATCCCTAATCTTTTCGGTTCAAACGACTGAGTTCCCGCCAACTTCCGCCATTTCTCGAGCTGAGACGGCTCCAAAACAGCTAATCGAATGGATTGGTCAGTCTCTTCTTTTAGCCATTCTATTCTGTTCAATTCCGTTAATTGTTTTTTCAAGAGTTTCCAAGAACTCAACAAAAATCGGACATCATCCGCAGCGTATTCAATTTGCTCTCGAGTTAGGGGACGTTTTCGCCAATTCGTAAGAGTTTCCGATTTATCTAATTTTTTGCGAAAGAGATGATACACGAGCTGACTATAACTAACAGGATACGAAATACCCACAAACCCAGCGGCAATTTGTAAATCGATGAAGTGCATCGGGATAGTTTCGGTGCTATCGGTACACATCCGTATTTCTTCGCGCAGGGCATGGCCAACAACCACTCGATTGGGATTCTGGAGACAGTTCCAAAAGGTGTTTACCTCTTTTATTTTGATTGGATCGATTAGAAAGATGTTATTTGCGGTTGCGATTTGTAACAGACAGAGATCAGGACGATAGCGGTCTTCCCCAACAAATTCGGTATCGATAGCAATTTCGTTTGCTTCTTGAATCTCCCGGCACGCTTGTTGATAATTTTCATGATTATCTACAAGCAGAATTGGTATCTTTTCCAGATTCATGTTTTTTTGAGTTCAAAAGCAACTTTTAAGTTCCATAGATCAAATGAATATATTATGATTTACACTACAAAACATCTCTAAAAAAGGGGGAATTTACTTTCTCCCTTTTCCATTTGGGGCACCAAGTTTGATTAACTTAGTTCATTCTGTTTCGTAACTAGAATATACTCACTATAGGAGTATAATTCCAAGGGCACAAGTGACCCAAAAATCAACTCAGGGTATTGATCATTTTGGATACATGAATACATTGCCTATTCAATTAATATTTATTATAATATTCTAACCCTTCAAATTCAATTCGAGCCGTTCGATTTTCGTTTAATTCAGCAAATTCTTTGAAGAAAAATAGCTCACATAATAGAAAAACGATTTGAAGAAAACTTGTATTGCCATGCTGATCAAAAGAGAAATGCTTTGAACAGAATCGAAGCCAGCACAGAACATTAAAAAATTTTAACAAGATATGGGATGAAATAGATAATTCCACCAATCTACTAATATAGAAATCTGGAAATGTAGAACCTAACGACGACTATTTTTCAGGTTATTACCAATCGGTAATCGCTCCATAAATAGTTCAGTTTCAAAATCAACCCGATTCTAATGGGTAAGATCGAGTTGCTATAGCTAAAGAAAAAACGATTACTCGTTAACCCATTGATTTCAACAGGTCAACGGCTTTCATGCTCTGACTATTAACTCAGGTTCTGACAAGAAACGATTGCCCTTAGCTTACTTTTGATCGAGAGTAATGCCCCCGTCCCAATCTTCTGGAGGAATCTGTTGTTTACGAATAAACTCCAAAATTTTAGAGGCTCCTTTTTCGAGTTCAGGCTCTCGCAGGAATCCTTCAAGTCTGCGAACGATTGTCCTCCAATTTTTGTTCACAAAGTCCTCAACGACCACTTCCCATTGTATTCGTATCGCTTCAGAGATAATATTTTGACCAGGGGTTCCAACAGGGTGGAGAAGTTCATGGATGCGCATCAGCTCGGTCATTCCGGCGGGGCGGTATTTACCCATAAAACGTATCCGGGGAGAAAATTGTTCCCCAAGCTTATTTCGCAGATGATCGGCAATCGGTTCATCAACCAAGATTCGAACGCCAAACGCTTTCGTCATCCCTTCCAATCGAGACGCAAGATTGACGATCGGTCCGAAAACACCAACTTTTATATGATGCGATGTTCCTAAAGCACCCGCAACGGCCAACCCATGTGCAATACCGATCCCACAACGCATCGCACTCCCATCGCCATCATCGCCTCTGATGCGATTCTGTAATTCAAAATTCCTGGCGATTTGTAGAGCCGCTCTCACGGCACGGTCGATCTGATCTTCTTGGGAGATTGGCCAACCCCAAAAACCCATAGCCGCATCCCCTATTAAATCGCTAATCACCCCTTCTTCGGCAGAAATAGCGGAAGTCATCAAATTCAACGCTTCCCACACCCGTTGCTGAAGTGAAAGAAGAGGTTGTTGTTTATTTTGAGCTATACTGCAA
>JAKBAI010000321.1 GCA_021809185.1 Planctomycetota bacterium
TAGACTACCGATATGATACTCGACGTTCCTGCCATGTAAATTTTGACGGGAACCGAACCCGGGATACAGAATCTCGCGCAAGTCGTTCAATATGCTTACCACCGTTTCCCGATGCGGTAACGGCTCTTCGCGTAAATGACACATCCCCTTATTATCATTCAGCGTTTTCAAGACTTCTGCTGTTACCCCAGCTAGCCATTGTTCTTTTTGGATTTCCTGCCGAGCTGCTTCGCTGGTAATCATTCCTGTTCCTTTCCATTTCACGATTTATTATTTAGCTGTTTCCCCATATTGGATGCTATTTCGTTGGCGGGGATCCATGCTATTATATCGATGGAACCATTTATCTCTATGCTCTATCTATCCATCGGCTTGATGTTTGCCGAATATCAAACACCTTTTTGAAATTAGAATTGCTAAAAATGTGACAAATTACGCTAATAAATATAGCGAATTTTCTACGTAATCGATTCGATTATCTTTGGCCGAAAGCTGTTTAGAGTACTCTTTTAATCATTCGATTAACGTAAGTACTTATAAAATAAGTACATAAAACAAAAATATAATTCTGGAAAAATCTTGATCCATTCGGTATTAAGAATGCTTAATCATTTTCAACCTTTTAATTCTAGTCATCTGGATCACCTAATCGTTTTGGGGAAGAGATGGTGCTGTGGTCCAGATGACTCTTACTTTCATCATATTAACAATTATCATAACAATTTCGATTTTAATAAATCCATTCCAATCAGCTAATTCCATATTAAAATGAATGAATATCTATTTAATTGTTTTATCAATTCAATCACCAATTATTAGAGAGTAAATCCAAGTCTGAATGCAAGTAATTATTCTTCGAAAAGGATCTAACTCTGGATAATCCAAAGAGAATCTATCTAGGTATTAGTAATCCAGAAATACCTTATGCCTATACTTGAGACTTTTAATGGCATCTCGTGCCTTAAATCGTAGCAAATCAACTGGCACTAAATAGGGTATTCGGAGAGCAACTAAAAAATATTTGGAATTTATCTGTAGGTCGAGTTCGCTAAAAATCCTTGAAAAATAAGAACTTACAACGAATTATGATAAGATCGGGGGCCAAAAAATAATGATTTACAAAGATGAAAAAAAATTGGGGAGAAGTTGGCACGGGGGATGCAATATACTATTTCGGCGAGAGCCTTGGTTGAGAATGAAACTAAGCTATGGGAGAGGTGGCTTAGTTATACATTCAACCATCTTTACCTCAAGTCATCGGTTTAGTTTAACAAAGGGAGAGGTTGTTAAGCTAACCGATGTCTTTATTTAAACATTTTCTTACATCTTAAAACTAAATTCAATCCCAATTTTTATTATTTTTCCAAAAATTTAGAGAATTTGTGTGATTTTTATTGAAAATCGAACTAAAAATGCAGAAATAGACCCTTTAAACTCTTAATTCGGGAGATTCCCCAAGAATTTTAGGGGATAATCTCCCTTTAAATCAGCCTATTTGATAATGAAGACACCGTAATAACCCCATTTTTTACTGAGCTGACAGGGCTAACTCATTATTTTTCGCTGTATGTCCCTTTTTTCTCAGCAAAACAACTAAAAATCCTAATCCGAACAAGGAACCCATTAAAGCCGTTGGTTCAGGAACACTGGTTACGGGTGGGGTTGATGGGGGCGTAGGCGAAATAATGACTAAACCCGGATCCACGGGCGGAACAGAAACGGAAGATACCGGGGCCGGAGCAACAATAACGGGTGATGAAATCACAGGAGCTGGAGCCGCGGGGGTTACAACCACCGGGGGGAAAAAAGCAAAACTATTACTTGAGTATGTGCAGCATGATAGAATGGCCAATCCGCCAACTATCCACTTATTTTTCTTAGAAATCCATTTCATATAAATAACCTTTTGTAAAAAGTTCTTCCAAATGAACTTGTTTTAATATCCCATTACTCTTTTCGGAATCGATTTAACCTATCCTTTCTAAATTTCCTACAATTCCTGAAGACTCTGTCTTACGAAAAGGTGCCAACTTAACGTCTAATCCGTTTGGCGCGATATTACCCAAATTGCCATAGCATTCGGGAATTAAATCCCCATCATAAAGCGAATTACCCCATTTTTGCCAGTTCTGTCGACGATGAGATGATGTGAAGAAATTAGATTTAAAGGTATTTCCACCACGAAATGAATTTCGGGAATTTGGTGGATTTTTGAAACAATCAATTGGATTTACCAGGAGGGTGATTCAATGACACTAATAGCCAAGTTCATAAATATCTTAGGTATATTCATTATTGCCACTTTACCCATGTATGGGCAAGTGAACGGGCAGGATTCGAGTCCCAAACCGAAGAAACCAAAGATAACGCCGTTGCGTTATCAGCCCAAAAAAGAACAGCCCGTTCAAGCAACGGAACAAGTACAAGCACAAGCAGAAGATCTAATCGCTGTAGGTGCTACCGCAGTCGATTATCCGCGCAATCTCAATGAAGTTTTGGCACCAAATCCGATCGCCGTCGATTTGTCCAAAACAACTTCCTATTCGCCTATCGCCTTGAAAGGCGATCTCCCCTACTTACCCTTACCCGACCCGAACTTTTCATCGGATAAAGGGAATAATAAGAAAGGGTCGACTACCTCTAAAACCACGACACTGAAAGATGGGGCCACCGTCCCACCCCCATCGCTTTCGGAGCCAGCGCCCGTCGACAATACGGATACCGGGAAAAATCCCCCTTCATCGAATGGAATCTCTTCCGGTCCTATAAGCAGTACACCCGGTTCGACAGCTCCTAATCTTCCTCTGATCCAAGGCCTCAATACCAATCTAGGCAGTTGTGAAATTCCCGGTGCCAGCCATTTTCAACGCCACCCGTTTCCCGACGATGTTTCGCGTTGGTATATGTCCGGTGAATATTTAATGTGGTGGAGTAAAGGGGCGAATCTACCTATTTTAGCGACCACCGGGCCAGCGGCATCGAACGGTATTCTTGGAAACCCGGGAGTAGTGCCCATTATTGGCGGGGGCCAGATCGGCCAGAGTATGTCATCGGGGTTCCGCTTCAATACGGGCTACTGGTTTAATCCCTGCCACGATTGGGGGATCGATGCGAACTTCTTCTTCCTATCTGATCCGACCACGACACAAACGGTAAGCTCGAATAACTATCCGCTGATCGCTCGCCCGTTTGCCGCTCCTAATACCGTATCTACTGCAATTCCAGGGATTACAGTACCGGGACAGTTTGCGGAATTAACCGCAGCTCCCGGTGTCGGTACCGGCTCCGTCGCGGTCAACTATACCAGTTTTCTCTGGGGAGCCGATATTAGTCTACGCAGACATTGGCTAGATAACGGGGTCTCTTCCCTCGATTGGATTCTTGGTTACCGCTATCTGAATCTAAATGAAAACCTCAATATCTACGAAAACTTCTCTGGTGCGGCAGGGACGAACTTCGCAGGGGTGAATGGCACTATCTATGACCAATTCCACACCACCAACTCCTTTAATGGAGGCCAGGTCGGGTTGATCTTTAATCGCCACGTTGGCCGCTGGACCCTCAATGCGGTCGGCAAAGTAGCCCTCGGTGCAACCTATAGCTCGGTGGATATCAATGGTGGTCTTGCACAATACGGCCCGAATTTTATTAACACAACGGTTCCTGGTGGGTTATTGGCTCTCAATAGTAATATCGGTCATCATTCGCAAACGAATTTTTCAGTCGTTCCGGAATTCGGTATCAATCTCGGTTATGACGTAACCCCGCATATGCGTGTCATGCTCGGCTATACCTTCCTTTACTGGACCGGTGTTATGCGACCAGGGGATCAGATCAACCCGGTGCTCGATCTCAAACGAGTACCTGTCTTGAGCGACCCGAAATATTTCCCATCGATCGCCAATGTCAATTCGATCAACACCGTGCAGCCAAACGTCCTCATGAAGAAGACCGATTTCGCCGCACAAGGGATCAACTTCGGCGTCCGCTTTACTTGGTAAGTTCGGTCTCGATGCCCGTCAATTCTTCACTTATATTCTCCGGGGAACCAACTTAACTGTAAGATCGGTTCCCCGGCTTTTCCGTTTCCCGATTCATTTTTTATTCTTTCGAAACCTCTTGACCCAATAACACGATTGTATTCTTTTGCGAAGAATGAAGTTCAATCCTCTCGAATCTTATTCCGAGTTATTACTCGATCCGCTTCGGCTTCCTTACTGTTCTATTTTATTCTTCGTTATCCACCTATCATGATTCAGCTATCATGATCCAGACTTCATTATCCAGTCATCGTGATCCAGCTATCATGATCCAGACAAAGAATCTAAATTTGAAATAGCAATCGACAATCGCGTGATCGTCTCGTGATCCTCTCGCGATCATCTAAAGAGAGTCTAAATGTCCCGCCAACAAAAAAATATCGGTTCAAAATTCCGTTTTGATCCATCCCCGATCTTCCGATTTGATAGTCTCATTTAAAAAACGATCTCTAACCGAGCTGATTTCATTCTTGTAAGCGCCGTTCCTATTCTCCCCCGAATTACTAAGGAATTTAAGTTTACTAAGGAAT
>JAKBAI010000073.1 GCA_021809185.1 Planctomycetota bacterium
GATCTTTAAAGCACGGATAATCAGTTCCCTTTCGACTCGATGGATAATACGGTCATAAACATTTTTTTGGCCATCTTTGAGAAACGTTTCGATTTGTCCAATAATATCGTGATGTTCTTCACGGGGTAATGCAGATAAGCTGGTACTATTTTGGAATAAGTCATTATTGAAGGCAAGCTGTTTATTGTCCATTGGGGGTAAAACTTCAGGCAGAATCGTTTGTCCTGTTGTGCGCAGCATTGCTTCTTTAATGATCCCTTGTAATTCTCTTACATTCCCCGGCCAATCGTAGCGTTGAAATAATTCAAGAACCGTTGGATCAAAGCTGCGGATATCCAGTTTTAATTCTCGATCATACTCATAAAGGAAATGGTGAGCTAATTCAGGAATATCCTCTCTTCGTTCGCGTAAAGGGGGAACATGAATGGTAACGATTCGCAGTCGATAGTATAGGTCTTGGCGAAATCGCCCATCGGCGATCAGTCGTTCAAGATTTTTATTCGTAACCGCAAGAACGCGGACTTCTGTGGATAATGTTTGGTTCCCCCCAACTCGTTCGAAATGCTGTTCCTGGAGTAACCGGAGCATTTTCGCTTGAACGGGCAGGGGCATATCGCCAATTTCATCAAGGAGAAGAGTGCCACCGTCACACTGTTCAAATTTACCAATTCGTTGCCGATTAGCCCCGGTAAAGGCCCCTTGTTCATGGCCAAATAGTTCGCTTTCTACAAGGCTTTCTGGAATAGCTGCACAATTAATGGCCAAAAACGGTTTATCAGCTCGGTGACTGTGATGATAAATGGCTCGAGCTACCAATTCTTTACCTGTTCCACTTTCACCAAGAATGAGAACATTAACATCCTGCGCAGCAATACGGCCAATCGTTTTACACATCTCTTGCATCACCACACTGCGGCCAATAATTCGATCCCCTGCATGTTCGTCAGGAAGGACTGCTGGAATATGCATCAACCGAGCTGCTTCGAGTGCACGATGTAAGAGGGTTTGTACCCGTTCTAGATCGATCGGTTTGATTAAATAATCGAACGCCCCATGTTTCATGGTTTCAATTGCCGTATCGGTGGTACCATGTGCGGTAATAAATATAACCGGACGGCGAGGATCCTCGGCCTGAATTTTGCGGAAAAAATCGAGTCCGGTTCCATCAGGTAACTGGAAGTCGAGAATCACGACATCGGGACGAGCTTCATCAAATAAAGCGGAAGCTTCCTGAATCGAACCAGCGGTTAGTACTTCAATGCCTTCCGAATTAAAAATTCGTCGGAAGGTATAGCAAATCATCGGTTCATCATCAACCACTAATATTTTTGGCATGTTCAAGCTCCATATAAGGAAGTAGAATAGTAAAACAGGCACCCCCATTGTGCCGATTAACAGCAGTTACATCGCCTCCATGTTCTCTTGCAATACGTTGTGCGATGGTTAATCCCAAGCCCGTACCTGTTGTTTTTGTTGTAGAAAAAGGGGTAAATAATCGGTCAGCAATTTGACTAGGAATGCCCGGACCATTGTCCGATACGGCAATCTCCAGAAATTTCGAATTAGATTGTTTAACATCAATTTGCACATAGCTCCCGCGCGGACTTTCTTCTATGGCATTGATGACCAGATTCGTCAACATCGAAGTAAACTGGTCGGCATCGACCTCAGAAAATAAAGGGGCATCGGGGAGTTCGGAATTAATTTTCACATTATATCTCTTGGCCCGCGACGAGATTCGTTCGATCCCGTTTTGAATCAGATTACGAATATCAAAAACCTGGCGATTCGGGGTCGGTGCGCGAGCAAAGTCCAATAGTCCCTGGATAGTCCTTTCCACACGGAGTATTTCCTCGCGTATCATTTCTAATTCTGATTTGGTGAGGGGGGTACTGCGATCATTCATTAACGAATGATCCACCAGCAACTTCACACCAGTGATCGGATTGCGGATTTCATGAGCTACACCCGCCGCTAATTGACCAACAGCTGCGAGCTGTTCAGCGCGTAATAAATCTCTTTCCTGTTCTTGCAGTTTTTGGCAAACTTCTCGAACTCGCTCGACGACATATTCTAATTGCTTATCCAAACTGTGTAAATTGTGGCTCGCTTCAATATGCATTGTCCCAATTTTTTGATCGAGATGTTCTTGCGCTGCTTGGACCCGCACCGATAATTGAGCCGCAGTTTTTGATAGCCCGCGCGCGAGAGCATATCCACTCAATACCCCGCCCAGCGAACCAATAATCCCTAAAAATAATAGTAATCGTCCTGTCCAAGCAGTTTGTGATTCACTGATTTGCAAGGTGTTTTGCATCTTGGTATCAAGCTGATCGATTAAATTATCGCACGGGGAGATTAGTTGGCGCACTGGATGCGCAGAGGCCCAATCGATCATCTCTTGAATACTTTGGATGGGGGAATTCGGCATTCCTCCAGGGCCAAGCTGATCTCGATAATTATTGTATAATTGTTTTAATTGAATTAAATTGAAGTCCTGATTGCTTTGGATTACAGATTCGGAGAAATCATTGAGGAGGGTTTCAAATTGCTTTTCTGAAGTTAGTAAGTGATTGAGATTTTCGGGGGTCGGGTGAGCGGCGCATATTACCGAATCGAAACGGAGTGTGCGTAATTGGACTTTCAATTCCAACGCACTTTGTAATCGTCTTACATCCTGATCGATCGTGCGTGTCAGATCGGTCTGTAAATGCTGAATATAGGCAATACTGAACAAACAGGAGATTGCCAACAACATTCCAAAACTGACCATCGGCCAGACCATTCGAAAATGGAGATGTTTTTTCATAACCTTTATCAATCCTGAGCTTCTTTTCCTTAGCTTTTCGTGCATTCCTTTGTTGGAATTTTCCTTGTTTTCTATCGTTCATTCTTTGCCGAAATAGTCGATTTCCTTTGACTATTTTGATTTTTCAACGGCCTATTACGGCTTCATGGCTATCTTCCCAAGCTACCGCAAGCAACCAACAGGGCTCCCTCATATATTTTCGAATTTGCCAAGGATAATCTCTATTTTGTGGATCATTCAATCGATGCACTCGGATAGTGTCATCTTTGCCAAAAATCAATTCACTCGATTCCAGACCATGGATGCCACGGCCTATCCCTTTTAACAATGCCTCTTTACACGTCCAAACTTCCAAAAATTGCTGATTCTGCTCTTTCTCAGAAAGACCATCAAACAAAGCGATTTCCGCTGGGCAAAAAAATCGTTTCACTAGGGAGGGAATATTTTTTATTTCTCTGATCTTTTCCAAATCTATTCCGATCCGTCGTTGCTTGATTATTCCCAGCGCGACCTGGCCCTCGCTATGGGACAAGTTAAATTGCCAAGCACCGAATGCCTGCGCTAATTCCGGTTTCCCATTAAAACCGTATTCGATAGGCACCTCAAGGGGAGGAATTTGCAGATAGGCTGCTAGCAGTTTTCTCAACCCTGCACGCGCTACCACAAACTGTTCTCTCACTTTTGGATGCAAAAATCGTTCCGCTTTCTCTCTCTCTTCAGGAATTAGTTGTTTCATCCCTTCCCCAATCTGCCATTTTTCGGGGCAAGACCATTCCCAAATATGTAATTCATTTTCCCCTAAAGAAAGGAAAGTGGGATTTTCCTTGGCGTTTCGTAATATTATTTCCATAAGTCTATTGAGGTTCTAAATCTATAGGCGATTGCATGAAGTTTGTAGTTATTATTTTATAAGGAATCTTGCAGATGGATATTTTCTCCGAAAAATTAACTGGACTTGATCCCACTCCCCTCTTCGATCTTTTTCGAGGAAATTATGGAACAGAATTATTAGTTTCCGCCATTCATCCTTTCAAAATATTTGAGCACTTAAATTATTGCCCGATGACTTTTTCACAGTTGTGCGCAAAAACTGATCTTGCTGAACGTCCTATGAACGTCTTGCTCACTGCTCTTCTAGCGATGAAAACCATCCAGTATGACTCACAAAATCGATATGAATTGACTCCATTAGCAAAACAGTATTTAGTGACGGAAAACCCGTTGCAGGTAACGAATTATTTTGGACTTGCTGCTAAAAGTCCAGGTGTTTTAGGGATGATTGAAAGGTTAAAAACCAATCGACCTTGGAATTCTGCTCCAGTGGATACTCCAAAACAAGTTAGTTCAGAGGGGGTAGAGCTTAAGAGTACAGGATCCCGTGGTGCTGCTTTTATATTTAGAGAGGGGATAGATTCGGCGATGGAAACTAGTGATTCCGCGCGAGAATTGACTTTGGCTCTAGCAGGTAGAGCAAAAAATGTTGCCCCTGTTTTGGCACAAAAAATAGATTTATCGCAGGCAAAAGTTTTGGTGGATGTTGGTGGCGGCACGGGGATTTATTCGATCGCTATGTTAAAAATCAATCCACATCTGAAAGCGATTATCTGGGATCGCCCTGAAGTCTTGAAGCTTGCTAAGGAGTTTGCAAGCGAATACGATGTCACTTCCCGTCTCGAATTGATTGCGGGAGATATGTTTGTCGATCCAGTTCCAGAAGGGGATCATTTTTTACTTTCGAATATTCTTCACGATTGGGATGTCCCGGAATGTAAAACCTTGTTAAGGCGAATTGCTGAAAAGATTTTAGGAGCAGGGAGATTGTTGATCCATGATGTCTTTTTAAACGATCGATTAGATGGGCCATTGCCAATGGCGTTCTATTCGGCTTCCCTATTCACTCTGACCGAGGGCCGGCTATATAGCGCGCGTGAATACAAAACTTGGCTCGAGGAACTAGGTTTGGTTTGCCCTGAGAATCCTGTCCCTACTCATATTCATTGTGGGGTTTTAGTCGCGTCTCGGCGAGGTAATCCATAAACCTAAAACTAATTTTATTTAAAGAAGAAATGATCAATTAAAAAATCGAGATTGGCCGTTAGTTCAATTGGAGGATCTCAAGATCAATTCTAGTTATTTTAGAATGATAGGTGAACAATTCTTGAATTATAACTAACATTCCTATTTCAGAATTGAGGGTTTTTAGTTCAAGAGAGTCGAAAAAGTGAAGAAAAGAAATGAACGTGCGAAAAGGAATAAAGGATTATGCTATTTCAGCGGCAATCGCTAGCTTTGAAAGGTAAAAGGATGGTGGATAATGAAAAAAGTTGATGTCTAAACGAGTAGATAGGATTAGGAAGGGATAACGGAATTACTAGTTTCTATTCTTTTTTTCAAAAGGAACCAGCGAATGGACACAACAATAGATGCAAGTAAGCAAATGGAGCTTTGAATGAGTAAAACTTGATCGATACCAATAATATCTGCAAGTGGACCAGCAATGAGATTCCCAATAGGGACGCCGCCGCTTAAAACCATTGCCCAGATTCCCATAACTTTTCCTCTATTTTTATCGTCGGTTTCCAGCTGGATTTGGGTTTGGGTATTGCTGAAAAAAAGAATCATGCCAAAACCAAAAGTCATACAGCCTAGAATAGCGATAGGGAATAGAGTAAATCGAGAGAGAATAAAAAGAGAGATGGTTGTTAAAATGGGACCAAGGAATATTAAACGATTGCGCAGCTTATTACTGGTTAAAGTAGCCACCAAGAGTGCAGCAGAGAGTGCCCCAATCCCAACACTACTAACCAACGAACTGTAAGCGCTATTCTTCAATTCCAGAACTTTAGTAACGAATCCTGGTAAAAGAGCCATCAAGGGCCAGCCACCAACAGCGACGAACAGAGCAACTAACATCAGTAATGCCAAATCGAGCTGTTGTTTTAGAATCGAGAAGCCCAGAATAGCTCCACCTTTTTTTTGATGTTTTTGGTGGGGGGAAGGAATGTTTTGCATTCGAAATAGACTAATAAGAACAGCAACATAACTGAGACTATTTCCTAATAAACAGATCGTTGGGCCTTGGAATAAAAGCAGAATCCCTCCTAGTGCAGGACCGATTACCCGAGCTGAATTAAATAATAATGAATTCAGAGCAACGGCATTGGGGAGATCTTCTTTGCTGACAAGATCGGGAATAAAAGATAATCGAGCGGGAAGATCAATGGCTTGAAAAAGACCATGGATCAGCATGATAATTACCATCAGTTCAACGCTTAAAATGTTTACCCAACTTAAAATCGTCAAGCAGAGGGCACAACAAAGAAAGCCAATTTGTGTCAATACAATAATAGTGCGTTTAGGGTATCGATCGGCAAAACTTCCAGCAACGGCTCCTAAAAACATGGTAGGACCAATTTGGGCCACAGCAATAAAAGCAGGCCAACGCGATTCGTTGCTATCGATTTGAGCCAGCCACATCAGAACCGTCATTTGCATCCAGGATCCGATGAGAGAGATCAACTGGCCAAAGAAATAATATCGGTAATTCCGATGATTGAGTGATCGAAAAGTTCCCATAATAAACTATATCATATTTTAATTTCCAAAAAATAGCAGAAGTCTCGTTCTAATTTGCCTAAGCTGAAATAGGGAAAAAATTGGTTTTTTCTCCTAAAATTCAGGGTGATCGATTCATTGATTCTGGGGATAATTCAAAATGCCATCTTATGGTTAAAAATAATTGCCAAGATTAATTTATTATTTTAGATTTTATCCATTGCATTTGCATTAGAATTCAGCTAAAATATTAAAAAGTTGAATTCCTACCTAAAATACCAATTTTTGAGGTTTTGTATGCTTATTATTCCTGGGTTTGCGGGCCAAGATACCTGCGATGGAGTTAGCCGAAGAGATTTGCTTCGAATCGGTGGATCAAGTTTATTGGGATTTTCGTTGGTTGATCTTTTATCACTTTCTTCTCGGGGATATGCAGAGGAAAACGGAAAGTCAGCGGAAAATCTTGGGGGTGGCCCCGGTTTTGGCAAAGCCAAAAGTGTGGTGATGATCTATCTTCAAGGGGGACCATCGCACTTGGATTTGTGGGATCCAAAAGAAAATGTACCTGAAAAGAACAAGAGTGTTTTCAAACCTATCTCGACTAAACTTACGGGAGTTAAATTTACCGAACTTCTCCCCAAATTAGCACAACAGATCGACAAGACTACTCTGATTCGATCGATGAGTTATACCCCAGTAGGTTTATTTAATCATACCGCAGCTATTTATCAATTAATGACTGGGTATACAACGGACAAAGTAAGCCCCTCGGGTCAGCTCGAACCTCCATCTCCTAAAGATTTCCCGAATTTTGGTTGTAACATTATTAAATTCAAACCTCCAACAGACCCTGTATTGCCATTTGTGGTTATGCCACGCCCGCTGCAAGAATCGAATGTCGTCGGCAAGGGGGGCGGAGCAGGATTTTTAGGCAAAGCGTACGATCCATATACTTTGTACCCTGCGGGGGATGATATGGATATGAAGAAAATGGAACGCATAACTACAGAAGATCTGCAATTGCGACCAGAAGTTCCCCAATCGCGGTTGACGCGCCGGGCATCGCTCCGGGAAACGATTGCCAAGGGAATTCCCGATTTGGAAAAAGCCGTTAGTAAATATGAATTAAACAATTACTACAGTAAAGCACTGGGACTAGTTCTTTCTGGGAAATCTCGGCAAGCATTTGAATTGAGTCGAGAAAAAGATTCGGTTCGTGATCGCTATGGTCGAAATACGTTTGGCCAATGTTGTTTACTTGCTCGTCGTTTGATAGAAGCAGGAACCAGAGTTGTTGAAGTCAATTGGCCTAAAGTTGCCAATTCGGATAATCATTCATGGGACTGCCACTCTGGTCTATCCAAGCGAATGAAAGACCAAGCTGCGCCAATGTTTGATACCGGTTTATCCGCTCTTATTGAAGATATGGATCAGCGTGGCTTGTTGAAGGATACTCTTGTTGTTGTTCTGGGTGAGTTTGGCCGTAGTCCTCAACGTGGGGTTTCAACCTCTGGGAATGATAATAGTGATGATGGTCGTGACCACTGGCCATATTGCTATACTTCCTTAGTTGCTGGGGCAGGAATCAAACGTGGGATCGTCTATGGGAAATCGGACAAAACGGCATCCGCACCGATTGAAAATGCTGTTCATCCTACTCAATTGTTAGCAACTATTTACTACAGTATGGGAATCGATCCTGGCACGATCGTGTATAATCACCTCAATCAACCACGCGAATTGGTTAAAGCCGAAATTGTTGGTGGAATTATTGCTTAATATTCGTTGATTCCCCAGAATTTTTATTTGAAGGAAGGCAGTTTGGAGCGATTCCAGACTGCCTTTTATTTTTCTTCTTTCATAACCCTTTAAAGTGACCATCGAATCAGTTCATTTTATCAGAGACGAGACGAGCGGGGGGCGTAAGCCTTCTGATACGGTATTCGCTCAGTGGGCAAGGGATTTTGTGATTGCGGGGAGTTCGTCTGAAAGAATCAGGGGACTCACCTCCTCCGCTTGCCTTATATCTGGGATTGTGCAACGCTCGGGGGTGTTAACCGCTTGATTCTGAATTAAAGTCGCCAACTTATTTTCAAGACAAACACATCCTCGAAAGAGATAGGCGAGCGAGGGCGTAAGCCCTTTGATTCTAGATGCTTTGCCATAAGTTTCGGGTAAATCAGATCGATTGTGATCTTTCGTTCAGATAAGAGTAGGTGTTGGATAGAAAGCTTTCATGATAAAAAATCAGGAGTTTTTAATATTAATCCAATCTTGGTCTCAAAAAATCTTAAAATAACTTCTCCATTTGTTCTGAATCAGATGGTTATTCTTTAAGGTTAAAAATGATTCTCACTTACCAAAGAAAGGCAAACAATGACTCCGCAAACACCGAACTCTCCTCAAGATCCGGTACCTAATAATTCCCCTTCTTCTTCAATAACCCCAACAAATCCGCTTACGCCAGTCGATCCGGCAACTACTGGAGTAACGCCTATTGGCTCCGTCTCAGTTGGTTCAATCCCAGTTGGCTCCGTCCCAGTTGGTTCAGGCAGTTCTAGACCATCAAATCCCCCCTCAATAACCCCTCAAACCAACACTTCTACCGCTAATCCCTTACCCCCTGCTCAAACCCTCCCCACTTTTGCTGGTCACCCGTTTGATGCTTCTATGAAAGGAATTATGCGTCGTTATGCCGCCAGAATCTTGCGTTTCGTCTTGAAACGTATGTACCCTGATCTCCAAAAGTGATGATCCCATCTCGCTTATCCCCACTCAACAAATCCTCCCCTTGAATACCGATGTCTCTAAAATCTCCTCTTCTGCTGACTTTGTCCTCGGATTTGGCAATCCTCCTAGACGTTTGATCGCTTTCGAATTTCAAGTCTCTGCTGATGCCTTTCTTTATCTTGATGTTTTGCTACGAAACGTCTTACTTTTCTACCAACAAGCGAAAGCTCATCCCGAATTAGAGAAAATCGATGTGATTTCTATTGTTATTTTACTCAAAAAGGGGGCGAATCATCCCACCCTTTCTGGTAAAATATTACAAGGACAATTGAGTCCAGAAGACAAAATTCGTCTTAGTTTCGAATATGAAATGATCGAGTTATTTGAAATCCCTGTCGATGAGATTCTCGAAGAAGGAGCAGAACTCTCTCCATTAGCTGCTCTTGGTAAACTGGAAGAATGGAAAACAAAGGAAGAATATCATAAAAAATTAGAAGGCGTATTGCTTAAAATCATAAAATTAGTCTCGGCAAAAATTCCCTCTAAGAGCGAAAGAAAAGAATTATTTGAAACTAGCATTGTCTTAATGAACTTACGATGTGAGAAAGAAAACACCAGAAAAATATTTGAAGGAGTTAAAGATCAAATGGAATCAATGGACACGAATATTGTTCAAGAAATCCTATCATTGTGGACCGAAGAAGATACTCAAAAGGTTATTAAAAGATACGAAAAAGAAATCAAAGCCAAGGACAATGTGCTGGCAAAAAGGGTAGCGCGAAGTCGAGAGAATATCTTGACGATGGGAAGAAAGACTCTTGGCGAACCGAGTAATCAGATTGTCGATCACCTCAACCAAATCAACGATTTTGATATGTTGGATGACATCCTTTCTAAATTGATCGAAGCCACGCCAACCTCTTGGGAGCAGCTCGTTGGTTTGAGCCATTCCTAAACGATGCCTAAATTGGAAATTGATAATCCTGGATAAGATTAATCGTTTTATCCGGGATTATTTTGTTCTCTCATCTTTACTTTACAAATCCACGATCTGATTTCTTGTCTGACGAGCTATCCATCATTAGATGAGGCAGTTTGAGTATAACTCCACAAAAATCTGTGATCTGATAAGGCTAATAATTCATGGAACAATAGTCAATTTAGCTAAATCTATTTGGGAATTTATGGTTATTTGGCATATTTGTTGTTTTAAATTTTGGGAAGCAAGAATACTATTTTGAGACGATTTCCTTTATTTTAAGTAGTAATTTTTAATTACGTGCAAATATTGATTTTTGATTCATTCAATTAACATGAATGCCGATTTGAATTTTTCATAAAATGGAAAATACCTAACAAGGGGTCAAAAATGAATTTCGAAGACGAAGTTTAATTTTGATGATGTATATAATTAATTAGGATACTCTCTCTCCAACATAAAATTAAGGAGTATAACCATGTCTGCAAATCCAACGAAGTCAACAGTGGGTGATAATCTTTTTGCTGGATCCCCCACTTATCAAATGGCGAAGACGCAGCTCGAGGCGGTTGCCAAGGTGATGGATACACCACCTGATGTAATCGAAAGACTAGCAACACCAAAACGATCATTGATTGTGAACATCCCAATACGGATGGAAAATGGAGAGATCCATTGTTTTATCGGTTATCGGGTTCAGCATTCATTAACCAGCGGACCATCTAAGGGGGGATTACGGTATGCTCCGCATGTCGATCTTGGAGAGGTAGCAGCTTTGGCGATGTGGATGTCCTGGAAATGCGGGATTATGAATTTACCATTTTCAGGGGCTAAAGGGGGAATCGCTTGCGATCCTGCCAAAATGTCGCGAGGGGAACTAGAAAGATTGACCCGACGATATACGGAAGAGGTGTTACCGATCATCGGTCCGCGCGTGGATGTCATGGCTCCTGATTTGGGCACGGATGAACAAACCATGGCCTGGATTATGGATACTTATAGCATGAAAGTCGGTCATGCTGCACCAGAAATCGTAACAGGTAAACCGATCGAACTCGGTGGTTGCTTAGGCCGAAGAGAGGCCACAGGCCGGGGAGTGGTTTGTTGCATTGTGGAAGCGATCACCGAATTGAATTTAAGCCCGCAAGAGACTACCGCAGTCGTTCAGGGTTTTGGAAATGTTGGTTCCGTGGTAGCGCAGGAATTGGCCATTCGCGGCATAAAGGTCATCGCGGTTGGTGATCGATACGGATCCATACGAAATCCGCGCGGGATCGATATTCCTGCTTTGTTGCGCCATGTTGCTGCTGGGAAAATGGTTAAGGATTTTCAAGAAGCAGAGGTAATCCCCGATGCCGATTTGCTAACTACCCCCTGCACAATCCTGGTTCCCTCTGCTATGGAACGAGTGATTAATCGCGATAATGCTCCGAAGTTGAAATGCCGTATTTTGGCCGAGGGGGCTAATGGACCAACAACTCCTGAAGCAGATGATATTCTCAACAATAATGGCGTATTTATTATTCCCGATATCCTCTGCAATGCTGGCGGGGTCACCGCTTCGTATTTTGAATGGGTCCAGGATCTGCAACAGTATTTCTGGAATGAACATCAAGTAAATGAAAAATTGCGTGAATTGATGACTAGCGCCTATCATCGTGTTCGAGCACTTTCTCTTCGTCGACAAATTCCGATGCGGCTTGCTGCTTTAAGTATTGGTGTCGAGAAAGTGGCGAATGAAAAAATTCGCCGTGGACTTTTCCCGTAAACTTTGGTGTTGAGAATAGCGCAGTTCCTAGTCCGCCCACCCACTTAATTGAATGGCATTCGTTGTTTCGCATAAACGAAACGGATTTGTGTGAATCGAGAATCAGATAATCGTTGTCTCCTTGGACATTCAGCAAACTCAATCAGATTCGCTGAATGTTTAGTTGAGAATATCTGAAGATTTTTGAAAGAAGAATGAAACAGTGAACACTTAACATAAAAAATCGTTTCGAGTTCAGCTCCAAAGTCGTTTCCTGATGCGATTTTTTTCCTAAGTTGCTTCGTTGAGATTGTTCAGGAAAAAGATCGACTCTCCTAATGCAATAGAGAAATATGGAGAAATTAGTCTTAGTTTTGAAAGCGATCACGTCGATCATACAACTCACTTTTATTCGCAACGGTTTGGCTCTCGTTCACCATAATTCGGAAACTTACTTCTTCTTATATAGGCGTCGATTATTTAATTCTAGGTAGGAGAATGAATAAAAATTTGTAACTATTATGAAATTTTCTTGAAAATAGTTCTCGATTTAACCTCCAGTCTCAGACAATTATTTCTTGCCTCCCAAATCTCAATCTATTGCAAATCCTAGACTTCCAGCGAGAAAATCGCAACTACTCTTAGTAGATTTTCTAGACAGAGTGTTGACATGCAAGATTGTTTTACAATGAAGAATCTAAGCTGATTTTTTAGCGGCATCTATTTTAAAAATTCTTGAAATCTTGCATTGATAATCAAGATCTGTCGTGGTAACATAATTTTATAAAACATGGTTTAAAATGAAAAATAAAATTTGTTTTATATTCGATCAAGGATAATCCATCCTGATTTAGCAATTTAGACAGCTTTTTTGTTAAAAGATTGGTTTATAATTGAAATGGGAACCTAAGTTCATCCCTATTCGAAAAACTAACCCTTGTGAAGCTTTCGGAGTGCGATCGATGACCCGAATTCAAAAATTACTGGAAATTATTGGCCGAGCGCTTAACGATCAAAATCATACTATTCGACAAGAAGTGCTATTTTGTGATACCACCTTAAAAAATATTGCTGAATCTGTTCATTTAAACTCGACGACGAACCTAACGAAATCGGAACTCAAGGAGTCGATTCAGGAATTAATCTCCCTGCCGCGTCAAACCGTTTCTTTGGTAGTCGAGGATGTGATCCATCATCTAAATTTTCGGCAAATGGAATCGGAACGGCGAACGCGCAATTATCTCACTCAAGTGGTGCAAACCATCCAGCAATATCTTCGACGACCAAGTGATCCTCTCGGAACCTCCTATCCTCCCGGTTTGGACCGGCTGAGTTATGAAGATTGGCTTGTATTGTTACCAGATCGTTTATCGGTCCTGGAAAAAAAAGGGGAACCAGTTATTGAAGATTGGAAACTTCACAAATGGCAAGGATACGGCGATTTGAGCGAAAGTTGGTGCGCCGTAGCAGAACGTGATGGCAAATCGGTATATTCTTTGTTAAAATGGATTACCGGCGAAGAATTGCGCGGCCAGTTCTCCAAACAAACAGCTTACTTGCAATCGATTCTGGATCTGGATACCACGGAAGGGATAGTCCCACTGGAGAGTGTATATCTTCAATCGCAATACCCTTGTCTGGAATATCCCTACATTTATAGCTACGATTTAACAGGGGTGATGAATGATTGGCGCTGGCGTTACCCGCAAACGAGGACAGATCAAGCATTACTGATTGTTCGCCGATTGGCACGTTGTCTACGAAAATATCATGAATTGCCGACACCCATTGTTCATGGTGGGTTGAAGCCATCGAATATTTTGATCCATCCCAGCGAAGAGAATAAATTTGCGCTGTGGATCTCCGATCTCGGTTGGGGGATTATTGGTAGCGATTACAGTTTACAGCAAAATTGTCCAATTCGCAAGCTACGCCAAATGAAACGAGGATCGTGCACCCATCTATATACATCCCCTGAACGTCAACTTGGTGATGCAGCTACTCCACGTGATGATATTTATTCTCTGGGAATGATCTGGTTCCAATTATTGATGCGTGATCCAACAGCACCCCCTCCGCGCGGGACCAATTGGGCAACGCCGCTCCGAAAAATCGGTTTTTCTGATGACCAAGCCCAAGTGTTATCAAGCTGTTTATCTCCACGCACTAAAGATCGTCCGGAAAATGCTACCGCTTTTTCCATTTTATTAGATCAACTCGTGCAGAACCTTCGAACTTCGGATCCCGCTTCGCAAAGTGTGCCTAGTAGTGGTAGTTCCCATTTATTGAGTCCTTTGCCCAGTGGTTCCAAAATGGCTTCCGGATCAACAAATACCAACTCAACGAAAGAAGGAACACCGGGTACAAATCAGTTAGGAACCCCAGTTGTAAAGCCTTCAGAAAACCAAGGCGATTCCGCTATATTGATCAAAAGTGATTCAGTACAATCAATGGCCGGGTTAGGCAAATTACCTGCCTCACAACAAAAATCGTCACAAAGTATGCCCGCAAAGCCCCCTTCAGGTTCTCATCAGGCGATCAAACACCAACAAGAATCAAATACAATTTATCCGCAAGAATCTCTGAATTTCTTGAAAAAAACGGTAATCAATTCGGTTGGTATCGAGTTCGTATTGATTTATCCTGGTCGATATTTGATGGGGTCTCCAGAAGGTGAAAATGGGCGTCACGATTGGGAAGGCCCACAGCATTGGGTTGAAATAAGGAAACCATTTTATCTATCGAAATATCCGATTACCCAAGCACAATACCAGGAAGTAATGGGAGTGAATCCATCAAAATATTCGCGCCCCCCTTGGTATCATCCCGATAATCCTGTGGAATCGGTAACCTGGTATGATGCTGTCCATTTTTGCGAAAGTTTATCGATAATTCGTAAAGAAGTCGAAGAATGTCGAAGTTATCGACTACCAACCGAAGCTGAATGGGAATACGCATGCCGAGCTGGCACATCCACCACTTTTGCATTTGGTGATTCCGTAACCCCACGTGAAGTTTTTTACTATGCGGTTAATCCTCATCCGAATCGCCGTGATCCTTCCACTGTTCGCGATAAACCTTGTAAGGTTGGCTTTTCTCCTGCCAATTCCTGGGGTTTACACGATATGCATGGCCTAATTTTGGAATGGTGTGAGGATTTTTGGAGCCCAAGTTTCTACAAAGATAGTCCAGAAATCGATCCAAAAGGGCCAGCAACCGGAAAATATCGTGTTGTCCGCGGTGGTAGTTTTTGCCAATTCTCGTCCGAGTGCCGCTCTGCCGCTCGAATGGGACACGACCCCAACAAAGGTACTGAATCCCTCGGATTTCGGATTTTGCTAGTTGTTCCTAGATAATTTGCTAATCACGATCTACTTTTAAGATCGACTCCCGTTCAAGTGATTTCTCTGAAATTCCACTGTAAGCGATTTTTAATATGCAAAATACACAAAGTTCCGTGTTGCTGTGTGTGGCTGTTTTTAATTTGTTGGAATTCTCAAGTGAGTTAAAATAATCTATTTGGAGTAAAAGCTAATTGGCATAAGAATTTTCAAAGTGTTAGACGAAAGAGTATACTAACGAGTGCTTAGTGAACAATGAAACTTAAGAGATGAAGTTTTTCGGAGTATGGGTAGAATCGCGTCCATTAAGATGGATAGCTATGCAGGTATCAATGTGGATAAAGCAGATGGTGTGTTTAATCGATCAAGAGCGTTATCATCTTTGAAAAGTGATCGACACAATTAAGGGATCATCAATGAAGGTGTGAGTAAATTCTTTTTCGTAGAAAACTATGTCGATGTGAAATTCATAACGCCAATTTTTGTCGAAGTGGCAATTTTTGATCAATAATCAATTTGAGTTACGCTTAGATTCATCTCTAACTGGGTTACTTTTCCTGAACAACAAAATAGATTGTCCATTCTCAATAAATACATTGTAATTCAAATCAGAAAAATATGTTAATAATCAAACAATTTTTTGATAAATTATTTGAATTTGCGAATTTGAATTGAACACATTTTCCCCACAAAGCGATTTTGATTTCAACTTCTAAATTATAGCCAAAACGATAAACAAGTAAAGTAATAAAATTGAATTAATATTAAATAAAATTCATTTATTAAATCAATTTCTGGGAGATAACCGAGAGATCCTGTGCATTCATTTGGTATAGTCAATTAACTCGCGAGCGAGCGAGAATATAATATTGTCGTCTCTATTGGCCGGTATTTTCGATTTAAACATCCCAATCCGATTATACTCAGTAAATTACCCAAATTTTACAAATGATGTAGATTGAATGAATACCAAGAATTCTTCAAGATTAAAGGATGAGCTACGGAGAAGAGCCAAAATTATGGGGAAAACTAAATAGAACAGGGATTGATCTGCTACCTAAAAATCAGATCCTGGTATAAATGAAGGATACGAGAATCAGTTGAAATATAGAATATGAATGAGATTTTGGGTAAACCATTGCCAAAATGGGCAATTTACCATATACTTTTTCCCTTTGAGAATTTCTTTCCCGTCCAAAAGACTCAAAAATCATACAATAGCAGGAATGCGGTATGCGATTTACATTGATTGATCGATTAGTAGAGTGGCACCCACAGAAGTCGTTGAAAGCGGTGAAGTATCTAACATTGGGAGAAGAGTATCTTGCGGATCATTTTCCGAAGTTCCCAGTGATGCCGGGGGTCTTAATGCTTCAGGCTTTAGTTGAAGCATCGAGCTGGCTCTGGCGAATTTCGACCGATTTTGAATCGTCCCTAATTGTTTTACGTGAAGTTAAAAGCGTAAAATATGGCACTTTCATGGAGCCAGGGAAGATATTGGAATTAGATGTAGAATGGATTCGTGAACAAGAGGGGCGTGTGACTTTCAAAGGCAAAGGGAATATTGAGGCTGGGGCAGTAACTGTTCAGGCTCAATTTGTTCTTGAGGCGAAAAATATCAAGGGATCAGAGGTTTTAACAGAGAGCGAAAATTGGGTGGCGGAGAAAAACCACAACCTGAAAAATCATTGGCGAGAGCGATTTCATTGGCTTAGTCGAGGCGCCAAACTCTCTAATTAAAACTTAGAGTTGCGAAATTGAAAGTTAAATACAGTTTTTATGTTAAAACATAGCTGTTTTTTGAGTAGATTAGATAAATTTGTTTTAAGAATCAAAATTGATAGCTTAATGGGCAAAGAATTATTACCCGCTATTGGGATTCGATGGACGCTTAGTAAGATTTAATTGGAAGGAATGTGAAATGATATTGCAGGATCAGATAGCGTTGGTAACGGGCGGTAGTCGAGGCATTGGACGAGCCATTGTATTAAAATTAGCGCAATCTGGAGCCAAAGTAGCTTTCGTATATCGAGGGAACCAAGCTGCTGCAGAAAGTTTGGTGCAAGAAATTCAACAATTTGGTGGCACTGCTTTGGCGCTACAGGGGGATGTGGCTTTACCTGAAACGGCTAAAAAAGTTACCGATCAGGTTTTCGCGAGTTGGGGGAAAATCGATATTTTGGTGAATAACGCTGGAATTATTCGGGATGGGTTGTTTATCTCGATGGAACCAGAGGCTTGGAATGCAGTAATCCAAACAAATTTAGGTGGAGTTTACTACTTTTGCCAGGCAGTTGCTTATCCAATGATGAGACAGCGTGCGGGACGGATTATCAATATATCTAGTGTTGCTGCGGAGCATGTCAATAAGGGGCAATGCAACTATTCAGCAAGCAAGGGGGCCGTAAATTCATTTACGAGAGGATTGGCAGTTGAATTGGCAGCTCGCGGGGTTACCGTTAACGCGGTTGCACCAGGATTTATTGAAACTGATATGAGTGAAGCGGTACGGAATATGGCAGGCGATTTCATAGAAAAGAAATTGATTCCGATGCGACGATTAGGATCCCCAAACGATATTGCGGAAGCTGTACTATTTTTGGCTTCTCCTGCGGCAAGTTATGTGACTGGGCAGATTATAACTGTAGATGGGGGTTTGAGCTTAGGTGCAGTTTCCCCTTAAAAAAGAATAATAACTGAATCAGATCGGATTCTAGTTGCTATTGAACGAATCAATGTTAAAATTGGTTAAATAGGTTGAATAAATAGATTTTATTGATTGAATAGATGGGTATTGTGGTTTGGATGGTAGTTCGCTACTACAGAACTCCTAAAGGCAAGGCAATTTTTGATGATCCGATTGATTGTCTGAGGTTATAGTTCAAGAAAGATAGATTTTTAGAGCGATATTATTTCTATTGTATTACTACAGTGCGGAATATTGTGCGGACTTTGGCAAAATGAAATAGAAGATAATAGGGATATTTAATTCGGATAAATGAAATATAGGCAAGTAAATCCCTTACAGGTCGACAAGAACGATTTCGGAGGTTTTTCATGATAACACGGGAAGAGATTCATAGCAAAGTAGCTGCGAATCTGGTTGAAGTTTTGAATGTGGATGATGACCAAGTCGGACCGGAAGCCCGTCTGCAAGCCGATTTAGGTGCAGAATCCATTGACTTCCTAGATATTGTCTTCCGGCTAGAGCGGGAGTTTGGCATAAAAATTCCACGCAATGAATTATTTCCGGAATCCATTTTTTCTGGAGATCCTGAGTTTTTTCAGGATGACAAACTCACGGAAAAAGGATTGGCTGAACTAAAAGCAAAAATGCCGTTCGCCGATCTGAGCAAGTTTGAAGAAAACCCCACCCGCGAGAAAATTGGCGACCTTTTTACGGTAAATGCTATTGTGAATTACATTGAAAATAAATTGCATGCCGGGGCAACAACAGCATAATTTCTATTTTGATTATTATTTTAATTGCTATTTAAGAGTCTAAGTTTGTTCGAGAAGTTAATAAAAAGAATTGCCCATTCATTATTATTTTCAGTCTCTCACAACTTTGATGTTCACCATCGAATAATTTTTGGGGTAAGCATGCGCTGGATTTGGATTGATCGATTCACTGAATTCCAATCAGGGAAAAAAGCGAAAGCGGTAAAAAATCTAAGTTTAGCTGAAGATTGGTGTATCGAGCACTTTCCAGGATTTCCAGTGATGCCAGCTTGTTTGCTTCTTGAGGGGCTAGCGCAAACAGGTGGGATATTGGTTGGAGAGGCCAACCAGTTTCGAGAAAAAGTTGTACTAGCAAAAATTTCCAAAGCTATTTTTTATGGAGATGCTTTTCCTGGTCAACAGCTCACCTATTCTGCGGAAATTCTGGTTCTGCGTGCGGAAGGAGCAACGGTTCGTGGTGAAATTCATAACGGATCTCAAGCGATAGCCGAAGCTGAAATTTTCTTTGCCCATCTCGATCAAAATATGTCGAGCAAGATTTTTGGAAACGATAATTTTGTCTTTGGCGGAGAACTAAAATCTTTACTCAAAATGAGCCATATATCGACCTTTGATTCTTCGGTTGCCCAAGGATCTTGATCTAGAGATAGAGTAGTTGATTGTTCATTATTTTGTAGGATCGTTAATTTGAATCGAATAAAACCTAAAATCATGGAATCGATGAAGATTGTAATAGCATCAAAGATAAAACAAAGTAAATAGCAAGTAAGGTGAAATAAAAAATACAGCCAATAACAGTTAATAGCAGTTAATGGAGAGATCAGTTGAATTTTAGCTATCAGTCAAATAAAGAAATTTCGAACAAGGAATGGTTCTAAATTCAATGAAGAAAAATGAAGAAACAGAGTATTCAGGAGACAATTTGAGGATACATCCATGGCAACGACCATGCGCCGGGCAGTAATCACCGGTTTGGGCGTGATTTCTCCGATCGGCTCAGATCTTGCATCATTTCAACAATCATTACGCGAACGGCGTTCAGGAATACGCCGGATCAGCCATATGGATGTGAGTGAATTACCATGCCAGATCGCAGCAGATATTCCCAATTTCGACGCCAAAAAATACATTATCGAAAAAACGCAACGCAAATCGTTGAAGATGATGGCTCGGACAGTGCAAATCGGTGTGTCGGTAGTTGAACAGCTTGTGCAAACCTGGGGGATCCGGCAAGCGAATATCGATCCAGCGCGAATTGGGGTCGAGTTCGGATCGGCTATGATTCATACTGAGTTGGAAGATATTGGCCATGCGGCCAAGGTCAGTACGAATTGCCAGCCAGGTTTTGTCGATATGGCTATTTGGGGAAAAACAGGGATGAAAGAAATTCCACCTCTGTGGATGCTAAAATATCTCCCGAATATGCCTGCTTGTCATGCAACGATCAATCATCAATTTCGAGGTCCAAGCAATACGATTACATCTGGAGATGTTTCCAGTTTACTTGCTCTAGGTGAAGCTTGGCGAATTCTGAATCGGGATGAAGCCGAGGCCATGATGGTGGGCGGCTGCGAAAGCAAGCTGAATCCGCTCAATTTTGTCCGGCAAAGTCTCTTTCAGCCGTTGAGCCGGTGCAATCAAACTCCAGAACAATCGGTTAAACCTTTTGATAAACGCCGTGATGGCACGGTTCTGGCCGAAGCAGGTGTCGCTTTCGGCTTAGAAACATTAGAAAGTGCCCAAAAACGGCAAGCCAAAATCTATGCAGAACTGGTAGGTTTTGCCAGTGGGTTTGATCGTAGCAAAAGTGGTATTATTGTGCAAAAAACCATTGCTCGTGCTTTAGCCATGGCCGCTATCAAACCGGATCAGGTCGATCACATCAATGCGCATGGTCTCGGTACCGCCGATGGCGATCGCTGGGAAGCGCATGCCATTGCCGGGATTTTTGGTCGCGCAGTCCCCGTGGTAGCTCTAAAAGGATATTTTGGAGCCGCTGGCCCAGCTGGCAGTTTGTTGGAATTACTAGCCTCCCTTTTAGCTTTTCAAACCGGGGTTTTGCCTTCGACTTTGAACCATGAAGTCCCTGATGCCGATTGTCCCATATCTGTTTTGACGGAAACTTCTATGCCTGTACAAAAATCGTATGTTGTTAAACTCAGTTTTACGGAAATGGGGCATGTTGCTGTTGCCATTCTAAAAAAATGGGAATAATTCACAGGGAATTTGATAAAGTTCTTGGCACCATCATAATGTTGATCGAATGGTCGATGTAGATTGTTCAAAGAGTTGGATTCAGTAATTTTTCTGTTTGTTACTGAGTGAATTAGCATCGTCGAAAAGTTTTCTCTAGGTTGAAAACGATCTGCAAAGTGAAACAACCTTCTTATTTTTTCTGATATCGATATTTATTTGCCCAATAATTTTTAAGTCGAAACAATAAACGGTGTGATGTTTGAAGTGATCTTCAGGGAAGATGGGAATGGTGAAAAGAGGGGCGATCCCTCTTTTAAGCGAAAATGTTTAAGCGATAGTGCTGAAACAACATAGAACCAGAGGTGCAGATCATGAAAGACGAGATCTATCTCTACTGAGGAATTTTTATGCAACGGCGTCGAGTTGTTATCACCGGTATGGGGGTGATCACCCCTTTGGGCCACAACGTAACAGAGCTATAGATCG
>JAKBAI010000074.1 GCA_021809185.1 Planctomycetota bacterium
ATTATGTATAAAGGGGATGAAATCGATCGTTCCCTAGCAGATGCAATTCGTGGTCGAGTCAGCAGGAATGCTATTGAAGATCCTGTAACTAAAGACGTGATCGTTGAAGAAAATCAAATGATTACTGCCGATATGGCCAAGAACATCGAAAAGCTTGGGATCGATAAAGTTACTGTTCGCTCGCCAATGACTTGTAGTGCCTCTCTAGGAATTTGCCGACTCTGTTATGGTATGGATCTATCTACCGGAGCCATGGTCGAGGAGGGAATGGCGGTAGGTATTATTGCGGCCCAATCGATTGGTGAACCGGGTACCCAGTTGACGATGCGAACCTTCCATTTCGGTGGAGAAGCAAAAGTCGAAGAGGTTGTCAGTGAACATAAAACCAAACGTGGTGGTATGGTTGTATTTGAGCGCTTCAATACCATCAAAAACAGTAAAAGTGAAACGATTGCCATTTCACGAACGGGTGAAATTTTAATCGTCAACCCCAACAATCCGGATGGCCCAGCTCTGGAACGATTTTCGGTACCGAACGGTGCAGAATTACGTGTTGCCGAAGGGCAGATTGTTGAGCAGAAAGCGATCCTTTGCCGCTGGGATCCATTCATGGTACCCATTATTACAACGAAGGGGGGTATTGTGAAATGGGATGATATCAAAGAAGGGGAAACCATGCGCCGCGAGCGCGATAAAGCGGGTACCGATCGCTTTATCATTATGGAACATAAAGGGAATCTTCACCCGCAGATCAAGATTCTAGATTCCCAGGGACAGGTTCTCGAATCTCACTTCATTCCAGAAAAAGCCTATATCGAAGTGAAAGTAGGCGAAGAGATTGCGCCGGGTACTCTGATTGCCAAAACTCCAAAAGAGATGGGATCTACTCAAGATATCGTGGGAGGATTGCCGCGGGTTACCGAGATATTTGAAGCGAGAAAACCGCACGATCCAGCCATTATGGCCGAAATTTCTGGAACCGTAACCATAGCTGCGGAAAAACGCCGTGGCAAACGGATCATTCGTGTTCAGCCTGAAAACGATAAAGGGGAACCGATCGGCGATCCTATTGAACATCAGGTTCCACATGGCAAGCTGTTACGAGTCCATAATGGAGAATATGTTCGCGCGGGTGATCCGCTCGTGCTTGGACCGATGGTTCCCCATGATATCTTGCGCATTTCCAGCGTTGAAGCGGTTCAAGATTATCTCGTTCGTGAAGTCCAACAGGTTTACCGTAATCAGCGCGTCGAAATTGACGATAAACATATCGAAATTATCGTTGCTCAGATGTTGCGTAAAGTCCGTGTTGAAAAACCTGGCGATACTCATTTGCTGCCTGGAGCGGTTATGGATCGATTCCAGTTCCAGGAAATTAACGAAACCCTCATCAACGATTGCGTTAAAGTTAAAGATAAAGGGGATTCGATATTCGAATCGGGGGCGATTGTTAATCGTAGCGATTTTGAAGAAGAACTTGTTCGAATTGAAGCAGAAGGGGGCAAGAAACCTACCTTTGAATTGCCCAAAGCTGCTAGCAATTCGCACGTGTTATTAGGGATTACCAAAGCCGCTGTTCAATCCGATAGCTTTATTTCTGCTGCTAGTTTCCAAGAGACAACGAAAGTACTCACCGAAGCCGCGCTAGCTGGTAAAATCGATAAGCTGGTAGGTTTGAAAGAGAACGTCATTCTGGGGCATTTAATTCCTGCCGGAACGGGCTTCCGTACCTTCCAGGATAGCGAGATCAAGATGGCCCATTCAGAATCCGAACCCCCAATCTACTCTGAAAATTTCCATGATATGTCCGAAAAGGCAATAGATTCTCCAGTTGCTTATTATGACCATACAAGACAAACACCACACCGCGAAACGGTGGGAGTCTCTTCTTCTCGGGAAACCATCTCTGTTCTTAACATGGGCATGGGATTTTCATCTCGTCAAATTGAGGATCCTGCTGCTAGAGAAACCGCCTATGTTCCTAATAAGAACATGGAAAATGGTTCCCTTGCGAATCCCGAACCCTTTAGCTCCCATAATTCTGACCAAGCGGGTAAGCTATCGGTTGCGGAGACTCCTGAGGATCTCGACAAAAACTTTGACTTTACTGAAAATCAATACATTAATAACTTAACGGATACAGAAGAGGATCTTCAGCAGGATTCTAAATCCAAACGGGGTAAGAAACCCAAAGCTTCTCCTGATCAACCTTCTGATGAAGACTCACTATCGGACGACGAAATCTAACCATAACCAAACTTTCTCCCAAATGATTATCATATGATCCCCATATGGATCCTCGGGAGAGTTTGATAATTGAACTAGATCTTTCCAGTTCGTAATCCTTGTCAATCAATTTTGGGAATAGTCTTTTGCTGTTTTTCTAAAAAATGGGAAAAGATTATTCCTATATTTTTTCTTCTAATATCTCTCAGATAATTCATCTTGGTTCAAGAACTGATTTTTTATTTTGGTTCAAATCTCTTTTCTGTCCAACTATTTCAAATGAATGAGCGAATTGTTTTAGAAAGGGTGAATCGATTGTTCGAAGATTTCAGGAACAATCTCTGATTGCAACGGGAGTAAGGCATAAGCAGCGGGGGATTGTGAGCAATCGACGATTACTTGATATCGATTGGGGAAATTGTAGCCTTGTTCACAAGGGATATGACCTGTAATTAACCAATCAGCATCAACTAGTCGCAAAAATTGTTGGACATGGGCTTCGAGGGTATTTCTCCCCCAGACCATGGCAAATACCTCTCCCCCTAACTGGTATTGGGACTCTGTTATAGTCTCTTTTTCCAATTCCGCTTGAGAGAAAGTAGAAATATATTTGGTTGCTGGTAAGCTATGCGATATCCAGAGTCGATTAGCGGTACGGATTGCGACGGGTAAGATAGCAATTAAATCCATATATTTTTGATAAATAGTTTCTCCGTAATTTCCATATCCTTGCATAACTCCATCGTAAAAACATTGGTTCAAATCACGATCATTTTTCATAATCAGTCGATTTTGCCATTGGGATAATTCATGATTCCCCATGAGGAGATGGACCCTTGCCGGGAATTGGCATTTGAGCGCAGCGTACAAATCCAATAGCTGATGAGATTTATCTCCGCCTTGCGGATAATAAAAGTTTCCATGAACGACTTCTTGTAAAACGAAGTGGCGTTGGGTCTCTTTTGTTAATTGACTTTGAGAGAAAATTTTCTGGAAATTGCCTATATGGCCATGCAAATCTCCGCTTACCAGAATATCACTTCCGGAATTCAAATGGATCAATAGACCTTTACGTCCGGGAGTATTTTGGGTCAAATCGATAGCTTTATCTAAAGTATTTAGAAGTTTCTGCGGGTCTGGCATGGGGTTTGTACTCAATTTTTATGTCGGCAAGATAAATATTTGAGCGAATTCGTTGACATCTATTTTTGTAACCGTGCCATAGTATACAAGATGTTTGAGATCAGAATTTACAGAATTTACAGAATCGATTAAAAAGGAATAATAGATTCAATAATAAATCGAAACGAATTTTTTCATTTATTGAATTTTTCATTTATTGAACTAGGTCTGTTTGACAAGAGATTGATGGAATGGGCGATATTGTCTCAAAATCTGAATTTGTTTTGAATCCAGTGACTGCTCCAGAGTACCGATGCGATCCTATTACAGGTATCTGGTCGATCATAGCTCCGGAGCGCGCCAAAAGATTAGCCATCGAGTCGGAGAATCGTTCCAGATGCCCGTTTTGTGCTGGGAATGAATCGCTGACTTTACCTGAAGTCTTTGCTTTTCGTGCTGAAAAATCGATAGCGAATGATTCGAATTGGCGTGTCCGAGTTATCGATAACTTGTATCCTGCTGTTCGTCTGTCATCGACAGAAGTCTGTTATCAGCCTAATGATTGTCCAGATCACGTTCGTACCTTTGGCGGAGGTTGTCCTGCTCAAGGATTTCATGAGGTTATTATCGAAGGCCCTGAGCATGAACGGTCTTTTGTTAAACTATCTAAAAATCTCTTCCGAGAAGTAATTTTATCCTGGAAACAGCGATTACTTTTCTATCATGAAAAAAAGGAAATTGGCTATGTGCAGATATTCAAGAATCATGGTCCCGAAGCGGGGGCATCTCTTGAACATTCTCATTCTCAATTAATCGCCCTCTCCGATCCACCAGGGTTCATTGCCGAAGAAATTCGTTCCGGAAAAGATTATTATCAACAACACGATCGATGTACCTGGTGTGATTGGCTCAAGAAAGAGCTCGATCTGGGTATTCGCATCGTTGCTCAAAATCATTCATGTGTTGCTATTTCGGCTAACGCAGCTCGTTGGCCTTTTGAAACCTGGATTTTACCTCGAACACATTTTAGTCATCTTGAGTTTACATCTGAAGAGATTTTTGAGGATTTTATCGCCCTTACCCAAAATGTTCTTCTTGGTTTACACCATGCTTTACTCGATCCTCCCTATAATCTCGTCTTACACTCAGGGCCTATGAGATGCAAAAACTTGCCCAGTTTTCATTGGCATTTAGAAATACTCCCTCGATTGACTCAACCTGGAGGGTTTGAATGGGCTACTGGAAGACATATCAATCCCGTACCCCCCGAACAAGCTGCAAAATTCCTTCACCGAGTAATTTCTGGAGAATAGATATTTAAAAAGTTACTTTCAAAGAATAATTTGATTAATCAAAAATAGATTCAATAGTTCAATTTTTAGTTTTCCCTCAATTTATTCTAAATGGGATTAAAAGTAAATTCAATTTTAATTTTTGATCTTTGAAGTGAACTCATTCATTCTTGAGGGGTCATCCATAGCAGGAAATCAAGAGAATTGCAGTTAGAGACTTGCCGATTATAGATGCAAGAAGTAGAATTAAATGTAGTTTTGATGGTGGGTGTAGCTCAGTTGGCAGAGCACCGGGTTGTGGTCCCGGTCGTCGCGGGTTCAAATCCCGTCACTCACCCTTATCTAACTTCATTTTTTAATTAATTTATAATTAAAACTCGAATTATTCATCAAATTTATCGACAATCAATAAAATCGTATCATTTGTTTTTTAGATTCAAAAGCGAATTGGAGTTTTCTATTTGGCAAAGTATTTTAATACCTTGCCAAAAAATTCATCAGAAGATATTTGATTATTTTCTCAATTCAGCAAAAGCATTTTGAATAGCTTCGCTTTCTGAGTTGCCTTTCGTTTGAATCTGTTTAGAAGCGGTTTGACAGTAGAAAATATAGCCAGATTGGCTCTTTTCGGAGCGAAAACTGGTTACTCCCATTCGATCCAAATCTTCCCGAATCTTATCCCAACTCAGAGAGGTTGAATTCAAAATCTTTGTCTTAGATATTTGTATTCCCAAGTCGCTTGGTTGCGGAATCTGCAACGGAGTCGAAGCAAGATTGTTGTTTAAGGTCATTTGATTCGGGCTTGTTCGATCCGTGGAAGCACTGGATTGCCCCTCCGGAGCTTGAGCTCGAATGATACTTGGGGGTGTCAATTTAGGCGGAATGTAAGTATAGCTCTGATTTCTAGCAGGATTGTTTGCGTATGGTTGCTGACCATAGCCGTTAGGGTTATAAGTTCCAGGCATGCTCCGGTTTAATCCCTGAGCTACGGGCATTCCGGGTATAGTATAATTGATCGGCGCACCACCGATATTGGGTCCACAAGGAACCCCTGGTGCTCACGTCCCGCCCGATAACGATTTAACCGATGCAAACCAGCTTAAAACGATTAAGAATGTAGAACCGATCCGCAGCAATTCCTTCCGCACGCGGATTCCTCCTCTATGTCAAGTCATGAAAAGACGATTCGTGAGAAATATCTCTCCAGCAATCGTTCTTCTCTATTCTGAATTTTTGCCAATCCTTTAGCATCTTTATTCAACCATGGGGTCAATACCCGAAATTCTTCAGAAAAAAAAGCCCAATTTGCTAAAACAACCAAAACGAAATTGAATTATTTATTTTGTTGTTAAAATACCCAGGATTCTTACTAGTAAGTAAATAAAGAAGACGAGAGCTAGCGCAAAAAGAATTTATGATGACCGATCATAAATCGGTGCATAAACAATTCGCCTATGAATGAGATAAAGCCAATTCGATAGTAGCCTTGGAGATAATGGCTAGGCAATAAAGATTCCTGAACGGGGAGCAAGCAAGTGGATTGGGAACAAATACGAGCCGATTTTCAAAGACAATTCCGTGGGATTGTTTCAGATGATGAAATCACAAAAGCGATGTACTCGACCGATGCGAGTTTGTTCCAGATTTTCCCATTAGCTGTTGCGGTACCACGAAATGAAGAAGAATGCTCTCAGGTAATTCGCTATGCTTCCGAACATAATATTCCGATTATTCCACGAGGCGGAGGAACTGGGGTCGCGGGCGAATCGCTCGGTGCTGGAATTGTGATCGATAGTTCAACTCATTTGCATCAAATACTGGATTGTGGGAAAGATTGGGTCAGAGTGCAGATCGGTGTTGTCTATCGACAGTTGGAGGAATACCTGGCCAAAATTGGTAGGCGTTTGGGGCCAGATCCGGCCAGTGCCTCTTGTACGATTGGTGGTATGTTAGCAACGAATGCTTCGGGAGCACGTTCGATTAAATATGGCAGCACGATCGATTATGTTCGTTCGCTCAAGGTTTGTTGGGATAGTGGAGAAACGGCGATTCTGGGTGAGAATCTGCTCGAGAGATCTTCGAATAGGGAACAGGAATCGGAACGGCACACAGGAGATTCATATGGGGATTCAAATCGAGATTCTTATGCAGTGTCGACAGCAGGGGGGGAGGGAGTTTTAGAGGAAAGCAAAAAGTCGACCAAGCTCGCATCCATTAGTGATATTGCCGCGAAAGACCCGGCTACGAAAAATCGATCTGAAGAAATATCGCAACGGTTACAAGCATTTTTTAATCGATATCAAGAGACGATAACAAATAAGCAGAAGGGTTATCGTTTCGATCGGCTTGGTTATCCTTTAAATCACTATTGGCAAGACTCGAATCCCAATTATGCGAAATTGCTTGTTGGTAGCGAAGGAACTTTAGCCTGGTTCAGCGAAGTCGAGTTGCAAACGGTCCCCATTCCCGAAGGGTGCAGTGTAGCGATGTTTGTATTCGCTCAGCTCGAAAACGCTCTGAATGCGGTTGCTGAATTACGCTCATCCCCGCTGAGTGCTTGCGAATTGATGGATCGCCGACTCTTGGCTCTCGCCCGCAGTCATGCTCCTGAAATCGAAAAGTTTGTCCCTCTTTCGGCGGAAGCGGTTATTATTGCCGAATGGGAAATGGATAATCAACAAGATGCGAACGATATCTGTTTTGCTCAGATTGATAGAATCCACAAACAGAGGCAATGGTCTATCGTTGCTTTTGCGGCGTGTGAATCGTCTGAACAAAAACAGATCTGGAATGTCCGTGATTCGGTTTTGCCTAGTTTGTACCGTTTGGGCAAAGGTTCCAGACCGTTGGCATTTATTGAAGATATTGGCGTTCCTCCTGATCATTTGAGCCGGCTAATTGGAGAGATTCAGACGATCCTCCGACGATATGATACTACTGCTTCGTTTCTCATTCATGCCGCAACAGGTCAAATGCACACTCGCCCATTTCTCAATCTAGATTTACCTGACCATCGCGATAAATTGTGGGCACTGGCCAATGAAGTGTATGAAAAAGTGATCGATTTGGGGGGAACGATAACGAGCCAGCATGGCACGGGGATTGCCAGAACCCCTTGGGCAGAGAAGCAAGCTGCGGCGATGATGCCGATTTATCGAGAATTTAAGCAGATTTTTGATCCAGGTAATATCTGGAACCCGGGGAAAGTGGTGCAGCTCGATTCGAGTCGACCCGCCTGGCCTTTACGCAAATCGATCTATCTCGATAAAAAAGAAGATGTTTTGCTCCCCGGGACTGGTCGATCCAGCTTCGAAGTTGATTCAGCAACAGTACAGGAACCGGCAACTCCGGATAATAATCGTTCGTTGCGACAAATTGGATTGCCTCTTCTTTGGGAGACTAACGATTTTTTGGATCAGATCATGGCTTGCAATGGTTGTGGTGAATGTCGAACTCAAGAGAAAAGTAAAAGACAATGCCCGCTATTTCGAATTCAAAAAAAAGAATCGGCAACGCCCCGGGCTAAAGCCAATTTATTACGCGAAGTAATCTATTCGGAATTACCTAGACAGATGTTTGGCAGCGAAGAGGTTCGACAGGTTGCCGATCTCTGTTTCCACTGTAAAATGTGCGCCCAAGAATGCCCGGCCCAAGTCGACATCCCCAAGCTGATGCTCCAAACAAAAAATAGCCACTTCTTGGAGCACGGTTTTTACAGTGGCAGTTGGTTTCGTGCTCGAGCAGATGCGATTGCCAAATTGTCTAGTAATGTGCCGATCCTTGCTAATGCGGTCATGCGCAATCCTATTTTTCGATGGATTCTGGAAAAAACATTCGGGTTATCCCGTCAACGGCAAATCCCGTTACTGGCACGGCGAAATTTCTTCAAAGTTGCTCGTAGGAAGGGTTGGACTCAGAAACAATCTGATGATCCTAGGCTAGCTATTTCTCAGCGATCGCCTGCGAACGGTGTAGACCAAAACATCGATTTTGAGCATTTCTCCGCAAATCTTGAAGCTACTGCTAAGCTGCAGCAAACGCAAACTTCTGGCAAAGTCGCCATTTTTCTAGATACATATGCTGCGTATTATGATACCTCTCTGGCGGAAGCAACTTACCAGGTATTAAAGGGGTTGGGGTTTGAAGTCCTGGTTCCCGAGCGGCAGCAGAGTTCGGGGCTTGCGGCATTGATCGAAGGGGATGGCGATACCGCCTATCGCCATGCCAGAGCTAATGTCAAATTGCTTGCCAATCTGGTGCGAGATGGTTACGAGATTGTGGCGATTGAACCAAGTGCTGTTCTGATGTTACAGCAAGAGATGCTTCTATTGAGCAACGAATCCGATTTTGTTTTAGTTGCCACCCATACCCACGAACTCACTCATTTTTTACAGCAAGTACACGATAAACATGGTCTGAGTAATCGGTTACAGCCCATTCCCGTTTCGTTAGGGCATCATATCCCTTGCCATATCAAGGCTTTGCGTTCTGGCATACACGGCCCGAAGCTTCTTCAATTGATTCCACAATTATCTGTTGAGACTATCGATGTTGGTTGCTCAGGCATGGCAAATCACTACGGACTATCTGTCGAAAATTTTGAGAATAGTATGGCGATCGGCTCTCCCCTTTTCGATGAAATGAAGAAGCCAAAGTATCTTTTTGGCTCTTCGGAATGCGGATCGTGTCGCATGCAGATCGAACAGGGAACTCAGAAACGAACTCTTCATCCGGTTCAATACCTGGCCCTATCGTATGGGTTTATTCCTGAATTAGCAGAGAAATTGGTACAGAGAATAAAATAGAAGGCGATCAAATCGAAAAAGCAACGTTATATCGGGGATGCTTAGGTTGCAATAAGAATCAGGGGTTAACACCCTGTGTTCGCCTAGTCTTTCAGAGAGGAACAGGACATTGGGGGATGGTTACATTGCAATAAGAATCAGGGGGTTAACACCCCCCGCTCGCCGGGCCATAACAGAGACAAGGTGAGCGGGGAACGTGAGTCCCCCCTAATTCTTTCCCGCGTTCGCCGGGCAATCACAAAATACCGCATACCAGACCATCACCAAATCATAAGGTTAATTCACCTGGTCGCCCTGTCTTTCAGAGAGGAAGATGTCATCGAGGATGCCAAGGAGAGAACCCCTTGAATCTTTTTATGGTTTAATCGCTTCGGTGAGTGCCACGTTACCAGTGCGAGAGGCCCCTCCAATAGCTAAGAGCATCCCTTGGGGAGTCGGTACGATACGATGGACAAATCGGGGTTGTTGCAAGGATCCTACCGATTCCCAAGCATTTCCTTTGACCGATAGTCGATAGATTTTACCATCCGCGGTGCTTACATACAATCGATTGCCTAAGGTGCACGAAGCCGGCGTAAAACCGTTGCTGTTTGGTTCTGGAATACTGGGGCCAGTCGACCATTTTGAGTTGGCAGGATCATAGATATTGACTTCCAGAGATAAATCGGCTTTAGGGGTTAGTCCTCCGATGATATAGATTTTATTGTTGAGGGAACTTGCGGTGAGGGCACGACGTTGAAATGGCTGTTTAATCGATTCCCATTTTAGCGGTTTCTGAGTTAAATCGAGCATCAGCATTGAATCGAGCCAATCGGGTTTAGCGATGTTCCCAGTTGTTTTCCAGCCACCAACTACATAGAGTTTATCTTTAACGATTACAGCATCATGAGAGGAACGCCCTTCGGGTAGATCGGGCAAATCTTCCCATTTTTTTGTGCTGGGATCGAATATGGAACAAGTTTTTAATGAGAGATTGTTGGCTTTTTCCCCAGGTTTATTTTGAGGCTGCATACCACCGATACGATAAATTTTACCTTGATACGAGACCATGGCTAAACCTTGTGCTATCGGACCGCTCGAGAGTTCTTCCCAGTTTTTACCCTCCTTCAGATTTAATCTGTGGAAACTTCCTAGAACATCTTCTGTCGAATAGGAATGCGTTTTACCGCAATGCCCCCCATAAACATAGACCCAATCACCGGCAACTGCCGCTCCAAAACTGGAGACGCCGCGAGGTAAGGGAGCAAAATTTGTAGAAGTATTTGTCGCATTTTTCCCCTTTTGTTCTGTATCCTTTTTTGTTCCTTGTTCGACAAGTTGATAAACCAGCGTTGCATAATGGCGAACCTCTTCATACTTCTTGCCATTCTGCTCTCCTGATTTCGTTTCAATATAGCGGGCACGGATCCCATATTGGCCGGGAACGGTTGAACTTAATTTGAACATGCCATTGGCATCGGTGTTAAGAGTTTCTTTCTCTGATTTGATCGGTTTCTGAACGACTACTACCTCCGCATTCATTGTCGGTTTGCCAGCAAACAACACCTGAAAAGTTTCTTGGTCGCGCGGAATAATTTCTAAGCGAAGTTCGCTCGAGAAACTTTTGGATTCTAATTCTCCTTGAATTAATTTGGGGTAGTAGGCAAGCAGAAAGGGTTTTCCTTTTCCATACTGCATCACCCCGTAATTGCATGTGCCTGCTACTATGGAGTTTTTCAGATTAAGGGAGTTTTTCAGATTAAGGGAGTTTTTCAGATTAAGGGAGTTTTTCAGATTAGGTATTTTTGTTAGCAAAGCATCTTTGCTTTTTTCGAATTCAAGATTTATTATTTTCCCGTTGCTATTGCGATACATGAGTTTGGTGTTGGCGATTTTGTCAATCGGGACCGATTGATCTGCAATTAGATTTTCGCTAAAGATAATCTTAACGTTTGTGGGTTGGCCCTCTTCTGGAACTATCCAGATGAAATGAGCCTGAACAGAAAAGACGGTCAGAGCATAAAAAAATGTCGCTATCAAAATTCGTCTCATAAAATTATCCATAAAATTATCCATAAAAGTATCATCTAGGGATGAGTTGAGTATTCTCAAATTAGAAACTAAGGCATCATTTTACAGCGCAAAGGCTCGTTGACCAGTGGGGGATAGGAGGATCATTGAAAATGCTTGGACTCAATTTAGATTAAATGTTTTGTTCTCTGGGCGGTGATATTCATAAACATCGAGAATATCAGTAAAATACATCGAGATGATATCAAGAAGCAATCAACCTTGAAAGAATATTGAAATGGTGCCTCAGAAATGCGAGCAGGGAAATTCGTCTGAAGACTTAGAAATTGTTATTGGTTGCGATTTTGGTGCCTCTGCCAAGGCAGGAGATCAAGCAAAAAAAGTCATTTTGATCGAGGCATTTAGGCTTAAATCCAAGGAATATGTGATTTTTGCAACAGGGCGTAACTCCCGATTACATCGAGCAATATTCCCACCGGGGTCGTGGAGAAACAATCGATGTGGGTGGACGATCCCCGAACTCGCACAATCGTTGGCTAATGACCATGCTGTTACCGTTTCCTCATTTGATTTCCCCTTTTCGATCCCGATGAGCTTGCTGCAATGTTCAATTTATGCAAAGAGACTTTTACAAAATCCTTTTTATATTAGAAATCGATGGGCAGATTTTGTAAGCCAGAATCTGAATCTGAATTTTGCAACGAACATAATTGCCAAAGATAGGGTTGTAGATCTCAGTAACTTTGCAAACTGGCGTGACAAATATTTCTGGATCAAACGTCAAACCGATATGGCCACTGGAGGAAGCCCACCCATGAAATACGTACCCCCAAACGTTTTCTCGATGACATTAGCGGGAACCGCTCTGCTAGAATTTCTAAAGAAAAACGGTAGAGTGAAACTTCGGCTTTCTTCCGTAAATCCGCCGAATAAAGAGGAAAGAATCGCTTTTGAAACTTATCCCGCAGCGATAGCAAAGGCTATAGGTTTTAAAGGCAGTTATAAACAGAATCCGCAATCCTGTTTGAAACATGCCGAGCAATATCTGAAAAACCAAAAAATAAAACTTCAGTTTCATCCGAAGATAAGAAATTTTTGCGTTACTTACGGATTAAATCCCCAAGATCCGAAACGCCAAGATCCCGATGGTGCCGATGCCTTTCTTTGTTTAGTAGCCTCGATTTGCTTTAGAGAGAACTTAGTCAAGTTGTGTTCGAACGGAGCAAACAGAGCCATTCTCAATCAAGAAGGTTGTATCATCACTCCAATTTGCTAAAATACCAGTGAGTATATCCACAAATTGCCTGGAAAATCAGATTGTGAAAGATTTTGTGGTCAACTTCAATAATAATTGATTTTAGATACTCATATTCAGATTTGGCTCTTGAGTTATTTGTGAAAAATTGTTGCTTAAAAAAGAGGATTCTATGAAGTATATCTTGATTGTTTTAATAACGATAATCCCTTTTCTTATTTTAGCGGACGAACCTAGTCCTGAAACGGCGTCAGGATGGGTGAAGTACCCAAAGAATCCTGTTTTGGGTGGTCGCCTTGGTACCTGTTTCGATATTTCGGTTTTGAAAGAGGGGGACGTTTTTCGAATGTGGTTTTCGTGGCGTCCTAAGAAAAGCATTGCGGTGGTCGAAAGTAAAGATGGCATTCAGTGGAGCGAACCTCAGATTGTTCTAGGTCCCAATGACCAGACTGATTGGGAGAATGATCTGAATCGACCCGTGGTGATCAAAAATGGGAGCGATTTTCAGATGTGGTATACCGGTCAGATACGAGGTAAATCCTGGATTGGCTATGCGACAAGCAAAGATGGCAAAAAATGGCAAAGAATGAGCAAAAGTCCAGTGCTTTCTCCAGAAAAGCCTTGGGAGAAGGTTGCCGTTATGTGCCCGCATGTTATTTATGACGAAAAAGCGAAATCCTATCGAATGTGGTATTCTGGCGGGGAACAGTATGAACCGAATGCAATTGGTTATGCGACCAGTGCGGATGGACTTAAATGGACAAAGAGTGAAACCAATCCGATTTTCAAACCTGATCCCAAAAATGTCTGGGAAAAAGAACGAGTAACGGCCTGCCAAGTAGTGAAGCATGAGGATTGGTTCGTAATGTTTTATATCGGTTTTCAGGATCAGAATCATGCACAAATCGGGATTGCTCGTTCTAAAGATGGGATTACCAACTGGCATCGTCATCCTGCCAATCCCATCATTCGCCCCGGAAGAGATAAATGGGACAACGATGCGGTTTATAAACCTTTTGCTATCCTGAAGGATAACTGTTGGTTTTTGTGGTATAACGGTCGTAAAGGGGGAATCGAACAGATTGGCTTAGCTAATCACATGGGAAGCGATTTGGGTTTTCCGAAAGATTGATTATGTATCTGGAGTTCTGATTATTTAAATTAAAGAACAATAACTGTCTATTATGGTGATCGAGAACAAGATGTTCTGAGTTTATCTTTTTAGTGTTGCTTCTAAATGATATGAAATTATTTCTACCGTCCTCAGAAATACGGAAAAACCAAAAATGTCAATTAATTGCCATTTTAGTGGGAATCTCAAGTCTAATTTGGTTAAATCGAAAAGAAAAAATAAGTTTTGATTTGACTTTAATTCTGCAAAGACTTGATTCTCTATATGCCCCGTGTAGGACTCGAACCTACAACCCGCTGATTAAGAGTCAGCTGCTCTGCCAGTTGAGCTAACAGGGCGTTTGAAGAAAATTAATTCTGTAATCAACCAATATTATAAGAATTTTCTATAAGATTTGGCAACGATCCTTGTAAAAACTCTTTTTAAATCTCTTTAAATTGGATAACCTAGAGGGTTTTTTGGTTCGCACTATTCTGGAAAAGTGCTCTCTTGTTACAATTTGAACTCTCAAAATGGGTAGAAGTACGTCCAATCTCTATGAAAGAGTGTATCTGAATCCAAACTGGGTTGTATTTCCATTTTTTTTACTACAAGATCGTCTTCTGGAATGTATATTCCAAAAAATGGGTTTGTTTTGTTCGTTCCCCAGCTTAAAATCTGAACCGGATGAATATATTAAATAAAATGATGTAGATTAAAAGATTATCATATAACTAAAAATGTACGATAAAATAATTAGATTTAAAATTGAATAAGATGAGAGAATAAAAACAAATTAAAAAATCGAAAGGGAAATGAAGAGGTTAATCTTGAAATTTCCCACGATTTCTGCTTCCTCATGAAAATAGACGACACGTAAAAAGAAAAAGTTCAAAAAAATATTATTTCTTTCTGAGAAAACCTTCTCTTCATAAAAAAATTTCTAAGCGATGAACTTTCAACCTTTCTTTATATTTTTTAGAGAATTGTTTCATTATTCAATTCTGTATTAGTAATAAAATCACAGCAAACGTATTGAATAAAAAGTGTAATAAATAAGCGGAAAGGAGATGTTGTGTTCTTACAGTGATATAACCGAGAATCAGACCCAGAAGGAAGAGCGGGATAGGTGATGGCCAGGTCGAATGCAGCGAAGCAAAACATAAAGCACTGGCGATAATGGCATGCCCTATCTGAGGCGAACGAATTCGTAGCCAGCGGCCAACTTTTTTTGATTTTGGGATAAACCAATAGATGGGAAAACATAAAGCCATGAAAAGAATTGGGAGAATCGCGCGATAAAAGGATTCTGATTTCTGATGAACAAGCCAATCTTGGATATAGGAAGATTGTTGCATAAAAACTAATAAAAAGCCAATAAATAAGACATAGCGGTGTCGCTGATCTGGGCGGATCAGCTCGCGGTAACGGTAACTTATTTTTCTGGACGGTTTTTGAGTCATCCAGAAAAGGAGCAAGCCACGTAACAGAGTTTCTTCAAGTGCGGGTGCGGCGATTGTAGCATTGAGAAACATCAAAAGTTTATCTAAAAAATGATTATTACTTATAATCAAAGTGAGCGGGTGCTCCTCAGGAATTTGATGGAAAAGAAGAGAAAAAAGATAATTAGCCAAGAAAAAACAGATATAACAGAGCGGAATCGCGATGAACACCGAACTCAAACCGACGATGATTTTGTCTAGAAAGCCAGTCATTTTAAAGAGGGGATTATTTGGTAGATAAGGATTTCGGAAGGTTTGAATGCTTAGATAAAACATGAAAAGAATGAACGGGCAAGCAATAATCGTTGCCCAGGCTTGGGCTATCATCTGATGGGATTTCAAGGTTGGTATTTCGAAGCGATTTTCATCTGTTGAGGCATTTGTATCAGGCGATTGATCGTTTTGCTCGGAATTTGAAGAAGTCGATTTTTCGATTTTTTCATTATGAGTATTTTGAGAAGATTGTGCGGGTACTGTAGTGTTAACGGGTAAAAAATTCTCCCCATAAATATGATTTAAAACTCCACTGTAAATGAGAAGGGTATAACTAATACCTGGAAGTAGAGAGTAAATGATCATCGACATCAAAACAGCGATTCCGTTCCATGGAACTGAGGTTCGAACGCCTGATTTTAGTGCTCTGTGAATCGTTCCCATTAAACGATCTGTAGTATTAGGAGCGAAAGATCTTTTTCGTAGCCGATAAGATAAATATAAAAGAATAAATATAACGGCTCCAAAACTGATGATGGAACCAATCATTATTCCAATCGCTATTAAATCATCCACTCTTGAATTCCTTCTACAAATTCGAATAGAGAATATACAATTACCTGATAACTTATTATGGTATATAAATCTTCCCCTCGATAGTGAGGGGATAAAAGGGAATCGATGAATATTCTAAGTGAAATTGCTGAAACAAAACGCCAAGAAATCTTTCAAAAAAAACAGAAGGTCAGCGAAAACGAAATAAAAAAATTATGGGATTATGTACCTGAATCGATGAAAAAACGGAGAGGATTTATTCGACATCTCGAAGATACGGGAATGAAGTTAATTGCGGAAGTTAAGAAAGCCTCGCCTTCAGCTGGTATAATCCGGGCCGATTTTAATCCGGTGCAAATTGCCAAAATCTATGAAGCAAACGGGGCTTCTTGTATTAGTGTATTAACAGATTTTCCTTACTTTCAAGGAGATTTGGGTTATCTTACTCAGATTCGAGAAGGGATCGCATTGCCACTGTTAAGAAAGGATTTCATCATTGATTGTTATCAACTTTATGAAGCTTTATTGGCAGGGGCGGATGCTGTTTTACTAATCGCAGAATTATTATCTGATTCTGAAATGTCCTTTCTTTACCGAGCTGCAACCGAGCTTGGATTGGATGTGCTGGTCGAATTTCACCAGAGAGATCAGTTAAGGCGAGTGATCGATCTGAATTGTCGTTTAATTGGGATAAATAATCGTGATTTATCAACCTTTAAAACCGATTTGAACCATACACTTGAATTACTTCCATTATTACCAAAAGATCGATTGGTGGTGAGTGAAAGCGGTATTCGCCATCATGATGATTGGCTACTTTTGCAAAGGCATGGACTGAAGGCTGTCCTTGTCGGAGAATCGCTCATGCGCTGTCCGGATATCGCTCAGGCAACTAGATTACTCATGAATGGAGCTATCTAAGCAACAATTATAGAACTAAGTTAAGTCAGATGATTTTGTTAAGGTTCGTAGAATAGATCAAAAAGCGAAATTCACAAAAATGATATTCTTTAAAAGATTTCAAAAAAGATTTTTGTCCGCTGATATTTGGGATCAAAAGGTAGTCAAATGGTAAATAAGAAATAAGAGAGAGGAGTGATCGTGTCGAAGTCTCGATTTATTGTTGGAATCGATTTGGGGACAACGAATTGTGCGCTCGCGTATCTGGATACCGGGGCCGGAGAAAAGGCAGATGTGCAGTTAATGCCCATTCCGCAAGTTGTTAAAAGCGGAATCGTTGAATCGAGAAATCTCTTGCCCTCTTTTTTGTATTTACCGGCGGAAAGTGATCAGCCCAAGGGGAGTCTTCAGCTTCCTTGGGATAAAGATCGGGACTATTGTGTCGGGGAATTTGCTCGAAATTTTGGTTCTCAAGTACCCATCAAGTTGGTTTCTTCTGCGAAATCGTGGTTGTGTCATCATGGAGTCGATCGGCGGCAACCCATTTTACCCTCTCAATCTCCTGCTGGAGTTCGAACAATTTCTCCGTTAGAGGCCAGTACTCTTTATCTGAAACATCTGTGTGAAGCATGGAATCATCAGATAGGGAAAGAAATTCCGGAGTATCATCTGGAACATCAGGAAATCATCTTGACGGTTCCGGCCTCCTTTGATGCCGTAGCTAGAGATTTAACGATTGAAGCAGCGCAAAAAATGGGATTTGAAAATCTAACTCTTCTCGAAGAACCTCAAGCTGCATTTTATGCTTGGCTCGATAGCTTGGGAGAAAAATGGCGAGAAGTGGTGAAGGTTGGGGATCTCATATTAGTAGCCGATGTGGGCGGTGGAACAACCGATTTTACTCTGATTCAGGTTACCGAGGAGAAGGGGACATTGGCACTGTCGCGAGTTGCGGTTGGCGATCATCTCCTCCTTGGCGGAGATAATATGGATTTGGCCTTGGCCCATATGCTTGCTCAAAAGCTGTCAGAGAAAGGGGTTAAACTGGATGCAGGGCAACGACTCATGTTGAGCCATGCTTCCCGCCAAGCCAAAGAGACGATTCTGAATGATGATAAAATAATGAATGCTCCGATAACGATTCTTGGGCGGGGTAGCAAAGTGATTGGTGGTGCGATCAAAACTGAATTGACGAGAGCTGAGCTAGAGAAAGTGTTGCTTGATGGGTTTTTGCCACTATGTGAAGCGAATACAAAGCCTACACAATCGAATTTGGTTGGGCTGCAAGAGATGGGTCTCCCTTTCGTTTCTGACCCCGCTATTTCAAAACATCTTGCCTTCTTTTTATCTCGACAACTAGCGGCGATACAGAATGCAGAAGAGGCAAACACGATCCGTTTGGCTCAGAATTCTGCGGAGAGGAAGGGAAATGAATTGCATCAAAAAAGATTCCCGTCAGCTGTTTTATTCAATGGAGGAGTCTTTAAAGCCAATTTATTACGACAACGGTTGATCGAACAGTTGAATCGGTGGCGAAAAGAGGATTCCGCGCAGCCTTTGCAGGTTTTACAAGAAAGCGATTTTGACTTAGCCGTTGCCAGAGGAGCAGCGTATTATGGGCATGTTCGCAGAGGAAAGGGAATTCGAATCCGGGGGGGAACGGCTCGATCTTATTATATCGGTGTGGTTGTCCCTACTCCCAGTGTTCCTGGGATGTCGCCGCCTATCAAGCCTCTCTGCGTGGTCCCTTTCGGAATGGAGGAAGGAACTTCAAACGATTTGCAGAAACAAGAATTCTTCCTCTCGATCGGAGAACCGGTCGAATTTAGGTTTCTAGGGTCCACCGTTCGACATGAGGATGCTATCGGCACTATGATTGAAGATTGGGAGGAGACGATCGAAGAACTAAGTATCGTTTCTGCAACTCTCTCAGCGGATAATAACCAAGGGCAAAAAGTACCTGTGCATTTACATTCCAAGCTGAACGAAGTGGGGCAGTTGGAGCTTTGGTTTATCAGCAGAGATGGGCATCAACGATGGAAATTAGAGTATAACGTGCGAGAAAAAGGAGTCTAATCTTTGAATGAATCATTCGATTCGATCTTTAATTCTATTAGATTACTGATTAGAACGTCTTGAACTGAATCAGAATGAAGGACGAATAATTCATCGAAATGAGGAATTTTATCGCTCGAAATTATAAAAATGAAATTTCTTTTACAAATAAGTAGTCTTAACGATGGTTTCGAGTTTGGGCATCTCGATAAAAGAGTCTCGAAATTTGAAAGAGGAATATCTTGAGCCGAAAAGAAGTGCAAAGATTAAGGAATACTCCGAATACAGCTACGGCTCCCCAAAAGAAAATGAGAAACCTAGTTAGTAAACTTAGGGTATTTCTTCTAGAGAACAGATGACGAATTAAGGAATTGCAATGGGTACTCGATAAAAATGGGTTTCCAAAAATGGATAAAGATACTAAATTAAAAGAGTGATTGAATGAACGAATAAGAATTTGTGCCAGGATAAAAGTAACACATAACCATTCAATTATTTGTATAGGAAAAAATGATACCTAAAATCGATAGCGATTTTGATCTGCAACAATTGACGCAAGTTGGTAATTATAAAATCATTCGCCAGCTTGGGGCTGGTGGAATGGGTGTTGTCTTCGAAGCCGAAGATATAACCCTTCATCGGCGCGTGGCATTGAAGGTATTAAAGTCGAATAATTTAGAGCAAATTGGCAAAGAACGGTTTTTGTTGGAAGCTCGAGCCACAGCACAAATCAATCATGATCATGTGGTAACGATCTATCAGGTAGGGGAAGAACGAGGGCTGCTTTATATAATCATGCAGCTTTTGGAAGGGGAGACATTAGAAGGTTACCTGGAAAAAAATGCCATTCCTCCGATTCGAGAAACAATTCGTATTGGAATGGAAATAGCTGAAGGACTTGCCGCAGCCCATAATAAAAAGTTAATTCATCGAGATATTAAACCTGCCAATATCTGGCTAGAAGGATCTCGTCGGCGTGTAAAAGTTCTCGATTTTGGACTAGCTCGTCGAACCGATATCAACCAGAATTTGACTCAAACAGGTTTTATTTTGGGTACCCCTGCGTTTATGTCTCCAGAACATGCGCGTGGGGATCAACTCGATCATCGTTCCGATCTTTTTAGCCTTGGCTGCATTCTGTATCTGATGACAACCGGGAATCGTCCTTTTGGTGGGGCGAACATTATGGCGATTATCAGAAATCTGGAGCTATTTCACCCGCAACCGCCAAGTAGACTCAATCTTCTAGTCCCACAAGAATTAAGTGACTTAATCATGCAATTGTTGGCCAAAGACAAGGTTAGTCGACCAGATTCGACCGATCAAGTGGTCGATCAATTAGAGACCATGTTGCAATCGATCCCTGCAAATTCCTCATCTGCAAATTCTTTGAATCTCCAAGGAAATCCAGGTTCTAATCCGAATTTTTCTCGACCAGGTACTACCATTTCTTATCCTTCTCAACAGGAATTGAATACTCCAAGCCCGGGTTCTGGGGATACGGCACCGAACCGCTTTTCCCCATTCCCTGGAATAGAGCAGGATACCGCCAATCAATCGAATTTTCCAGGTATTACTGGAGCCGTTCAACCAGGAGTTCATTCAGGAGGACAGATCCCTTCGGGAACCGGAGCCATGATCACCCCGCCGCCAGGTTCGAATATTGCTCCGGCAAATGTACCGTTCGGTCATTTTTCTCCTCCTCCGCATGGATCTCAAGATGGGGTTATACCATCTTCTGCCGCTCCTCTCAGTTCTCCTGTGGCGAAGAATCCGCTGTTTAACGCTAATTCCCCCGCAACGTTCAACAACAATTTATCATCAGAAGCTTTTCCATCGTCAGCTGTTAATGTCCCAGCTTTCCCACCCAAATTCCCAACGATCCAAACGGGGATGATTTCCGGGCAAGCTCCAATAAGCAACGCCCCTGCTAATCTTATCCCTCCGACGAATAACTCGAACCAGCCAATTGGCCAGCGCGAACCCTCGGAACATCATTCTACCGCTTCGCGGGGGCGTTCGCTGGTATTGTTGCTATTTTTCTGTGTTTTATTTGCGGGAGGGGCCTATTATTGGTACAAATCTCAGGGACTCGATAATCCTATGGGGGATCTAGTTATCGATGCGACGGAAGATAATGATGCGGAAATTACTATTCAGCAGATTGGCGGAAGTATCAAGCGAATGTCCAAGAATGACCGTTCCTTCCAGCTATTCGCCAGGCAATAACACTGGAGTGGGTTGAAATT
>JAKBAI010000075.1 GCA_021809185.1 Planctomycetota bacterium
AATAATACCACCGGGGATTCTTGGTACATTTATACACCTGCCCCTAAAACGTTCATTGCACCTGCCGATCCAACAGCGAGCGGAAACCCCTATCAACCAGGGGATGGTCGACCTCTAAACAGTTACGTTTCTAATCTTGCTGTTTATGGTCCAAATAATAGTAACGTCTACAGTTGGACTGTTGGTCCCACTGGAGCTTTGCAAACTATTATGCAAGATGGGACATCGAATACGATTTCTTTAATGGAACACATGTCGGATTGTAACGGTCAATATTCACGTGCTTTCGAGTCCAACTACTCGAATGGATACGCTCCTAGCACCTTCCCTAATCAAGATAATAATACCTTTTTCACGGTTGCGAATATTACTTCCGTCCCACTCCCACAAATTAAACCAACCACCAATAATTGCAATATTCTCACTGTCCATGGATTATCCTCTGGTGGGATTTTGGTAGGATTGGGGGATGGGTCAGTACGAAATGTTGCTGCTGGCATTTCTCAATACTCTTGGGCTTTAGCTCTCATTCCCAATGATGGCTTAGTTTTAGGATCGGATTGGTAAGGTCAAAAATTAGTTTTGTCCATTTGAATAAATCAAAAACCAGTTTATAATCTCTCTAATCAGAATTGGGATTATTGACTGGTTTTTTTCTTGGTTTTGATTTGGTTACAACCTTAAAATTTTCTTAAGATTTCATTCACATTCGTTAGCTCAATGAATCATTCGAACTATCGAATTGAATTCCATTAGCGATATTATAAATACTTTTTTGAATTTTTGGTCTAGTCTACTCAATTCAAGCTTTCTAAGATTAAATTAGTCAAAAACATTGGAATTTAATTAGAGGTAATGATGGTACTTACAAAATTAAAAAGTTTTATATTCTTTTCTCTTTCGATGCTAATCATTGGTTGCTCTGGAGGAGGGGGAGGGGGACCTAAAGGCACTGTTTATGGAAAGATAAGCACAAAAGATGGTCCAATGCCAGGTGGAAAAATAACTTTTATCTCCACGGGAGATAAAGGCCAGGTTCCTGCACAAATCAAAGAAGATGGAACCTATTCTGTTGAGGTTCCAGCTGGGGAATGCAAAATCACCATAGACCCACTCCCTCAATCAGGAATGAATACTGCAGATATGATGCAAAAACAGATGGCAAAAATGTCTGCGGAAGAGAAAGAAAAAGCCAGTAAAGCATATGGTAAATCAAGTATGCCTGGCCATTACGTTCCTGTTAATAAGATTTATCAATCGGTTAAAACAACTCCCGAATCGATCACTGTCAAATCGGGTAAAAACGAGAAAAATATTACTTTGAATTAAAGGAATTTCTTTATTTCAGGGTTTAGCGAAATCTCCCCTTACTAATAAATTTAGATAGTGCAAGCTCTATTATAACTTGCACTATCTAAATTTGATTATTTATTTGAATCATTGGTATAAATTTCGCTTATCTCTATTTGTTTACCGTTGAATTTTTCTCTTTTCTCATCGCTTGACGATCTACGATCCACTTTTGAGCTTGTTCTTTATTTCCTGTAGCTTTTGCGAGCTGAATCAATTGATCGAGAGTCTCTTCTAAGACTTTTTCCCGGAGATCGATAGGGATGTTCTTTTTCTGTTTTTGCAAATCTTGGAAACCACCTAATAACATTTTCCCTGCTTGATAGTATTTTTGTTCGTTAAGTAAGATAGCCCCTAATTGAGTTTTCAATTTAGCAGTTTGCCAACTTTTTGGGGCGATTTTCTCCTGTCTATCCAGAGCCTCTTGCATAGGAAATTCTGCTTGAGGATACTGTTTGGATCTGTATAAACATTCCGCCAAACCACTAAGATCTTTAATGTAATCTTCCTCATGCCCCTTAAGATCCTGTTTTCGATTATTACAGATCGGAACCAATAACGAATAAGCATCCGCAAAACGATTTACTTCGAGATACGCTTGAGCAAGATGTTCCTCGACTTCCAATCGTCTCGGGCTTCCATTTGGAAATTGAACTCTCATTTTGACAACACATTGCTCCCATAGAGGAATCGCTAGAGCTAATCTCCCCGTTTTTTGATATGCAGGTGCCAGCTGTTGCTTTATTTCCCAAGCGCGAGGATGATCTTCCCCTTGTTTGGCCACAATTCGATTTAACACATGTTCCCAAATCGACACCGCTCGGTTTGGTTCTCCAAGCCTATACCAGGCATTTCCTAAATGTTCCGCTGAAGCCAATGTCTCAGGATGATCATCCCCTAATTTTAGAGATCGAGTGCGCGCAACCTCTTCAAAAATATTCTTGGCTCTAGCAAAATCTTGATGACGATAATAAGCTTGGCCCAGCAGATCTTCTGTGCTTAATGTTTCTGGATCGTTCGCTCCTATTTTTTTTACTTGCCCATTAAAACATTCTTCCAAAGTTGCAATCGATAGTTTTGTTTCTCCAGCATTCAGATACATTTCGCCGAGGGTATGCATTTGCCGGAGTGTTTCTGGGTCGTCTTTCCCTTGTTTTTTCTTCATCGCTTTGACCACTTTTTGATAAAGGGAAATCGCTTCGATCCAATCCCCAGCTTGTTTTTTTGCTTCCGCTTGCTGTAATAAGGTTAATTGTTCATCGGGCAGCGACGCTGTTACAGATTCTTGAGTCAATTTTTTATACGCTAAAGCATACTGTTCCGCTAACGCCGATTGACCAGTTCTAGCAAATAATTGCGAAGCCCACAAAAGAATCTCTTTCTGAGTATTTTTGTCGGCTTTTCCGGGTAATTTTTGCAAAATTGCTTTAGCAACTTCGATGGAACGGCTCATCTGATTGGTTTCGAGATAACCTTCACATAAAAGGATCCGCGTTAATTGAGAATCTTTATCGAACTCTCCCAATACTTTCTCACGCAGAGTAAGACACCGCTCCAATAAAGGAATCGCTTTTCCTCCTTGTTTAGTTTTTAGCAGAGCTTGGCCTAAAAAGTGCAGTATAAATAATCGTCTTGGATCGCTTTCTCCGAACTGATTAACCATGTTCTGATCTAATAATGTTAACGTGGAAATCGCTCGTTGGCCCTGTTCTGCTGCTAGAAGAGCATTGGCTAGTCGAAACATGGAATTCTGCGAATCGATCGAAGTTACCCCCGATTTACGTATCTGAATATCGCTCACTTGTTGTAATAGTTGAATCGATTGATCAAATTGGCGATTATCGGTATAAATATGTGCAAGCTGACTCAAAGATCTCAAGGTTTCAGGATTCCCCATCTGATTCTGCTTAATCTGATACTCGACATATCTATCTAGATATTGAACTGCCTTCGTGCTTTGGCCATTTTGTAAATACCCCTGTTCTAAATTTTCGAAAATCGGCAAAATGAGAGGGTCCGCTGCTTGAGTTTGTCCTGGAAATTCCTCAAAATATTTCTCTAGTAAGGAAACTGCTTTCCCTGGTTCTTTTGTTTCTAAATAGATCTGAGAGAGATTTGCTAATATCTGCAACGTCAAAGGTTTATTTGGACCAATTTTTGCTCGAGCTTGCTTATAACATCGCTCAAATAAATCGATCGCTTTCTTCGGTTGTTTCACCAATTGATACGCCCCAGCTACATTATTCATTATCCGAAGCGTCAGAACATGATCGATTCCGTAGGTTGCTTTACAATAACTAAAACTTTCTTCCAACAGTTGCAATGCTTTTTCGTTTTCGCCCCTTTGTTGATATGCAAATGCTGCATTATTCAGTGAAACGATCGTTGTATGATCAAGTTTACCAATTATTTTTCGAGATAATGGGATACATTCATCAAATAACCGGATTGCTTGCTCACTATTTCCCATATCTTGATACATGCTAGCCAATCGAAATTCTGATCGGATTGTTGAACGATTTTCCTTTCCATATGTTTGTAATCTTGTTTTGTAAATCGATTCCATCATGGGTAAGGCACGTTCGAATTGATTTATTTTCGCTAACGACTGAGCTAATAATTCCTGATAAAATAAAGTATCCATTTTATCTGCTGTTAACGACGAAGATTGGGTTCGAATAATATTTTCGAGAATCGGAATTGCAGAGGTGTAGTTTTCTTGGTGAAAAAGTCTTTCTGCACTTTTCCGTTGTAACTGAAGTGGATCATTTTCTTCAGCCTTCGTTACGATTGGGGTTAATGAACAAACCAAGATCCCAAAAATTACAGTTTTAACTCCCAGACTTAAAACAATTTTTTTTAATCTTTTTAAGGGATAATTATCGTAACTGATTTCTTTTTTATTTTTTGTTTTGCCCATTTTCTTTCACCTCGACAGGTTAAAAATCGGCCTGTTACTAGCTTGCCAATCTAAAAAAATCAATCCCAATTTAAAACCTTTCTCAGGTTAATTACTTTCTCCGTTTTTATTATTTTGACCAATTCCCCATCCTTTATGGATTTTCTTTATACCCTTGTGGGTTTCCTACCGAAGAATGTCTATATGTCTTTTAAGGATGGGATTTATAAATCGCTTGACAAGAAAAGTCCCAAAGATTAAAAAGGATTATTAAATTTAAAACTGGAGGTATGTATGGTCAATCGACAAGAAATTTTAGATAAATTAAAACAGTTTTTAGTTGAAGATACAGATGTTGATGTAAATCATTTGGATGAAGCATCTTCATTAAAAGAAAGTTTAGGATTAGATTCAGTTGATTTAGTAGGTATTATCATGAGAATCGAAGGAACTTACCAAATTCGGTTAAATCATATTGAACTTCAACAAGTGAACACCATTGGAGAACTGCTAAATTTGATCGAAAATAAGATTCACTCCGGGAACTCAGATACTCCAGTTACTACTGATTTAACGAATAGTACAAATATTTCGTCCCAAGCTGCATGATTAAATAAAAATCTCTCTTAAACATAATTGAGATTAGCTATGTTTAAGAGAGGCCGAGGCGATCCCATTTTATTTTCTGTTCATTAATTTTCTAGTTACAAACTCGTATTTCCTATTAAGGTTTTATCTCGATCCTTATGTGTTTTTCCAAGGGCAATCTGACCAATTATTTGGTAAGATGAAACGGTTGAAAGATAAATACCTCCAAGAAAATTAGCAAATCGCTCGAATTTTGCGGAAGGTTTTGATCCGAGTAATACAATTTTTGCGTCAGGATTTTCCATTCTAAGCTTCTTACAAATCAACCAACCACTTTCTAAAGAGCGACCATCAACCGAAATAATCGTTACGTGCGGCTTCTCTTCGCGAACTATTTTTCGAATTTCATCCCCTTTTGGAGTAAAGGTTACCGAAAATCCGTGCTCTTTAAAGTAGTTATTTAGACCCTCTCGCAAAAGGTTATCACTTATAGAAATTAAAACCTGATTTTTTCGGTTTTCTGAATTCGAACGATCCAAGTTAATCTCAACTTCATTTTCATGATTCAGCTTACAGACTTCCAACGAACGTTCTGCTAACCGATCAAAACTTGATGTTTGGTTTGAGATTTGATTCAAGTTGCTCCCCTCCGTTTGAGAAGTTGAAGAAAATAGTTTCATTGAATTCAAGTTTAGGTTATCCATTTTAATCTTCATAATAAAATTAAGAGTAATCTCTTCTAAAAAAGTTCGCTTTTGCCTTTCGTTTATTTAGAGCATTTTTATGAAATTGAACGATTTTAACTTCGACAGGAAGTTATTCCGCTCTGATCACATTTTATTTTGTTGAGTTTGAGTATTCTCATACTATCTTTTCGTTAAGTTCGCATTACCATTTTCACTTATTCTTTTAATAACCTAAATAATAGTTTTAACCAGTCTGGTTTTTCAAGTTTATTCCAATAGTTCAATAGAATTACAATGAAATTTCACGTGACCATCTTTAATCAATTATTTAATTTCTTAGAATGGGACTTCGCAGCCTTTCTATTTTTCCTAAACTAATCGAAAGGTTTTTACTTATAAAAAGGACAATCGATATGAAAGCAAAACTCTCCATCGGAACATGGGCATATATTTTTAACCAAGAACATCCGACCAATGATTTTCATGTAATTCTACACAAACTTCAAGATCTCGGTTACGAAGGGGTTGAATTGGGAGGCTTTAATCCACATCCAAGTCCCGATACTCTTGATACAAAAGCAAAACGAGAACAGCTCAAGAAGTCTGTTCAAGCACATGGTCTGGAATTTTCGGCATTAGCAGCAGATTTGTGGTCGCAAAAATTACTTACGGTTGCTGATAGTGGTCCTTATATTGCTGCATTTGCTAAAAACCTCTTTTTCGCGGAGGATCTTGGGATTAAAACCATTCGGGTTGATACTGTTGAACCGATTCAAAATTTTGTTCAATCCGGGGTACCATTCGCCACTGCATTTGATCGAGCGGTTAATGCTTTTGATTTATGTTCCAAGCTCGCTGCTAGTCGCGGGATCGATATTTGCTGGGAATTTGAACCTGGATTTCCGATTAATAAACCCTCAGAAATATTAGCATTGGTCAATGAAGTACGTGTTCATCGGAATAACCCAAACTTTGGAGTCTTATTCGATACGTGCCATGCCCATATGTGTGCAGCAGTAGGTGCGAATCATCTTGGCGAAAAGGAAATTTTACCTGGTGGAGCAAAGGAATTATTACAACAATTGAAGGGAAAAATCACTCACGTTCATTTGATCGATTCGGATAGTACCTTAAATGAACATAATACTAGTACTCATGCTCCTTTCGGTAAAGGGATTCTCAACTTCGATGAATTGGTGCCAATGTTATTGGAAAGTGGTGTCCCCAATGATTGGTGGTGTGTTGATCTTTGTTTCTGGCCGGATGCCTGGAACGTCACCGCGGATAGCAAGAAATTCCTCGACCGATTGCGACAAAAATACGCAATGTAATTTTTGACAAGCAACGATTCTAAAAAAACTCCACCTGTGAAACTGCTAATGGGATTTGAAATAAAATGGTTCTGAAATAATGAAATATCTCCTTTTGCTTTTCTTGTTATCGACGGTGATCTGTTTTTTTTCTTTAGGTTCTTCTGATTCTTTGGAAACAGTTTCAGAAGAATTTAATGAGTCCTTGATTGATTATCCCCACTCAACATGGTTAAATGCTTCACTTTCAGCTCCATTTATTTTTGATGCCCAGGTTATTCCAGTTCAAAAAACTCAACCCAAAAAGCAATCTAAAATCCCTCTTCCTGCAAGCAAACCATCCCAAAATGATCCTATTCCTAAACTTTCTGTTTTATCAGAAAAACTTACTGAATTGAGAAAAAATCATCTAGGGAAAGTCTCCTTTGCTTTAAAGAATCTCACAACAGGGGAAACACTAGGCTATCAAATAACCGAAGTTATGCCCACAGCTTCGCTTATCAAAGTCGCCATTATGATCGAAGCCTATGCTCAAGCAGAAGAAGGGAAAATACTGTTATCCGAATTGATCGAATTGAAAAAAGAGGAATTAGTTGGGGGAAGTGGTATTTTGAAAAACCATTTCTCCCCAGGCGCTAAACTAAGTTTACGCGATTATATTGAATTGATGATAGTTTATTCCGATAATACGGCTACCAACGTTGTTTTGGAAAAAATCGGGATTGGCAATACGAATCAACGAATGGTGAAACTCGGTTTTCAAGAAACAAAAATTAATGCAAAAGTATATAAAGGAAGTACCACTTCAGTCGACTCTAAAAGAACGGAAAAATACGGTCTTGGTTCAAGTTCCGCTCGCGAAATGTTAGAGATCTTCGAGCAGATTTATCAAGGCAAGATGATTTCCAAAAAAGCTTCTCAAGCAATGATGTCACACCTTTCAAGCTGCGATGATCGGGATAAGTTTAGCAAATTATTACCCACTTCGGTGAGAGTATATCACAAAACAGGATCGGTAAATGATGCTAGGAACGATGGAGGAATATTAGAATTTCCAGGTGGTCCCATCATTCTAGTGGTTTTTACTAATCAGAATAAAGATCGTTCCTGGAAACCAGATAATCTTGGCAACCAATTTTGTGCTCAGATTGCAAAAATAGTATTTGATTTTTATTATGATCCAGTAAAAAAACATCCAGTAAAGAAATAATTAATTTTGGAAAGGAAAATAATGTTGAAACCTCTCAATATTGGCATGATTGGCTACGGTTTTATGGGCCGAGCTCATTCGAATGCGTATCGACAAGTAAATCAGTTTTTCCCTCTTAAACACCGAGCAGTGCTCAAAGCGATCTGTGCTCGAGATAAAAACAAAGTGGAAGAATTTGCTTCTACTTGGGGGTACGAATCTACGGAAACCGATTGGAAAAAACTGGTTGAACGAAAAGATATTGATGTTATAGATATATGCACCCCAAATCATCTCCATGCAGAGATCTCTAAGCATGCCGCAGCGTTTGGAAAAATGATTTTATGTGAAAAACCCCTTTCCATGAATGCAGAAGAAGGATTGGAAATGGTGTCAGCGGTCGAAAAAGCAAAAGTTCCAAATATGGTTTGGTATAATTATCGCCGTGTTCCCGCAATTACGTTGGCTAAACAAATAATTGATTCTGGAAAACTTGGGCGGATCTTTCATTATCGCTCTAATTTTCTTCAAGATTGGACTATAAATCCCGAGCTTCCCCAAGGTGGCGCAGCTCTCTGGCGCTTGGATGTTGCTTCAGCAGGAAGTGGGGTTACAGGTGATCTATTAGCCCATTGTATTGATACGGCAATGTGGCTTAATGGGCCTCTTTCCACGGTTAGTGCACTGATAGAAACTTTTGTGAAAGAAAGAAAACACAATCTTACCGGCAAAGTCGAAAAAGTTGGGATCGATGATGCATGTACCTTCATGGGTCGTTTTGCCAATGGCTCTCTTGCTTCTTTTGAATCAACTAGATACGCTCGTGGTCACAAAGCTCTCTTTACTCTAGAAATCAACGGAGAATACGGCTCACTCGCTTGGGATCTCCACGATTTACATCGACTATCTATTTTTGATTACAAAGAGGATTCCTTAACACGTGGTTGGAAATCGGTCCATGTGACGGATGGAGAACATCCTTATATGAAAAATTGGTGGGTACCAGGCTTACAAATTGGCTATGAACACACCTTTATCCATCAGGTTGCAGATTTCATCGCTGCCTTAGAGAGTGGCACCAATGCGCAACCCGATTTCCGTTCCGCTTATCAGACCCAACTCGTGTTAGACGCCGTTCTTAAATCTGCTCGAGAAAAAAATTGGGTTTCAATAGCTTATTAAATCGAATCAATATTTTTCACCTTGTCAATGGAAGGGAAGATTATCTTTTCGACCCTTCCAGAACTAAAAAATTTGACCTAGATTTTCAAATGAATTCATAGAAGTGAAATTACATTTAAAGATTTATTATAATTCCTTTGGAACATTTTTTTCATTCATTTAACTTCATTCATTTAAGAACGATTTAGTTCATTTTTTTAGGCTCGAACTTAACTATAGTTTGGTGCTTTCAGGGACGAATGATCAGCCCAGTTTCAGCTCACGGGATTATTGACTACAGCAGTATCCCCACAGAATTCAACTCGGCATTTACCCAGATTGAGATAAGTTCGACTATCCAAAGAATTAAAAAATTCCGGATTGAGGGAATAGAAAACAAATCTCCCTTTCTTTTCTGCTTGAACCAATCGATCTTTTTTCAACACTCCCAAATGATGCGAAACATTTACAATAGCTACTGACAACATCTTGTGTAAATCAGTTACATTTTTTGGGCCATCCAAAAGACATTGAATAATCAGTAATCGATTTGGTTCAGCAATTGCCTGAAGCATTTCTGCACACTTAGAGGCTTGGTCCACGGTCATAATTTTTCCTTGCTCTTATTAAAGTATAGTTAAACATACATATAGATGATTAATTATAGGAATGGTAAGTTCCCAGTTTCCAAAAAATGAAGCAACTTCATGAAATATTTAACGATAAAGATATAAAAACCCAATTAAATTCATTACATATTTATAATTAAAAAGAATTATTTACATTTTTTATTACTTATATATACATTAACAAAGAATACATACAGATTTCATTTCTTTATTTTTATTATCATATTCATTCTATACCGTTTTTAACAAATAATCCGATTGATTTATGATCAATTCTAGATTATCGAGTCTACAAATATTTCTACCAACTTTTATCTAGATGTCCAAATATCAAAAGGTGAATGAATATGAAAAGTCACATATGTTTGAATATATTGCTGGTTTTAATGTTTACAGGGTCTCTTGAAGCAGCAGATACGGTCGAATCGATTCTGAAGCGAGCTATTCAAGCTCACGGGGGGGTTACTGAATTATCCAAATGCGATGCGGCGATAGTATCGATGAAAGGAACAATCAATTCATCTGGGAAAAAAATTAGTTTTACTGCTAAATCGGTCTATCAATTCCCAGACAAAGTGCGGAACGAAATGTTTATTGAAGATCAACAAGAACCAATCATTCGTGTTCGAAACGGGAATCAATCGGTATTATTATCAAGAGGGAAAGCAATTCCGCTCTCAAAAGAAACAGCTGAGGAAGTGAACATCGGGTTGGAGATGCAAAAATTGTATCAATTAACCTCTTTGTTAACCGATCCAAGTTACGAAGTAGCGAAAGTCGACTTGGGAAAAGAGGGTAAAGAACAACACCTCGTTGCGCTTAGGGTCTTGAAAAAGGGAATGCGTCCGATTCATTTAATATTTGATACCAATTATGGATATTTGACCAAAATCCATAGCAAACTTCTCGACCGTAACACGAAAAAAGAATATAATCAAATATTAGTTATTACAAAGTTACATAATTTTGAAGGAATTTTAAGAGCTTCAGAAATTGAAGTCTATCGGGAAAAAGAATTAGTTGGTATGATGGAAATAACTGGATTTGTTCCAGTTAAACAAATGAATCCACTTTGGTTTAACACCAATCCGAAATCCGATCCCCCATCCCAAAATATGGAACAAGAAAAGAAATAAAGATAGGCTCAATATTGTTTTCTTGATTATATTGAGAGTAAACTAGAAGGTCTTTTTAGACCTGTAAATTAAATTTATGTAAAAGCTCAGGAACAAAAGCTTTGAAAAGAAACAGAACCAACCAAAACTCAGCTGAGAAATCACCAAAAAAGCGTTTACGCATGGTTAAAATCATCATCGAATCTCGGGAATCGGGCAAAACCGTCGCTGCCGTGATCCGAGAGCGATTGCAAATTCCTTGGTCAGAAGCTAGAAAGATCATTCTTCAACGAATTATACGCTATAATCAACAACCAGTAACACAGGATGCGATGCGCGTGAAGATAGGGAAAATTTTAGAAATCCCTGTTCATCTTTTCCGAAAAAACAACAAAAATGAAATTGAGGATGGTCAGAATCCAAACAATTCTTCGACTGCTAGCACTACAACTAAAAAATCGAATACCACAACAAATTTCAATAAATCAAAGCCTTCTCCTTTGGAATCTTTTCCTTTGGAATCTTCTTCTTTGGAATCTTCTTCACTGAAATCTACTCCTAAAGACCGATCCAATCAAACAGCGAGCAAAAAAGAAATTACACATCAGAATTCCCGAAAGAACCCATCGTTAATAAATCGCGAGGAACATAAAACATCACTAGAGAAAAAGAAACAACAATCGAAATATGAATTTCCAGAAGAGCTTGAACCAAAAATAGTTTATGTGGATGATGATCTTGTTGTAATCAATAAGCCTACGGGGATTACAACCATGCGTCATGAAGAAGAAGCGAAAGAATTCGGACTGAAAGGGAAAAAATATCTCCCTTATACTGCTCTCGATCGAGTAGCGTTTCTACTTGGGGTTGGCCGGGATCGAATATATGCTGTTCATCGTATCGATCGAGATACCAGTGGTTTGGTCGTATTTGCTCGAACAAACGAAGTTAAAATCGATTTAGAAAAACAGTTTCGGTCTCATGAAGTTGAGCGTCGCTACTTGGCTTTAGTTCATGGAAAACCTGATGATCAAAAAATAGTTTCCTGGTTCGTTGACGATCGAGGAGATGGCCGGCGGGGTAGTGCTTCCAAGGAGATTCAAGATCCGAAAACAATTTCTGGTAAAAAAGCGATAACTCATATTTCCACGAAAGCTACTTGGGGGGAGATTAGTTTAGTAGAATGCTCTCTGGAAACCGGACGAACCCACCAGATTCGAATTCATCTTGGTGAAATTGGATGTCCTATTTGTGGAGAAAAAATCTATAATCGCCCTGTCCATGGTAAACCGTATTACCCTTTACTTCCAGGGGCTAATCGCCCTTTTTTACACTCTTTTTCCATGCAATTAATACATCCTAGAACATCTGAATTGATGGAGTGGAGTCTGCCATTACCAATGGATATGAAACGGCTTGTGGAAGAACTCAAAGCAAAACAGACTACTTCTTCAAATCTTGCTAATTCAGAAGAGGATTCTAAATAACTTAACGGTTGAAATAATCAACCTCGTTGATAAACTTCGTAGCAAGTTCTAAACAACTTCGTTCCCTTGTTACTCCGTTGTTATCTAGCTCTAGTCTAATTGTCAAGCAAGTGTCATCACTATCGAGCGAAAAAACTATCGAGCGAAAAAACTATCGAGCGAAAAAACTATCGAGGTGAAAAGCAAAGGTACATCTTTGCTAAATTATATTTTAATTTCTCCCTGCAAAACGCAGCGAAAACAGTTTTCGCATTGCTCTATATCTAAGGGAGTAACGGGCAATTGTTCGAGATTCGCTAGGCTTAAATAATTGCCGAACAGGGGCCAAAGGCTGTTGTTGTATAATTGCTGAGGGGGTAAGCATCCAAAACCTCTCGAATCGATTTTAGATTGACCGCTTCGATCGCCGCTAACTCATCATCAAGATTACGGTATTCACCCAAATAAGCCCAATCTTTGGCGATTTGCAACATCCGTCGATGAGTCCTTTCCGATGCTCGTACCTCTCGTGACGCAATCTTTGTTTTAGCTTGATCGATCTCTTCTTCCGATAGGCCTTTGTCTTGCACTATCTTATACAGCTCCGTAACAATCTGGTAACATTTTTTGATATTGTCCGGATTGCAATTTAGGGAAAGATAATATGCTCCAGCCCCATCACATTCATCAGCACCCATTCCACACTCATCTGCATAACCGGGATCAGTCAAAGCCCAGTATAACCTTGAACCGGCATAATCACCAATAGCGGTTGCCAAAACCGATGCTGCGTAACGCAGAGGGGAGTTTGCAGCTGGCCCAGGAGAGATCATCATTAGGTATTCTTGGCTCACCTTTTCTTCTGGCTTTTCGACAATATGAATACCACCAGCGCCGTTTACTTCTGTCCGATTCAATCGTTCTACTTTCCCTGTCGGCCATTTCCCACAGGCTTGATCGATTAGTTCGACGAAACTAGAAAAGTCGAAATTTCCTGCAACGACTAGATGAATATTAGAGGCAAGGTATCTTGCATTATAGTAATTCATCATCTGATTCCGAGTGAGAGCTGTAATACTCTCTGTCGTACCTAAAACACTATTTCCCAGAGGATGATTGCCGTAAAATGTTTTTCTGGCATGATCATAAGCTGCCCATCCAGGTTGTACCTGATAGCGCACAATTTCATCCAGGATGACCGATTTCTCTGTATTGAAATCCTCTTCACGCAAACTGGGTCTCATAATATCGGCTAAGACATCCACCAGTGCTGGTAAATATTCAGGGAGAACAACGGCATGGTAAAATGTATTCTCTTCGCTGGTCCAAGCATTATTATCTGCTCCGATTCGAGAAAAATCGCGATTAACGGTGAAAGAATCCCTTCTTTCTGTTCCTTTGAAGATCATATGTTCAAGGAAATGGGAAACTCCGGAAACTTCAGAAGTCTCATCACGAGACCCGGTGCGGACCCAAAATCCCATGGCCAATGATAATGCACTAGGATTCGTTTCTCCCAAGATCGTTAATCCATTGTTTAATTGATGGTGATGGAAGGCCATTCTGATTCCTTATTAAAAGAATTATTTCTATTATATGCTTCTAGGGTCGTTTATAAAGAAACGATGCAAAGCGTTACTGGTGATTATCTTACTCAATTCAAAAATCAAAAAAATATAAATCAATGATTCAGCTGAAGCTCTTTTGGACCAAGGGTTACAAGAGATAAGGGAAACGGGGGATACCGTTCTGCATAATCGATAATAGATTTAGTACTAAGTTGATCGATATGAGTTTGGATCTCTTGTAAGGGGCGAACGCGCTTTAGAAAATACCAATCGGAAGCAATAGCCCCCGCTCGAGCTGCGGTCGATTCTTGCCGCATGATTAGAGCTGATTTTAATCCAACTTTGACTCGATCTACCTCTTCATCTTCTATACCATCTTTGAGTATCCGGAGTTCCTGAAGAGTTCTATTGAGTGTTTCCTGTGCTTTTTCGGGGGTTGCACCTGCATAAACAACGATCGTGCCCCGATCACGCAGCGACTCATAGCTGGCATAAACTGAATAACATAAACCGTATTTTTCACGAATGTTGGTAAATAATCGTGAGCTCATATCCAAAGACCACACCCCAACAGCCCCTCTTGCCTTGTAAAAATCGGGATCACTGACGGGGACGCTCGGAAACGCGAGAGCGATCTGCGTTTGTTCAATCTCTTTGCTTAAATGGACAGATTGGTAATTGTTGGAATCGACTTGTATCGATTCAACAGGGTTTGCTTTCCAATCGCCAAATAAACGCTGGACATGATCGCGCAACCTCGACCATTCGAAATCTCCCGCGATAGCTAGGATAGTCCCATCTGGTTGAAAGTAATTTTTGTGTTGTTTTCGGAGCGAAGCGACATCGGTGTTCTGAACCCCTTCGATGGTTCCACGCTTATATCGATTGATGGGATTAGGATAATAATGACGAGTCAGCTCGATCATTACCTTTTGCTGAGGTTCATCTTCGAGTGCTTCAATATCTTGAATAAGTAAATTTTTTACGGCATCCATTTCACTCTCGGGAAGATGAGGAGCAAGTATGATATTTGCATAAAGATCGAGTGCTTTTTCAAGATTTTTGGAAAGCATCGATGCCGACAGAGAAGAGTTAAATAGACCGCTCCCTTCACTATGGTCGATTCCCAGGGAGTTCAAGGCATTTGATAACGCTCGACTTGAATAATTTCCCGCCCCACGAAATAAAATCTCCATCAACACCGAAGATAATCCAAGTTGATGATTCGGGTCATAGACACATCCTGCAGGGATTAAAAACCCGAGAGACGCCGACCGAACATGAGGCATTCGTTCAGCAAGTAAAGTTAACCCATTCGAGAATGTATGCTGATAAAGTTCCTGTTTCACTATCTATTTTCTCCGTTCATTTTTCTTTATTATAGGAAAATGGAGTCAAATCATCGATATTTTTTCCTCTGAGATTTTTGGTTTCTCGCAAAAGAAAAGAGTTTTTTCAATTTTGGCATAATAGGGAATCATCTTTAACCGGAGTTCTAAAAGTAGTCCCCGTGATTTGAAAACCGAGCCGTTCGTATAAATCCAGCGCAGCTGAATTTTCAGCAGAAACTTCCAATTCTGCCCTGGCAAGATTCATGATTCGAAAAACCCACAAACTTCGCAAGAGCATCGCTTTAGCAAGCCCATTTCTTCGAAAATTTGGTGTTACCCCAAGATTTTGAATCATCCCCGTTTGATTTTCTAAAACCGATTGGATGAAAGCACAACCCTCTTGGCGGTGAAAGATTAACCAGGTTGATTGTTGTATAATTTGTTTTCGTTCAAGCAGATAAGTAATAATTTTTTGGCAACCTGATCTGGTTATAAAATTGGGAAATATTTTAGCGTCGATCGTATCAGCGAACGATTTCATCATGATATCTGATAAAGGAACGATCCAATTTTCATGCCAAGGTACCCAAGAAAAAGGGGGGGATAAGATTGGTACCTCTGCAATTTCGTTCAAATCATGACTCATACGATAACGGAGATAGGATTTCATAACAATTGATCACGAATTATATTTTTTCAGAAATATTTTGAACCTCTTAAATTATTATATTTGAAAAGTGGAAAATGGACCAAATGATTCTAGCCAGATTTTTTGACCAAATCGATAAATTCTCAATGCTTGAGATTGAATCGGAGATCGAAAAGAAGATTATGGATGAGTTCTAACTTTCGAAGTTTGGAGAATGGGTAATGAATGCAAGTGATTGATTAATTCGAGACTGGGATCCTCAAACATATTTCGCAAAGAGAGTGATAAGGGAATCGGGTGCGGATTCGTCTGAATATCGTGGAGATAACTGACAAGAAGTTGTTTAGTTTCTGGAGAATGGTGAAGTAAGAAATGAACCCAGGCCCAGCTCTCTCGGTATTCATTTCGGTTTTGCAGTAACCGAGTGTTTTTCTCAGAAATCTGTTCTAATCTAGCAAGATTAGGTTCAAATTTTTCCTGTGTTTTTTTGGGATGCAAAATTGTTTCCAAATGATTTCGATTTACTCCATGTTGTTCAACAGGTAATTCAAAATATTCAGCTAATCCTTCATCTAACCAGAGAGGAACATTATGGAAAGAAGCATGAATTATTCCATGGGTCAATTCATGTCGTAGATCCTGGCGAATATAATCGGTCCATGGAGCATAAACCATTAAAGTGCCCGCTGCTCCACGACTTCCAGGTGTTTCAACAAAAAAAGCTCTTCTGGAAGGCAGATTCGGATACTTCGAGTGCATAAAGGTCCGATATTTTTCTTCTGTAGGGAAGAGATATACATGAACGAGATGAGTAGATAATGGGAGCTGTAAATTTCGAGCAATTTCAACCTGCATTACTTCGAGTTCATCAAATAAAGGGACTTCTCCAGTCATCTTTTTATAACTGTAAAAAACAAATTGGGAGCGTCGAATGGTGTTTTTGTATGGAAAAGATTCTTCTTCGGAATCAACGGCATTTTCTTGATCCACTTTTTTATCTAGGCTAGAACGGTTTATTTGATATAATTTTGTACAGCCTATTATGCCCATCATAAAAAAGTACAAAAAGATTGTTCGATAAGAAAGGTCGATGAGGAATTGAGTGTTTAGTTTCTTCTTTGAAATTAAGAATGAAAAAGATATCCACGTGTTCGAAAGAAATCGACCAAGGATAATTCTTGCGACCAGAGATTGCTTCCAGGTGCTTTTATAATCGCGTTCAGTAGGGTAATTAAGCTTTTCAACTTCCATGAGATAATTATTCTGGCCGTGGTGGACTTTGCTTTTTTATTTAATTCTGGGGCTATAATTCATATTTCCAATTTTAATTTAGCAATTATCGAGACCTAAATAGGTCGAATTTTCTTTTATTTCACTTTCATAATTCTTTGATATTTATTGATTATCAACTTTCTTCTGCATAAAAAAATTAAATTCCTTCATCTTCTAATCTAAATCTCAAGTTGGAATTAAATAGGATTAAATTCTATCTAAGTCCTATTCTGAAACTATTCTTTGATCGCTGACACCTCTTGTATTCGATTAAAACACTCCCGATTCAATTTTTACCATACCTTTAGAAGAATTCGCGAACAGCTATTGAATGCAGTTAAACCTTCCAGTTATAACGAATAATCCTAAAGATTCAATCGACCTTTTTCAAAATATATCTTCACTTAAAAATCGAATTAATTAATTACTCTGCCCATTTTTAGATTTCTCTTTGTTTTCTCTAAACTAAGTCTTTCAATTATTCGCCAACTCGTTTTCCAATTTGCCCTAAGCTCCCAATTTCGACCAAAATAGGCATTTAAGAATCGAAGTTTATCCGTGGAACTTATCATACGCGAGTTTAAAAAACTGACATTCAGTCTCATGAGATCTTTATTTTTTCTCAAGGAAGTGAGATTTCGATAAGATCGAACTCCAACTAAGTCCAAGAACCAAATGGAAAATTGTTTTGGATTATGGATCTGACAAAAAATATTAGAACTCTTTAAATCGCGATGAGAGATGAATCGATCGTGCATTTGCCGGATCAATTGAGCTAATTGAATAATCAAGGCCTGTTTCGATCTGAATTGCTGGGCTTGCTGAAATTGAAGTATGTTTTGTATGGCTTGATGTAGAGGAATAGCATCATTCAATTTTTCGCACAATAAATACCCTTCGGTTTCAAATCCTAACTGTCGGCGATAAAGTGCCAGATAGGGCAGGGGGGTGGGTAAATAGCGATCGATTAGTGAATTCCCAAATATCCACGATCTCAAAAGGGGAGAGATGCGAAAATGATTCAAAAGAGATGAAAACCAGTATTTTTGGTTTATTTTTTTATAAACCATTTTCTTGATTCCACCTTCGGTTGGAACTTCGATTTCAACGATAAACGATGAACGGGAATTTTTCAGGACAGTTACATTTTGACTATAAAAAGGGTAATCCGGATCGATAATTAGTTTTTCAATAAAACTCGGTTCCAACACTCGGCGAGAATGGACAACACAATTTTTTTTCTTTATTCGAATGAAAGTGCGATTGGTTCCGAAATAACGTTTAGATCGAACCGACCAAAAACGCCGATTCGATAAATTTGTCATTTTTTCCACCTGCGCAAGATCATTGTGTGAAAATATTTTTTTTCGTGCTTGATTGTAGGCATACCAAAATCGCAAACGCACTGTTGGACTTACCGCAAGTTGAAAGAAGCGATTAAACACCGCTAAATTTTCGAGAGAGGCTTTTCGCGCTACGGGCTGATTCCTTATAACAACAGCATGCAGATCTAACAGATGCCACTCTTTATCTTGATCGCTTTGATCTCCTCCAAACACTAAATTTCCGGTGTGAAAATCAGGATGAACAACTCCATTCTCATGGAGTAAACCGACAAATCTGCCCAAAGTGCTAGATAACTGAGACCATTCTTCAAAGTTGTTTTTACGATTATTAAGGAGGTTAGTAACTATTTCCTCTAAAGAGATCGAACCACGGATGGCTTTGCTCAATAAAAAACTTGAACTAGGGAAAAAGGAAGGGGGGATAGCCCAGGCCATGGGAACAATGGTGCAAATATTTTTTTCTCGTAACTGGTGGGCTTTATCGAATTCTAATTTTGCTTTGGGCGGGCGCAACCATTCTCGTAAAAAAGCACGGGCATTACCAATTTTACAATTCTTGATAAAATAGACATCTCGTTCGATCGTGAAAGAACTAACCGATCGATGGCTGCCATTTTTAATTTGGCTGCCGTTATGGTTTCTCAAAAAATCTTCAGAAATTAGGACATCATACCAATCTTGTTTTGGGAAATCTGCATGGCAATACCAAACCAGTTCTGAATTGGATTTAGAATACCATTGCCAATGGAATAGCAACCGTGCGGCAAACCGCCAGCGCCATATTAAGCTGAACATCTTTTCGATTCAAACCTCGATAAAAAATCGATCCATAACTGGGAGCCGACATCGATATGATACTTTTGCTCAACCATTTGTCGTGCCCGTCGACCCATTTGATTGCGTAATTCTGGATCTCGAGCTAAGATACGGATCGCTTCAAGCCATTCTTCTTTCGTATCAGCTAAAAACCCTGTTTGCCCGTGGATCACCATTTCACGGTGAACACCAACCGAGTTCGTTACCACTGGCAATCCAGCAGCCATGTATTGCAATATCTTCAGTCCGCATTTCCCCCGGCTCCAATCGTCATAGGGAATCCAGCTTATACCGATATCTGAATTCGATAGTTCTACCGTTTCTATCTCTTCTGACCAAGGAACAAAATTCGTTTTGAGGTGATGCAATTCGAGAGGTCGATCGCAAATAGTGGTCAATACTAAACCCGGTAGCTTTTTCCCGACCTCTTGCAACAACTCCTTTTGTTGTTCTAATCCTTGAATGGTACTAGATGATCCGACCCAGACTAGTCGAACTGCTTCGGAATCTGAAAATGTTCTTTCATGGCTTGCAAGCTTATATTTATCTGTATCCAGACAAGTTGGTATGATCTGGCACGCTAGTGCTGGACGATTCCTTGATACCTCTTCGGCTAAAAAGGAGTTCCCTACTACCACCCCATCTACTTTCTCGAGCAGAGAGTTAAATCGATTTCTCCTTTTTCGACTATACAAGCCTTTCGGAGAAAATGAATCCCGAAGCCAAATCGCATCGTCAAAATCGAGTACAAATAATTTAGCTTTTTTTCTCAACCGCCGCGAATTCCATGGATGAATCAATTTCCTTTGAAGAATGATTCCTGCCAATTGGGACAAATGACTTAAATCGTTAGCAAACTCTCGGAAGGTGTTCCCTATGATCTGATAGCTTAAACCAATGCCAGCCTCCGTAAATCTCTTTTGGAATGCCTTTAATCGATAACGGCAACAAACATGTTCGGGAGATTCGACCAATGCTACAAAGGAAAGGTGTTGCGATATTCTTTTTTGCTGGATTATTGTCATTGGTTCCTTCCAGAAATTAAATCCTTTTTATTCAATCCATTTTTCTATTAACTCTTATAAAACTTAAAAAAAACTAATACCGGACTGTTTTATTCTCTCAATTCTAGAACTTCAAGAAGACATTTCTGGACAAAAGTTTAGTTTTATAATCATTTAATTCGGATTGAACTTATTTATCATTACCTTTCTAACGAAAACCGTGCAAAGGGTTTAACCTAAAAAAATTTTTAATTCTCCGCTTGTTCTTTTTTTGAAATAAACTCTATCAAACATTTCTCTCGAACATCCTAACACAAGCGTATGAAGAAATAACTTAGCGCCATCATGATTTTAACAGGTTCAATAATAGCAAAAGTGAGCGATGATTTTTGTAATTAATCATTGATAAATAAAAACCTTTAAGAATGAGACCTTGCCGCTCTAGATATTTCTTTTTTGACATCCCTTTCTTTGATACTTTGACGCTTATCGACAGTTTGTTTGCCGCGGGCAACTGCGATCTCTACTTTCGCTCGAGAGTTTCTAAAATAGACTTTAGTGGGAACCATGGTAAATCCCCGCTGTTCCGCTTTGCCAGCAAATTTCTCGATTTCTCGACGATGAACCAACAATTTTCGCTTCCTTTTCGGTGCATGATTCATCAAATTCCCTTTGGAATACTCTGCTATCTCGCAGTTAATCAACCAAAGTTCCCCATCTTCTCGCGATACGTATGCTTGATCGAGCTGACAATGCCTATCTCTTAAACTTTTGACCTCTGTTCCCTTCAATACCATTCCACACTCTAAAGTTTCTAGTAGTTCATATTCAAAAGAGGCTTTTCGATTTCTTGCAACTATATTTATTTACTC
>JAKBAI010000322.1 GCA_021809185.1 Planctomycetota bacterium
TGGTAAATCGGCTCAGATCCCATTATATGTATGGTTACCCGATGCGATGGAAGGTCCAACTCCTGTCAGTGCATTAATCCACGCTGCAACCATGGTGACCGCCGGGGTCTATTTGCTCGCCCGTTCTGCTAGTCTGTTTGCTACTGTTCCTGAAGTTCAAGTAATTATCTCTCTGATCGGTGCTTCAACGGCTTTACTTGCGGCATTAATTGCTTTAACACAAAACGATTTGAAGCGAGTTCTCGCCTACTCTACTGTTTCTCAGTTAGGGTATATGTTTATGTCGATGGGGTGCGTGGGGATGATCCCAGAGAAGGCGACTCTCAATCTCATGAAATATATGCCCCTCGCCGCTGCTATTTTTCATCTGTTCACCCATGCCTTTTTTAAGGCACTCCTCTTTCTCTCTTCTGGGTCGGTCATGCATGCCATGGGGGATGTTATCGACATGCGACGTTTTGGAGGGTTGCGGAAAGTTCTTCCGCTCACTCATATTGCGTTTCTATGCGGAGCACTCGCACTAGCAGGGTTTCCACTTTTCTCCGGATTCTGGAGCAAAGATATGATCCTGGAAAGTATTCATGAAGCGAGTAAGGGGGATTACCCTATTGCGTATAAGCTGGTGTTCGTTATGGCTCTTTTAACTGCATTTTTAACAGCTTTTTATACTTTCAGAGCCTATTTCAAAACTTTCTGGGGCCCGAAGGTCGTGCCGCCCGAGGCTGGTGATCATGCCCATGAATCCCCAGTGGTGATGTTACTTCCTTTGTATGTCCTTGCTTTCGGAGCTGTATTTGCCGGGGCGATTGTCGAACCTTTAACGAACCACTGGTTCAGCAAATATCTGATTTCCATTCACCGGACAATGAGGATTCAAGCGGAATCTTCCGGATCTCATGAAATTAATTGGCCATTGATCGCTGGTAGTAGTGCTATTGCCATTGGGGGAATTTTACTGGCTTGGCTACAGTTTCGCTGGTCGCTACGCTCTGTTTCGGGTGTTAGCAAAAGTCGTATTCCAGGATATTATCTCTCTCTCAATAAATTTTATGTAGATGAGATCTATGAATCTGTATTCGTTCGCCCAATCAATGCCTTAGCGGCCTTGGCTCGTGGACTAGAGTCTTTGGTCCGTGATTTAACTCAGTTGATTGCCGCTCTCCCTGGGTTATTTGCTCGTTTATTACAGCCTTTACAAAATGGGTTGGTTCAATTTTATGCACTGTCCATGGCTATGGGAATCGCGGCGTTTCTATTTTATCTTATTCTTTGGGTTGGGAGGTAGAATTCTTTTCTGTGACATTGTCTGAAAGTAATAATAGTAGTTGATTGGGAATTGATTGATCATTTTGAAAATCAAAAATAACGTTTTGCATATTTTCAGCTGATCGAAAAATGAATCAAATACACAGTATATACAATGGCGTAACAACGAACTGAGAAGTACAATTGTCTCTGTTTTGAGTATCAAAATAAAGCTGTCGAAATCAGATAATCAAAAAGAAAAGAAATCGGAGTTATTCATGCTTTCGTCGGAAAAAATATCGCTTTTTCTCCCATACTTATTGGGGATTCCATTTCTTACTGCTATCCTTTTGTTTATCCTGCGAAGTAAGATTCGACTAGCGAAGGGGGTTGCACTCGTCTCTTCCATTTCTCATCTGGTTTTAACTCTGCTGATTGCTTTTTCTGCTTATGGCCCGCTATCGGAAAGAAAACCAGAAGAGGGGATGACCGATTATCAACTCGAATTACCTTCGAGTTCGATGCCGGTCAATACGCAACCTCAAGGGAAAAAACACTCTTTAACCCCAGTGGTTGTTCCTGAATTTGTGCCAGGGGATTCTAAGAATCAACATCGCACCGATTGGCATCTTTTCGGGTGGGACAGCAGTTTCGAAAAATTCGGGATGAGAGGTATTCATCTTTATTTTGGGCTAGATGGGCTGAATATCTGGCTAGTTGTGTTAACGAGTGTGATGATTTTGCCTGTTGTTTTAATCTCATTCGATACGATTCGTTTCCGCTCAGGTAGCTTTTTAGCTTGGATCTTTCTGCTGGAATCACTTGTCTTAGGGGTATTCCTTTCGTTTGACCTGATTGTCTTTTATTTATGTTTTGAATTGACATTGATCCCGTTATTTTTTCTCATTGGCCAATGGGGAATCGGTTCGCTGCGCCGAGAAGCGGCAAGAAAATTATTTCTCTTTACCCTAGGTGGGGGTCTATTTACTCTCTTGGGTATCATCAGCATGGTGCATTTGTTACAGTCCAATCCTTCTCAATCTTCGAAAAAAGGGGTAACCTTCTCGATTCCCGATCTCGCATTGTTCATGCAAGATCAGTTCAATGAAGTTCAGTCGCATTTGGAAAAAGCAACGAATCCCAAATTAGGATTAAGCCCAGAAGATCAGCAAATCGAACTCGAAACATACTATAAATTGATTACGAGTTGGAATCAAAAACTTTCCGCGCTTTTTCTAATTCTTTGTGTCGGCTTTGCCGTGAAAATACCACTGATTCCTGTACACTCTTGGCTACCCGATGCCTATTCTCAGGCCCCGATAGGTGTCACGGTCTTGCTTTCTGCGTTATTGGCCAAAATGGGGACGTTTGGGATTTTGAGAATTGCTATTCCGCTTGCCCCTGATGCCGTGCTTTCGACGGGGATGCCGATCCTGGGCACCCTTGCCGCCATCGGAATAATCTATGGTGCATTCTGTGCGTATGGGCAAAAAAATATGACCAAACTCATCGCTTATAGCTCTGTTTCGCATTTGGGTTTCTGTGTCTTAGGGCTATTAGCCTTTAATGCAAGCGGCTTAGCGGGTGGTACTTTGCACATGGTTAATCACGGTCTGTCCACCGGCGCCTTATTCCTTCTCATCGGTTACTTATCGTTGCGATATAATTCCGTTGAAATTCGCGAATTTGGCGGTCTCTGGAACAAATTACCGATCTTTACTTTCTTTATGATGACGATTGGACTAGCCTCTGTTGGTTTACCGGGATTAAATAACTTTGTCTCCGAAATGATGATGCTTGCAAGCTTATTCGATGCGCGTAATCCGTTCGTCTCAGGCTTTGGTTTTGCCATCGTTGCGGCAATCGGCTTATTCTTAGGGGCATGGTATCTAATCACTTATTTCTATAATATACTCTTTGGACCGGTTAAAGAAGCTGCTTCAGCACCATCGCTGTCAATCCTAGCCAATATCCAACCACAAACTAATAATCCATCTCCAACCAACAATACCACCGATGGAAAAAAGGTTTCTGAGTCTTCATCTGGGCATCTAGCGAATGAACCGCCTCTTCAATCCTCTACCGGATCCCGATTAACAGAATCCAAAGATTTAAAATGCCGAGAATGGGTGATCATGAGTTTTCTGGTTGGTCTCTGTTTGTGGATTGGCCTTTTTCCGCAAACTCTCATTCGACCGATGAAAGCCGATATCGACCGATTAGTTAAAATTGCCGATCAAGCCCGCGCTCGTGCGATCGATGCCAAACCATTACTGGGGAAATAGAATTAATCCTGTTTAAGAACTACTTGAATTAGGAAATGATTCATTAAGCTCGATAAATATTGCAGTAAGGTTTTACGAATGGAAAGACAGTAAATGGAAAGACAGTAAAGAGGATGGATCAATGGCGATCCTCAGAAATAATCTTTATCTGATCAAACATGATTATTAAACGAAGCAAACAATATCAATTAAAATTGGTGAATGACAAAGCTGAGAAGGGGTTAACTCTGTGTTGACAAGTTTTACCAGATTGATGGAAACTACATTAAACAATTCATTTGCGATGATTATTCCAGAAATCATCCTATTAGCATTTGCGTGTGTTTTAATATTGGTTTCTTGTTTTGGTGTGCAGAAAAAAACGTTGGTAGATGTGTTGACCATTCTGGGATTGTTGTTTGCATTACTGGTCTCTCTGCCAATGATCCCAACTAGATTAGTTTATACCGAATCCAATATTCCCAAAACTTTTTCGATCCTGCAATTCGATTTCCTCGGTTTTTTCTTGGCACCTACTATCTATCTCCTTGGTTTACTTTTGTGGCTATTTATTTATTATGAGAAAACAGCTCATGCCGCTGAGTATCAGAGTGGCTTTCTTGTGATGATCGCTGGAGTTTCTCTGGTAAGCCGAGCCAATGATTTAGTTCTGCTCTGGTTAGCATTGGAAATGTTGAGTATCCCCACTTATATTATGTTATACTTGCCTAGTCGGCATCGAAAAACTGGACAAGAGGCAACAATCAAATATTTTGTCTTAAGTATTCTATCTTCTGCTTTTCTCCTCTTTGGCTTTAGTTATCTTTATGGAATGACTGGCGCTACGAATTTGCAATCGATAACCTATCTCATGGAAAGTTATGGCAGTGGTGATTACGCTAATCTGATGTTGATTTCTCTCGTGATGATTGTTGCTGGTCTGGGTTTTCGAATTACTGCGTTCCCTTTTCATTTTTATGCCCCGGATGTTTATCAGGGAACGGCCACACCGGTGACGGCCTTCTTGTCCTTT
>JAKBAI010000076.1:0-9091 GCA_021809185.1 Planctomycetota bacterium
TTATTCCTGGTGAGGTTTTTTTGCTGGATAACATAAAAATTTTTTATGAATTCAGATCTCGTCTTCAAGTTGATTTTTTTGTTTTTGTAACCGCTAACCATTGAAATATTAACTTAGATTTCGATCGAAACCTCCTTTGATATTTTGTTTTAATCAAAAAAGAGGCTTTTCCCATTTAGTTTTGCTATAATTTGCGAAAAAATGATTGCTGAATATAGTCATAATTCTTAGGATGATTGACAATCTCTCCAAAGCAAAGAAAAATTTGAGTATTTTGAAGTCAAACCGTTTATTCTACAGGAATTGCTACTACGGAATTGATCCTAAGGAATTCTTCGGAATCCATTCCATGGAATCCTTAAATAAAGATGGGGAATTCATTAGATAATACGGACGAACGGAGTAATTACTGAGCTAATTTTATTTGTGCGGAGGAATCATTTCCAAATCACAAACCGTTTATTAGAAGTAGAAGGCAAGGCTATTTTGGCGTAGGATTTTTTATGAAGGATCCAGTTTTTGTGGGAACTTATATCTGTTTTAGGATTCATTTGAACGAAACTCTCGAATAGTATGGAGTAAATTTAGGATGGAGTAAATTGCTCATCGGTAATTCGGTAATTAGCAACTCTAGTGCTATTAATATGAGCTTTTAGTACGAATCTGAAGTGCCAGAATGCTGTGCAAGGTTGGCACGAGGAAGTTAGATCGTTTTCTTATAATAATAAGATCGAAAATTGAAAAAATCAGGAATTAATCAAAATAAAATTAGGGGTTAAAAACGAATGGACAAATCTAGCAATGGAGAATTAAAACAAGGAATCGGAGCGGCAGGAGGTGCTGAGGAACAAAAAATAGTAGCAAAAGAAAACCCAACACAAGCAACGGGACATCCCCGTGCTTTTTTGTTTTTTTTCTGGGGGGAATTTGCAGAACGTTGTTGTTACTATGGGAGCCGAGCGATACTTGCTAAATATTTAACGGATCAACTCGATTTATCGGAATCCCTTTCATCCATGTTTTTGTCGAGCTTTTTTGCAGCTTGTTATTTCTTACCTTTGTTGGGGGGTTATCTTGCGGATCGGTTCTTTGGCAAGTATTGGACTATTGTAGGCTTTTCTATCCCTTATGTTGTGGGTCAGCTGATGCTCGGCATTGAAAATACCACCGTTGTCGCGATTTCTCTCGGATTATTAGCGATGGGATCGGGGGTTATCAAGCCGAATATTTCAACATTGATGGGGATTACCTACGATCAGAAACGACCGGGGCAAACCCAGTTGCGTTCCCAGGCTTTTGCTTGGTTCTATTTTGCGATTAATGTTGGAGCCATGATTTCACAGTTTGCTGTTCCAAGAGTTCGTACCAACTTCAGTTACCAAATCGCCTTTTTGGTGCCTGCTGTACTAATGGTTATCGCTTTGACTCTCTTTGCTCTTGGCAAAAAGCACTATGGAATCGATCATCCGGGAAAATCCAAAGCATTAACCCCGGAGGAGTCTAAGCAACGATATGCCATCTTAGGAAAAATAATTTTGCTCTTTTTCCCCGTTATGTTTTTTTGGGCCGTGTTCGATCAAAGCTCCATCACCTGGATCTATTTTACCGATTCTCATATCCGTTTAGAGCTTCTTGGTTGGGAAATGAGCGCGGATGGGTTTCAATTTATCAATGCGCTTTTTATCATTATTATGTTGCCCATAATGACCTACCTTTTGACGAAGTTACACAATATGGGTTTCATTATTCGGCCAACGACTAAAATGATTTTTGGATTCGTTGCTACTACTTTATCGATGGTCGCATTAGCTATTCCCGGATTTATTGTCGGACCAGGCACCCCCGTGTATCAAATTAAAGCTTCGGTTAATGGCTCACCGATGAGTCTTTTAAGTTCTCCCGATAAAATTGAATTCATTTCCAACGATCCGCAAAAACAACCAAACGACTCTAGCCAAAGTAAAAATAAAGATCAAGATAAATCAAAAGAGCAGGAGAGTGCAAATGAAATAGGAAAATTTGCATTGAATCCTGCCGATCTGGACGATATGAAATCATTTCGCAATGGAACTTTAAAGTTCAACGATGGATCTTCGGTCCAATTTATCAAAGGTCAAATGGTGATGGAACATTTGTCTAAATTAAATGATCCTAAAAAAATGGCATTGCTTGGGATTTTGGCTAAAGATCTCCCATCAGAAAAGGAACTGGCCGAACCAAAAGGACTCACTGCCAAAGAACTCAACATGCTCAAAGTAAAAGTTTCCTGGAAAAGGTATGTTCCCGAGAATCAAAAAGCGAATAGTTTTTGGATTGTCCTCGCTTATTTCATTCTCACGATTGCTGAAATCCTTATTTCGGTTACCGGTCTTGAATTGGCCTTCGTCATCGCTCCCGATAGCATGAAAGGGTTCGTTACTGCATGTTGGCTTGCTACGGTTGGGTTTGCCAATCTATTGATTAATGCTCCGGTTACCCAATTATATTCCAAATTAGAGCCTGGGGTATATTTCTCCGGTCTTGCTTTAATGGTTGCGGTAATCACGATTGTTTTTTACTTCGTAGGGAAAAATTTTAATAAAAAAAATGAAAATGATGAGAATAAAGGATCACTAAGTGAAACTTTGCCTATCGAAGAATCTAAAAGAGCCGATGCGATCGAAGGGATGGATGAATCTCGTTGAGTTGAATCTTATGGGATGAATCTTATGGGATGAATCTTATGGGATGAATCTCGTTGAGTTGAATCTTTAAGGGATGAATCTTTAGAAGTCGATTATCGATGGGAGTTTCGATGATTCTTTTCCAAGATATAATATAACTTTAACGTTTGAGCTAGACAAAATTAGTCTATTTGTTGTATACTATATTTGAAACTTTTGGAAAAAATCGAATTCGAACTCCCAAAATCTCTTAGCAACATGATAGAAGAGTATGATTGAAGAAAATAAGAGAAAAAATGATTGAAGAAAATGAGAGAAAAAATGAGAGAAAGGGGGTTTGATCTCAAGGAATTGGGCAATGCAAGTAATCCCCTGTCCCCGATGTGATCGTCCGTTACGCTTAGAAATAACGAAGGCAGTTCGGGCACAATGTCCCGAATGCCAGGTTATTTTTCAGGTATCTCCAAAAGCTTCAGCAAATTCAAATAGTGGTGAACAGCTTAAATTTATTGTTCAAGTCATTTCTGATCCTGCTAATTCATCTCCTGCTAATTCATCCCCTGGTTCATCGGAGTCGAATCTTCCCAAATCGAGTTCAGGAAATCCTCCAACCGAATCACCAGGAAAAAGAGCGAATCCTCCAAGTTCCAAACATGTCGTATCCTTGAAGAGCAATTCCGATCAATCAGCACAAGAAAATCGAAATATCAATTCTTCGAAGAAAGGGGATGCCGTTTCCGGAGAGAATAGTTCGAATCGAAGAAATCTTCAAGAGTCTCCCGTAAAGAATTCTCTAAGTGCACCGAACCTATTTCCTGATGAGGAAGATGATTTGGACGATTTTCCACGTAATAGGGATAATCGAAAAAAAGGGGAATCCTCGTCGTCTCGGACTAAAAGCTTCCTTGACAACGATCGGAATGCCGGTCAACGAAACAGGGATCATGACGAGGATGAATACGATCGAAAAAATTATGATGATTATGATGACTATGATGATGACTACGATGATGATTATTATGAAGATGATTACTATGATGATTACGACCAAAACAGGAGTAGAAAAGGATCGGATCGGAATAAAGCCGACCGATCGGAATTTTTATCGGAGGAAGAAAAACGCCGGCAAGAGGTAAGACAATATAAACAACAAAAATTTCTGGATGAAGTCACCGCGGGCAAAAAGAAAATTCCACCAACATACCAATTTGGAAAATATGCTCTTCACGCTCTTTATGCTTCAATTATTTCTAGTCTAATTAGTTCGATATTAATGGATGTGTTACTTTTTATTGATCTATTAGAAACCCAAAAAAATCCTTATCCACTTTATGCTTTTTCAGCCATATTTAACTTGGCAACGGTTCTTTTGGCGATAGCAGGAGCTGGCCTCGGTTTGGCAGGCCCTGCACGAAAGAACCGGCAGTACATCTATGCCGGAATTCTTCTCGGGGTGAGCATTCTCCATCTGCTTGTCATGATTACCCGGAGTCCGAAATACTTTATAACTCCCGTTGGTTTCGATACCAAACAGATGGATCTGATGATCCAGATGGATGCTTTGCGTAATATAAAAGAGGGTCAGAGCAAGAATCCTAAAAGTTTTCAAAAAGAATCGAATTCGCCGTTGCAGCAGTTATGGGAGTCTCGAATTACCCAATCAACCTCGAATCGATTTTTGGTTCATTTTGTCCCTCAAGCAGGATTAGCAACCGTTGTGGGGCAGCAATATTATTTTAGTTCCTTAGAGCGCGGAAATCCTTATGGGAATTTTGAATTGAAGCCAGAATATTCTAAAAATCTTAGAGAGAGCAATTTTATTATTCCTCCGTTAGCCTCAAATCTGCCGTTATTGAATACCTATTTTGTTTTATTGGAGCTTGCTCAAGTTATCGCTTTAATACTTTATACTGCCTCTATGTGTCGCTTAGTCAATGATACCTCTAAGAGTGTTTCATTTATAAGTATGACTGTTATTTTATTCGTCGTAGTCATTTGTGAAATCATTTTTGGGATCTTTTTTCAATCTTTCTATGAAGATGCCGCTCTCAGCAATTCAACGAGTGATCAGAAACTCGGGGAAATTCGAAGGAAACGTCTATTCTTCATCATCGCTATTATGCCGGTATTAACTTCAATTTTGTATACTGTGTTTTTTGGTATAGCCTTAAAGCTGGTGAATAAATTAAGAGAGGTGTACGGGAATGCGACGGGATTGAAGATGTATCTGTCCAATCCGCATCGAAATGCGCTACCATCTCAGCGTTTTGATGATTATAAAGCGAGTCAACCCAACGAGAAGAAGAAAACGCTTAAGTCGTTGGATGTCCAGCTTCGTATAGGGAAAATTAGTTTTTGGTTAATTGCGGCAGGAGGTCTTCTAGGAGTCATTGCCTTGTTAGGTCAATTTGCAATGAGTTCTTGGATTGCTTTTGGGAACTCCGCGCGACCTAGTCTCTTTTATGGGATTATAGGAGTATGCAATCTATTTTTCTGGATTTTATCTCTAATAGGAACTGCGTTAGCTTTGGTAGTTCCAACCAATAATAAGAATTCAGTTAAAATAGGGACGATTATCAGTTTAGGGCTACAGTTTTTTTGCGTTGTTCTCATGATCAATTTGCGCGACAATAAATTGTGGACAGTCCATCCTAACGACTCTCTATGCGCCACAAAAATGGGGCTATATATTCCATTCATGAACGAACTCGATCGCTATACACTATTGATGAAATTAGAAGAAGACTACCAATCATTGAGGAAAAACGTGGCTCCGAATCAAGATGATTCAAGAAATTTTTATCAAAAATTTGATCGTGATCCAATCTTCACAATCATCATTACAGAAATAATTCATTTGTGTGCTGTTTTGGTCGTTATAATGGGATTTGCAAAATATTTTGGTGACGCATCTTCTTATAAAATGGGGATAATTGCTATCATTTGCATCCTTTCCGTAAATATTATTGCAGCGGCTTGGGGCTACGGATTACCAGCGATACGAAAACTTGCTCTAGAAAGTGACTTTGAATCGCCTTCATCTGTTTTAGATCCAGATGGAGAAATCGATACGATGAAACGGGCGGGTCGAAGTTTGGCTAGTCTTGAGCAAAAATTAAAATTTGAGGGGTCAAAACTTTCAGAAGCAATCCTCGATTCCGTGATCGCGTTTATTAATTTCTTCTCTTTTGTCCTAATGGGTTATGGGGCTTGGGCCATAGCTTTAGATTTTCAGAAGCGTGATAAACTTTTATTAGGAATTCAATCGGCCAGAGCAGGGCCTATATCTGATGAAGAATAGAATCGCCCCGTTTGAGGATTTTTGGTCAAGATCGTGAATTATGTTATAGTCTATTGGTAAAAGCTTGAGAATCACGTTCTATATTCTCCGAAAAATGTATTCAGGGAACACACTTGAGCAGAGGAAGTAGAATCTTATAAAAAACGGTAACTATCTCAAAAGTTGCCGTAATTTAAAGAGAAATCTTTTAGCCTGATATTTTAGAGATATATTTCGGGTTTCATTCCTGAAACATGGATTGCTTGTTGTGAGAAAGTAAGCCTAGCTATTTCACAACAAGAAATTATTAAGGGAGTCAGTTACATCAATTTTAACTTTTTATGTGAGAGTTAGAATACTCAGCAAATCATTCAAAATCAAAATGCAACAAGTCATTCCGTTCGACTTTTCGAAAAAAATCTGAAGTAGGATTTTTAACAAGGATTAAAAAAACAACTCGCCACTATCGGTAGCACCATCCGTAGGAATTGAATCAAATTCCCCCGCACCAATCAATCGGCACATTTGCGAAAATTGATTTGTGTACAATTGGTTCGTATAGTGGTAATGTTCGGATTCGGATAACAATTTTAATTCACTTTCTTTGCGGATTCCGAATCGTTTAAGTACTCGATGAAAAGGTTTTAGTTTGCGACCAAAAATGTACAACTGTTTATGTTCATCGAGCTGCACCTCCAATAACCTTCTCGTATTCAAAACAGCGATGCCCGTACAACCATCATTCATGATCAGATCTTCAAAATCACAAAAAGCGCTTTTGAGAACCGGTAAATCAATCCGGCTTCGCCGAATTTCATCATGATTGTCATTACTATCCTGATGGGATGATTCAAGGACAACGTGAACCATCCTGCCAAGCGGATCCAACAGTTCAAGAAAAAGATCGAAAAGATGTTCGACAGAAACAGCTGCGGAGATCATGGGAATCCGTAAATTGGTGGTCGGATCCCTGAAACAATCGATTCGAAAGGCTTCTTGAGGCTGAACCGTAGAGTTCTTACCAGGTCGAACAGCTTTGGTTAAGGTCATTCGTTTCTTAATTAGCGATGTACTTACCACATTTTTTGAAGATGATAAGTTAGTCGATTCCCTTAAGAGGGACACAATTGCTGATTGTCGATTTTGATCCGGTTTCACATGGATCCCCTGCACAAAAATAATTTTTGAATTACAATCCTATTGAGAGTTGTCTATCGAAGTGTTTACATTCAACCGCACTACGCAGCTCTCAATCTATTATACGGGAATTCTAGCATACGATAAAAAAGAAAACCGATTAGAAAATCAATTTGGAAAAAAAACAATATTTCAAGGAAAAATTTCAATTATTTTGAAAAAAAGACAGGGAAATTGAAAATAAGGTCGCTGGTATTGCGAGAAACTAATACACAAGAAGCAACAATTCTTCCTAGGAGTCGGATCAGGAAGAAAAAATCTCCTGAAAAGAACCTAATATTTGAATTCAAAACGAATCGACCATTTATAAATTTAACCGTAATCGTATTTCCTTAGCTATATCGAAAAATGGGAGTTATTGTTAGTTTAGGAAAAGGTGGGAGGATTATTTATCCTAGCATAATCTGAAAACCGATTTAAAGATATTCGAACCTCTTGAAAATGAAAAATAGTCGAATAAGATGGTTTGCGTTAAACCAGTTATATGTTTTTTTTCAGAAAGGAAAGCTTTATGAGGTCGGGCTACGGTGTAGAAGTCGATTTTATCGAAGAATTGAAGCTTCGCCGTTGGGCACGGGAAAATTATGTCCCTATTCATGAACGGGATCAGAGTTGGCATCCGATTATACTTCATGAGATGGGGCAAAAAGAGAAAGAATCGCTACATCAAAATGTTTTGGTTTCGCCAAATCATTTAAATGGTCATGAGAGTGTTAAGGTTTCTTTCGTTAGCCATTAGCGATTTTGCCAAGTCAGACCAATAAATCGTTTCACTATTGGCTCTTGCAAACTTCTCCCATCGGGAAATCGAAAGCGGGTAATCAAATCTCGCTTTACGGATTCCCGATTTTTTATTTTGTATTGGTCGGTTTACATCAGATACTATGTTGGTAGTTTTGAAGAAAATAAGTCGGATAGGTTTGTAAGACGAATTAAATTCTTGTGGCAGTTGGTTCCGAGGAAGATTTCTATGATCTGAGATCTAGAAGAACTCGAGTTACTAAAAGAGTTTAGATTTTGATAATGGACCGGGGAATCGAAGGCAAGGAAGAGCCAAAGCGAAAATCAAGGAGTGAAAAATGGGATTTTTTTCTGGGAGAGTAACCGCATTAAAATATCGGGTAATTGGTTCGGCACCAACTATTTTTGCGGAGGAGCATCTAGACAATCTTTCGAATAATCAAGCGGGGAAAGGGAAAATAGCATCGCCTGATGGGATCGAAGTAGGCTGGACAGCTGGGGATCATATTCTAGATACCGATTTTACCCCGGGAAAAAATATAATCAACGATATGCTATTTTTTGGAATTCGCATCGATTCGGATAAGCTCCCAAACGATTTGCTCAAAGCGTATTACCATACCGATTTGCGGGCATTATCCAGAAATAATCCTAGTGGAATACCGAGTGGAAAACAGAAAAGAGAAGCTAAGGAATCGGCACGAGATCGGTTGCAGCTCGAAGCGCGGGATGGCCGCTATAAACGGCGAAAGATAATAGAGATGGTCTGGGATCGGCTCGCAAATGAAATATATTATGGTACGACGGCATTAACTCATGCCGATCAGATGGTAACTCTGTTTCATAAAACGTTTGGTTTGGATCTGGAACCGATATCGGCTGGGGTGAAGGCCTTCATGTTTGCAGAAGCAAATCAAAGAAGTCGGAATGTGGAAGATGCACAGCCTTCCTCTTTTGTACCCGGCCTAACACCGAATGATATAGCTTGGATATTAGATGAAACCTCCCGCGACTATCTAGGAAACGAATTTATACTATGGCTATGGTATACGGTTGATCAAATAGAGGATACGATCAAAGTATTTGATCAATCGGAGATAAGTATTATGTTGGCTCGAACGTTGACTTTAGAATGTCCCCGAGGGCAAACAGGTTCGGAAACCATTAAAAGTGAAGGTCCGACACGTTTACCTGAAGCACGCCGAGCGAT
>JAKBAI010000076.1:9101-21146 GCA_021809185.1 Planctomycetota bacterium
TGGCGAGACAGGATCAAATCTATGAATTTACCCTAAACGCAGAAACTTTAGCGATCTCTGGAGCTAAATTACCTGCTCCCACGGAAACTCAAGAAGCACTTCGATTACAAGAACGAGCCGACTCGATTCGGCATTTGCTCGAAACATTGGATCTGCTCTTTCATCAATTTGGAGAAATCCGATTTTCGTCGGAATGGCCAAAGGAATTAGTGCGAATGCAGAAGTGGTTAATGCGCGAGGATCATCGATTGGGGGCGAGTGCCTGAAGAGTGGTGAGATGAAAAAGGCGAACAAAAAACGCTATAAACTCAAGCGGCTTGGCGTTGAGTTTTCTGGAGTGAGCGATACACTCCCAGAGTTTGTTCAGCACAGCGATTCCAGGAATAGGAATGGGCAAACGAGATGCCATTTTTTTTCAGAGATTGACGGTAATCGAGATCGGTTAAAATCCTCCAGATCCCCTCTCTCCAAGCGGGAACATCGTGCGGATCAAAAAAGACTGCATGTTGACCAAGCACTTCACGCAAAGCTCCAGCAGTAGAAGAAAGTACGCAACCGCCACAAGCAAGCATCTCGATGGGGGGTAAACCGAAACCTTCATAATGGGAGGGGTAGAGCAGACAAGCGGCATTTTGATACAAAATAACTAGGGAGTCTTCATCGACATAATCGATATGTCTTATTGCTAGTTGTTTACCATATCGATCTAGATAATCGGCAATTTCTCCAGCTTGCCAACCCCAGCCACCAACGACGACCAGGGGATGTTTCTCCCGGATTGAAGCTGGTAAATCTGCAAAGGCTTTGAAAATGGTGATCAGATTTTTTCTTGGTTCGAGTGTTCCTACTGCTAATAGGAAATCTTTTTCCAGGCCGAGAGAGCGTAGGACCGACTCGGTTTTTTCCAGCGCAACCGGTGTCAATTCTGGACGAACCCCCATATAGGTTGTTGTGATTTGATTCGGATGAATCCCTAATTGTCGAATCATTTGCATTTTACAAAAGTCGGAAATAGTCAAAAAATGGCTTGTTCTCCTGATGGTTTCGGCAAAATGTTTTTCGTAGGATTTTACTCGATCGAAGGGATGCCATTGAGGGTAGAGAAGAACACTTAAATCGAGGATAGTGGTTATAATAGGCAGGTCACTCGGCCAGGGAAGATAATTCGGCTCGTGATAGATATCGATTCGATTTTGTTGGCAATAATAGCGAAAATGTTTCTGGCAACTACTGCGCGCGGCACTGCGTATAACATGTCTCCATCGTTGTTTCCATGATATTCGAGATGGGCTTTCGGTAGAACCCGAGAGAGTTGAAGGGCACGAAGCGGATTGCTCCTTTGTTTCGATTTTGTGATCGTGTTCCTGATTATCTAACTTGAGGATGGCGGAGTTCTCTATGCGAGGAGCGGGTAACGCGGCAGCAGCTTTACTCGAGGGGAAAAAAATCCGGCGACCATATCTCACCGCTTCTTTTACCCACCCGTTAGGATATGTAAATAGTTGATCATTCATGGGGGATGCTGAAGTCAGCGAAGCTGGCGAATTCGTATTATGCAAAAGCAATTGCAAAGATTCGGTAAGATTCTGTATATAGTAGCCCACCCCTGTTTTGCGTTCTAGGGCAGCGATTTTATTGATAACGATTTTCATCCGCGGTTCCTTTTTAGGGCATGAAGTCTAAGATGAATAGACTTCGTTTCTGAGCATGCTCTGATAGCAGGGACCAGTAATTATAGTAAAGTAATTGAATCATGGGGAGAGGGGCTTTGAGTTATTTTGAGGGAGGGTCTTGAGAGGATTAGCTAAACAGAAACGGAAACGATACCGATGCCGTTGCCATAATACTCCCGGAAGCAGTAGGAGAAGCCCGATCCAAGTGGAGATATAAACAAATAAGAGTTCTCTTTTATTTTGGCGATCAGGACGATTATGAATCAAAGCTTTAAACCAATTCAAGGCTGCCTTGCGGAGGCGTGATAAAAGGCTGATGCAAGTCCACATTCCCAACCAGAGATCGCCATTTTTTAGACAGGTATAGATTCGATTTCTTTCTACATAATAGGTAAAGAAAGGGGACCATTCTCCGGTTGAGCCACAATGCACATGTTGTACGAGACTCTGAGGCAGATAAGTAGTGCCGATTCCCAGAAAATGAGCACGCCAACAAAGATCCAGATCTTCATAATACATAAAATGTCTTGAGTCAAAACCGCCTAGTTTATTCCAACAATCGCGGCGAATAGCTAGAGCGGCGCCGCAGCTCGCAAAAACTTCTTCCTCTTTTTCATATTGGCCACAATCAGATAAGAGATAACCGCGATCTTGGCCGTGGCCATCGCGCCATAAATCGAGACCGGTACTATTGAGTTGAGTGGGTTGATTGGAGAATACTAATTTACTAGCAAAAATTCCTGTGTTCGGAAAAGCTCGACAGGCTCCGGCAATCCCTTCAAGCCAAAATGGATCGGCGATCGTATCGTTGTTCAAAAATAGATACCATTCTCCTCTAGCCTGATTTGCTCCGGCATGATTGCCGAGAGCGAAGCCGAGATTTTGGCCAGCAAGTACTAAATGGACTTCTGGGTATTCTTGCTGGATCAGCAGAGCAGATTCGTCTTTAGAGCCGTTGTCCACAACGATCACTTCAAATAGGCAGGCCGGGTAAGTTTGTTGGCGCAACGCATCGAGACAGTTACGCAGAAAGCGAGCACCGTTATAATTGACAATCACGATGCTAAAGAACAAAACCTTCCCCTTTGGCAATAGATAGAGTTACAAGATGGCGCCTTTTTTGATCTTTTCTCTGCGAAACACCGGTTTTTGATACGACAGTACAACCTGAAGATTCTTTAGATAAAAAAAGTCTAGGCCGCAAAAGTCTAGGCCGCAGCGGTATGGAGTCCAGGTGAATTAGTGGCACACTGGCGATAAGCTTCGACCACCTTGCGAACATCCCCTTCGAGGCGAATGGCTCCGTGATCGATCCAGATCGCACGGTTGCATAATTCGCATATTGCTTGTAAATCGTGAGAGATGGTCACTAGTAACGAGGCTTTAGACATCATCTGCTCCATGCGCTTTCTGGCTTTGATTTGAAAAGCCAGATCGCCAACGGCAAGAACTTCATCGATCAGAAGGATCTCCGGTTCAACGGCGGAGGCGATCGAGAAAGCTAAACGGATGAGCATACCCGCAGAGTAATATCGAACCGGGATGTTTAGGAAGTCTCCCAATTCGCTGAATTCCGCAATGCTCTGGATTTTTCCTTTTAATGTGGCAGGGGTTTCTCCTTGCAGATATGCACGATAGCGAATATTGTCCCAGCCAGAGGCATCAGGTTCGAATCCAAGCGAAATCACGCAAAGGGAGCAGATATTACCTTCAACGTTTCGTGAGCCATTGGTGGGAGGATAGATCCCAGCCATCAATTTCAATAGAGTACTTTTACCAGCTCCGTTATGGCCGATCACCCCAAGACGATCCCCATCTTGGAGGGTAATCGACATGGTTTTCAGGGCATGAATTTTCTTGGCAGGATTATTCCAGAAAATACCCTGAACCAGCCATTCTTTCAAAGTAATTTTTCGAGTTTGCCGGATAGAAAAAGTCAGATCGATATTGTTTAATTCAATTTTTGCCATGATAGTTGTTTATCCAGTTTGTTTAGAGATGAAAAATCAATTTCTTTTCCAGCCAGCGAATAACAGCTAAGGCTCCAAGCATCGCTGCAAAAGTTACAATCACTCCTTTTGTGAATAACCAAAGAGGGGGGGCATTGCCGCTCAATAAGGGTTCACGAATCAAATCAAAAAATATGACGACGGGGCTACCAGTTGCTAATAACTTCAGGTGGCGATCAACCAGCAATTGATTGTCGTACATGATCGGGGTCAAGAAAAAAAAGATCTGAAAGAACACTTCCAACAAATGCTGAGAATCTTGAAAAAAGACGGTTAGGAATCCAGAAATAACGGATAAGGCCCAGCAAAAAATAATTAGAAGCACTAGGGAAGGGAAAATGACCGGAATCATTTTAACGGCCCGCCAATGATCTGCTTCGGTAAACACGCTAATGAGCAATAACAGTACTCCAAGGGCAATCATGAAATGGATCAAAGTACCTAAAACTGTTCGCAGAGGATAGATTGCCAAGGGTAATGGACATTGGCGAATATAGGCTTCATTGCGAAAAAAAGTCTGGCAGCCCGACAGCGTTGAGGAGCGAATAAATTCCCAAATCGATAAACCTGCTAAGAAAAATGGAGCGAAACTTTTCCAGTCCTTGTTTTGTTGCCAGGTGCTAAATAACAAGCAAAATACAATCGTCATTAAAATCGGATTTAATAATGACCAACCGATTCCTAAAATAGAGCGCCGATAGCGCGTTTTTAGATCCAGTTTGACTAAGGAGAGCCAAAAATACCGAAACTTCCAAACTAATGATATTTGCCCGATCATCTTTAATTCAACTCTCGTCCTTGATTTTGTTCTTGTTTCAGAGCTAATCTCTTTATCAAGTTTTTGGGTAACTCACAGGGTAATTCATTTACCATGAGATTTAGCAAAAGTAATTTAGGAAAAAAAGAACTTTCGGATGTTCGATCATTCCATATACAGATACTTAATTTCCTTCTAAATTAATTTTTTTTTTCAAATCTTGTAGCAATCCTTCTCCAACTTTTATCTATTCCATTATTTACTGGTTCTAGAAGGGTTTCCTACCCATTTGATTTACCCATCCAAACGATTTTAACTTGAAAACTCATTTATTACCAGATCAATTTTGCTCAGAAATTTGGAGAATTCAAGGATTAATCGAGCCTAACTAAAGGGTCATTTAATCGAGAACGACTCTTCAAAATTAAAAATGGGGGAATTTAAGCAAAATAGGGGATTTGAAAGTGATTGGATGATTTTTGCCGTTTGCGTAAAGAAATTTAATTACTCACAAGTAGATAACTTTTAATTTCTTTGAAAAGACGATCACATCGGTTCCACCACTGAATAGGATTTTTCGCAACAATTCCTTGGGGGAGATGAAAAACAGTAGTAATCGTTAAATCATCATTTGTTTGGGGTTTAAACAAATAAAATTCAATTTGAATTGGATCGGGAGTAAGCTTTTTAAATCCGATTTTTTGCCAAAATGTCGGAGGATTCACATTGCCAATCAAAATTCGAATTAATCCCGGTTCACTTAATTCAATCTTGCCACCGATATCCTGAATTAATCCACCAAGTTTAACGACAGCAATCCTCTCGGGCATCCAAGCAGAGACTCGGCGGACGATGGTATTGGGAGATTCTTGAAGTGAAGGTGGGGGATTTAGCTTGATTCCAGTCATCATTGGTGAAGATTTTACTTTATCCACCGGTTGACTTGCTAGCCAGATGTCGTGTCCTAAAGCTCGACTAAACATTTCAGCGAGTTCTTTGGCAGAACCGGGGCGTTCCGCAGGAAATTTCGAAAGGCAGATTTGAACAAGATGTTCAATTTCTGGGGAGATATTCTTTACCCCATAATAAGAAAAGGGGGGCGGCGATTGCTTCTGATGAGCGTTTAAAATTCTTTGAGTTTCCATGTACGGAAAAGGTAATTCACCTGTAAACAATTCGAATAGTATAATTCCAACACTGTAGATATCCGACCGACCATCCAATTCATCCCCCCTAAGTTGATCGGGAGAAATATAGTTGGGTGTTCCGCAACTAGGATTAATTGATAATTTTCCCTCTAACCGTTCGGAGCGAAAATGAGGTTTTGAAGTAATTCTTGCTAGTCCAAAATCAAGAACACGAAGGGATTCGTTTGGAGTGTTTGGTTGAACCACCATGATGTTCGCTGGCTTTAAATCACAATGAATAATACCGCGGTTATGGGCATACTGTAATGCATGGGTAAGCGGACCGAGCAAATTAGCGATTCGTTCTGTCTTGAATCTTTTATCAACTCTGAGCAAATTATCTAGCGTAACCCCAGGGATATATTCCATCACCAGACAAGGGGTACCTTCGTTGTCTATTCCTTCATCCAAAAAACGAGCGATATAAGGATGATTCAATCCCATCATCGACTCAATTTCTTGAGAAAATAATTTCTGAAATTTTTCGTCATTACGATGCCGTTCGTGCATCTTTTTTATGACTACATAACCATCTTGAATTTTAAACGATTCATCAGAACCAGATGGTTTATCTCTTTCATTGATTTCAGCATTTTCTGAATTACTTGATTTATTAGAGATCGCTTTGGCCAGATACACCTGGCCCATACTTCCGCATCCCAATAATTGAAGTAATTCAAAATGATCAGTAATACATTTTGGCCTTGTTGTTTCCACCATCACGCCTCATCATGCCTCAACCAAATTCAGTGTTTTTAATCACGAATCATTCAATTCTTTTTTTCAATAATAGTTTAAAAAATCGATTCGAGTGGAAAAAATCATTGAATTTCTTTGGAGAGAATACTTGGGCACCAATATTTTTCGATAAATTGAATGATTCTATCAGTTCCTTCTTGATGAGAAATTCTTGGTGGCATTGAAGGATTATACATCGCATCAGTTAAATCTCGAACGAGAGCACAACGGATACCCGCTTTCGTTAAAGGTTTAATGGCAAAACTTCTATGAAGAATGCACATATTTGTATGGACACCCATTATTAGCACCAGTTCAATTTTATTTTCTCGCAATAAACTATATATTTCACTCCCCTGATCGGAGACAAAATCGTTATTTTCATCAATTTTTATGGTTGCGGTTTGACGAGTCCAGGCTTTGTAGGGTTTGGTTGGTTTTTCGTCATCACAACCACCGTCGCTGGCATCAACGGGGCAAATAGGGTCGGGCAGATCGATTGGTTTTGGCATCGGGATTTTTTTGATTCGTTTCATCCGTTCTCTAGCGGGGGATTTTTCGTAAAAAGACATGCACTCGGAAGGGGCGTGAATGATAATCGTCCCCTTTTGTCTAGCTTTTGTAACAATGTTATTGATCTTTACAGCGAGTTTAGCCCCTCTTTCATTGGCATTTTTGCACCAATGCTTATCCCACATATCGCAGATAATTATGGCACATGATTGTGCTCGGTATTTCTTTTCCGCATAAGCTTCTTCCCATTCATCCAACCCCTTGAAGATTTGATTTCTGGTGCGGAGATGAAAATTAAATTCACTAGAAGTTGGATTCGGCGAGCTGTCATCTAGGAAGATTTCTGAAGAGGATACTCTCATAGAGATAATAGCAAGTGGACTCACTAACATAGTTATCATCAGTCCGATACCGAGGTAATCTTGTCTTAAAAATGATCTCATTGATTTCTATCCCTATATTTTAATCATGAAGATTAAAGAAAAATTGAGTTGAAACAATCGAAAACAAATAATGAATGATTTACAAATCTTTAAGCCAACGAGCTGCGCTTTGAGCGTGGTAAGTAATAATCAAATCCGCCCCAGCGCGTTTAATACTCTTTAGAATTTCGAGGGTAACTCGCTTTTCATCGATCCAACCCATTTTTGCAGCAGCTTTTACCATCGCATATTCTCCGCTTACATTATAGGCTACCAATGGGAGCTGAAACTCTTCGCGAATTTGATAGATGATATCCAGATAGGATAAGGCCGGTTTCACCATCAATAAATCTGCCCCTTCCATAACATCAAGTGCAGTTTCACGAATAGCTTCTCTCCTATTCGCACAATTCATCTGATAGCCGCCACGGTCGCCAAATTGGGGGGGAGATTCCGCAGCATCCCGGAACGGACCATAAAAACCAGAAGCATACTTTGCCGAATAGCTTAAAATGGGAATGTGCGAAAACCCTTGGTTGTCAAGCCCCTTTCGTATTGCTTGAATCATCCCATCTAACATTCCACTCGGTGCGACCATATCCGCACCCGCGCGCACATGGACAAGGCATTGTTCAACTAATAATGGCAGAGTGGCATCGTTATCGACATCTAAACGATCCTGATGCGGAGACATGATCCCACAATGCCCGTGATCCGTGTATTCGCAAAAACATTCATCAGTTATCAGATAGATCGAATGCCCGAATTCTTTGCGTAGAAGTCGTAGGGCAGTTGGGATAATTTCCTCTGGATCCAAAGCAGAACGACCTTCAGGATCTTTTCGATCCGGAATCCATATAAGGCTGAATGAATGGATTCCCAGGGAGACCGCGGAACGTACTTCGTCGATTAAGCAATCCGGACTAAGCTGATAGCAGCTCGGCATCGAGGCGATTTCTTGTCGTATCTTTTGCCCTGTTTTGACGAATAGTGGCAGAATAAAATCTTTGACGGAAAGTTCTGTTTCAGTGATCAACTCTCGTAAGAGTGGCGATTGCCGTAATCGTCTCATCCTTACAGCGGGAAAGCCTGCGTTTACAGTCATCGGGAATCTCGTTTTTCTCTAAAAAAATTTACCATAACAGTTTTATTGCAAATATCCCTTGGATGAATCATTTGTACTGATTTCCCTTACCGGATCAACCCGGTTTTTATTGATTTCATTTCCATCTAGATAAAACCAGAAGCAAATTCTTAACTCCGGTTTTTTTTCGATATTATTGGATAGATAAAGAGTGGGAGGAAATTAAGTAAAGTTTCTCTAAGAGAATCATTCCTCTTTGCGTATCAGAGATTTTGAGATATAAAATAAGCTATATAGAATGAGATATAGTAGAAAGCGAAGAATCATTGTGTTAAAAACGATTTTCAGATGGCTCCTAATTAGAACGTTAAGGATTGTTGTTCATAAGAAGCATTCTTTGCAAGAAATAGTAACTGCAAAAATAGTCAGTTCAGAAATCAGCTTGGGGCATTTTTGTCGAGAGGAAATGGATCCTAAACCTAAGCTGATTTCTATTCGCGATATTTATAACGTAGGCCCAATTCCCCATGGAGCGAATTCCTCTTCTCCGACATCGTTTATTTCGCTCTTTGTTTTTTTACCGCTTGCAACGGCAAGAATTTCTTCAAAAATTTCTTTCCCTACTTCTTCTACGGGGATGCCATCGAGAATCTTGCCCGCATTAATATCCATATCGTCAATCATATGATGATAGAGAGTGTTATTGGTAGCTATTTTGATCGATGGTGCAGGTTTGCAACCAAAAACCGATCCTCGCCCTGTCGTAAAAACTAATACATTCGCCCCACCTGCAACAATGCCTGTCATACTCACGGGATCATATCCTGGAGTATCCATAACGACAAATCCTTTTTGTTTGACAGGTTCTGCATAGTGTACCACATCAACCATCGCCGTACTTCCCGCCTTGGCGATCGCTCCAAGCGATTTTTCGTAAATGGTAGTAATTCCCCCTTCTTTATTCCCCACCGAGGGATTGTTGTTGATCTCTGTACCAAAGGTAGAAGTGTACCATTCCCACCAGTGGATTCTCTCAACTAATTTTTCGCCAACGGATTGCGAAACAGCTCGGCGAGTCAATAAGTGTTCCGCTCCATAGATTTCTGGTGTCTCGCCTAGAATGGAGGTTCCTCCCTGTTGTACAATCAGATCTGAAGCTACACCTAGAGCTGGATTAGCGGTTATCCCGGAATTCCCATCCGAACCACCACAATTCGTTCCCAAGATAATATGTTTTGCGGATATTTGTACTCGATTTATATTGTTGACTTCAGGTAATAAGTCGATAACTGCCTGAACTCCCGCATCAACCGTTTTACGAATCCCGCCAAGCTCTTGGATCGATAATACCGGGGTTTTTCGAGAAGCGCTTCCCAGTTGAATTAAACCGAGATGTTCATTCTCGATAAGATGGAGCGCTTGCCCGGTTTCACAACCCAAGCCTACCACAATATATGCGGCTACATTAGGATGTCGAGCGAATCCTGCCAGAGTTCTATCGAGCTGTTTATGGTCTTCTCCATCGTAAGCCATTGCGCAGCCATGCTTATGCACAATCGGGACAATCCCATCGACTTGAGGGTATTTAGAAAGGATTCCCAGCGAACGAATTTTCTCTGCAATATATTTGCTTGTCGTTGCCGAACAATTGACCGTGCTGATAATAGCGATGAAGTTGCGTGTGCCAAAGCGCAAGTGGTCTGGACGGTCCTTCCCGCGATCATATCCCATGAAGGTTCGATATTCAGCAGGGGCCGGAAGGGGTGGCGGGCAATTTTGGCAATAGGCATAATCCCGTTCGAAACTTCCTAATCTTACATTATGGACGTGCACGTGGTCACCCGGGTTGATGTTACGATTGGCAAAGCCAATTATTTGTCCATATTTGTAAATCGCTTCTCCTTCAGCAATAGGGCGAACAGCAAATTTATGCCCTAGTTTTACATTCCCAGGAAAGGAGATGGACTGGTTACCAATTGTCGTTGCCGTTCCTGCCGTAATATTTTTAACGGCAACCGCTATGTTATCTTGGTCGCGTAGATGAATTCCAAACTGTTTTGTCGATATTTGAGCCATAATTGCCTCTTTGCCACTCTTATTTGTTCTGAAAGACTTTCTTAAATCTTATATCTTTAAATAGTCATCCGGGTAAAATTTGTGTTGATATTACCTGGTCTTTTACTTTCCTTTTTACGGTATTTCTTTACTATCTTCGATTATCTTCCGGGTTTAGGTACTCTAGACAATAAACTTAAACAGAAGCGATCAAATTTATCAATCTGGTTGCCATAAAAGTTAGTAGATTTTGCAGAATCCGTTTAATAGGATTAAAGTATTTTTATAGATATTTTTTTGAAATTCAATTTCGAACTTTTGTTGAGCGATTTATCCTCCAATCGGTGAAATAATCTCTTTTTGGCTGTTTTGACCATCGTAATAGAAAAATTAAAGCACCAAATTCAAAGAAAAAAGAAAAGATCCACCACTAGAAAGGAAGAATTTTGTCATGGTAATGTTCTCTTTGGTTGTATTTTAAGGAATATTCTCGGTCATTTCATTTAGAGAACTGGTCAATTTGTTAGCGGAATCTAGAATAAATATAAAGAAGAAACGAGCCAAGCAATAAGGAAAGTTATGTCATCCCTCATGCCAGGTAAACAGCAACATACCCCCAATACTCTTCGATCGGGTTTAGGACTCTTAAATTGGGCTACGAATATATTTACAACGAGTGTTGGTTCTAAGTTATTAGTAGCGATAACTGGGATTTTGTTGAGTGGTTTTGTTATCATTCATTTGATTGGAAATTTGAAGTTGTTCGGTGGTCCAGACAAAATTAATGCCTATGCAGAGTTTCTTAAAGAATTAGGGCCCCTTTTGTGGGCAGCTCGGATAGCACTTTTAACTGTTTTATTAATCCATCTGACTCTAGTAATCCGGCTTAAATCTCGCTCTGCGTGGGCTAGGCCTCAAGGATATTACTATACCAAGACAATTCAAGCTAGTCAATCATCACGAACCATGTTGATGACGGGAATTGTCATTTTCCTTTTTATCCTATTTCACCTCGCGCACTATACTTTTGGATTGATAGAAAAAAAAGAAGTAACGGATCCGGTTACCGGGGCGACCGTTATGAAAAATTATACAGAATTAAAAGACGCGAAAGGTCGGCATGATGTTTATCAAATGGTAATTCATGGCTTTACCAGTCCCGTAATCTCCATTTTTTATTTGTTGTGTCAGCTCGTGTTGATGGTACATTTATCTCACGGTTTACAAAGTGTGTTTCAAACCTTGGGATTGAATTCCCCGCGAATTCAACCAACGATTTATTGGATTGCTCATTTGATCGCTTTATTGATTGTATTAGGAAATTCAGCGATTGTCGTTGCGGTACTTTTTGGGTATGTAAAATAATTCCTCATGAAATCTTACTCGGATGTGTGGGAGTATATGAGATGAGTAATTGAATAATGGAGATAATTGGAAGCGGTTCATTCCGTTTTTATTCTGTTTTGCTCCAACTCATCTAGCCTATTCGAGTTTAGACGGAACACGATATTTAGAATATCGAATTTAGAATATCGAATTTAGAATATCGAATTTAGAATATCGAATTTAGAATATCGAATTTAGAATATCGAATTTAGAATATCGAA
>JAKBAI010000323.1 GCA_021809185.1 Planctomycetota bacterium
GATAGAATCTGACAACAGAGTTGAGCGAACCAATTCCAAATCGCAAAAAGACCGACTGAAATTGGGAAGTTAAGTCGTTTACTTTTTGAGTACAATTCTTACGCGGTTTCTATTTCTGAAAAGGGACCATCGATAATATCAGAAAAATAATTCTAAATTTTTGAATCATATTTTTTTTAACTCCAGACGGAAAGCAACTTTTGCATAGGATAAATCTCTCACTCGCGATACGAATTTTTGGAATGGCCAGATTTGTATCGGGAACACAGACTAAAAACCGCTTGGAATTAGGAATCGCTGCGATGTCGAGTAATACTTCAGAGATTAGTTCTACCAACTCATCGGCCCCATTGGCTTGGGGCGTTCGAATTCAGCTCTCCATTATGATGTTGTTGCAGTTTGCGATTTGGGGATCCTGGTTCGTCGTTTTTTTTGATTATTTGATCAGGATAGGGTTCACTGCTACAGAAACCGGATTTATTTTTGGGAATATGGCTCTTGGGGCATTTTTATCTCCGTTGATTGTTGGGGTAATTGCTGATCGATATTTTTCATCAGAGAAATTAATGGCATTTCTCCATATTCTCGGCGGGATTTTATTACTCGTTCAAGCTTTTTTGCCTGGGCCAAAAGATAATGGTAGTTATGGAACTTATTTTATTGTCTCTTTACTCTATGCATTGATTTACAATCCCACTCTGTCCCTAGTAAATTCCATTTCGTTTGCCCATATTCCCAATGCGGAACGGGATTTCCCAACTATTCGAGTGTTCGGAACCATCGGCTGGATTCTGGTTAATCTTTTTGCTGGGTTTTTACTTGCGGGAAGTTCCAATAATCATCCTATGATCTTAGGAGCTGTTTTATCGTTTGTTCTGGCAGGATTTAGTCTATTTTTACCAAAAACACCCCCTACAGGGAAAAAAGGGGATCCCTTTCCGTTCATGGCAGCAATCGGCTTATTCAAAAACTATTCGTTTGCCGTTTTCTTCACGGTTTCAGGATTTATAACAATAGCGCTCGCCTTTTACTTTTCGAATACCGCATCGTATTTAATTTCGCTGCCCGATTCGATGGTTCCCGAGCCAGTTCGATTTTATTTCGTTCAAAAAGAAGAAGTAGAAGTAGAGAAAAAATCGAAAGAGGATGAGAAAGCGAAAGACAATGGCAGAACAGAGAAGAAACCAGAAGTTGTTAAAGAGACGAAAACCTTTCTGAATGCAAACAACACGATGTTGTTGGGGCAGCTCGTCGAGATGTTGGTGTTGCCGTTTCTTGGATATTTTCTTCGATGGTTTGGCATGAAGGGGGTACTAATTGTTGGAATGCTCTCGTGGGGAATTCGATATTATCTCTTTTCACAAATGGGGCCCTTTTCTGCGGTTTTAATAGGGGTTATGCTGCATGGGGTCTGTTTTGATTTCTTTTTTGCTGCAGGTTTCATCCATGTAGATAATACGGCACCAAAGGAAATTCGGGCGAGTGCTCAAGCACTATTCGCCCTATTGACTTATGGTCTTGGTATGTGGGTTGGCAGTTTTCTTTCGGGGATGTTGAACGGTTGGTATACTCATGTAGTTGACGGAAAATCGGTGGTGGATTGGGCAGGTTTCTGGCAGGCTCCAGCGCTTGGAGTGTTCGTGGCAGTCATTATATTTACTGTTTTCTTTCGAATCGATTCGAGTCCGAAAAAATAGGAAGATAAACCTTTTCTAAACAATCCTTTCATCCTTACAGATTTTTATTTTTGCGTTCTTTTCTGGATGAATTTGATCTAAACTTAGAGATCTCATCCAGAAAAAGAATTTCTTGAAGCCGAACAGATCGATTTAAGGAATAGCATTAAAATCGATTCTATTTATCATTTTTTATCATTTTCGATATGCTTCGTTTTGAATAATTCTTCTGTTTTGTTGAGTTCATCCAACGAAACGAATGAAAGAATCGTCTATAATAGTAGCGGAATGAAAAGTTATTATTTATAATAATTGTAAAATTGTTTTATAATTAGAATATAGAATTAAGATCGAGAATATCGGAAATAGTCCGTCAAAAAGTACCGAAAAATCGGTAATTTGGTGAGACTTTAATTGAATATAATAGATATTGGAAAGATTAATTAGAAATAACAATAACGATATTAAAATTGTTGAAAAATGAAAAAGATAGTTCAGCTATCGATTTATAAAGTTCCCGGTATTAATAAAGAGATGGGACGATAAATAGATAAGACGATTCGAGAAATTCATGTTTTGATCCTTTGCTATTATCGCAAAAAATTGGGTTAACGATGAGTCTAATGAATCTACTGAGTCTACCTTAAGATGCTATCGAAATACCAAGATAAAATTAGCAAAAATTCAGATTGAGAATTGGGGAGTTAGCCAATGCCAACCATGGTTTCCGAGAAACCGGTTTCATCCCGAAAACAGCATGTTTATGGGGTAGAACAGCAATACCTCCGAGCAAAGTTTCAGATTCGATTACTAGATATAATCACAATCGGGCTAACCATTCTTTTAGCATCGATCGTATATTTAACAGGTATATTTCTGGTCCACCGAGCCGTTGAAATCCCATCGTGGATTCGAATCGGAGAATGGGTGTTCTATCTTTTGGGAGTCTTATTGACGCTATATTACTTTTTGTTGAGACCGACTCGGCGTTCGTTAAATCCCTTCTATGTAGCCAAGCGTGTGGAATCTCTTATGGAGAATTCAAAAAATAGTGTGATTAATTGGGTGGATTTGAGTGATCATGAAGAGATACCATTGGCATTTCGGCAAGCGATAGCTACTAAAGCCACCAGTGATCTTAACCAGATCGATTTAGACAAAAGTTTCGAGAAGAAGCCGATTCTCTGGTTGATGGGGATTTGCGGATTTGCCCTATCTTTGATGTTAATTACTGCTTTCTTACCCCCGTTATGGACTCGAATCGAATTACTCAAACCCCAAGAAGGGAACATAACTGTTTTTTCAGGTCAAGATGTTGCCTTCGTAGTTAAACTGGATGGCCGTATACCTAAAGCCCCTGCGGTCGATGCACCAAGGATACGAATACGATATAACCCAGAAGATCCTGAAAGTTACGAAGATCGTTTTCTGGAACCTGATCAAGAAGAAAAAAAACAATTTGCGATTACCATCCCATCTAAACATGTTCGCCAAGGGTTCTACTATCAAATATTGGCGGGGAATGCCGCTACGCCTGAATATCAATTAATATGCAAAATTTTACCTCTATTCGAGAGTTTTGATGTCCAATATCAATTCCCAGAATATGTCAATCAAAAACCGGAACCATCGTCCGATCCCAATTTGCTTGGCTATTATGGATCCAAGGTGACTTTGCTAGCCCATACGAATCAGGACGCGCAAAGCGGCTATATTGAGTTAACGGGTCAAAATGCCGTTATTCCTGCTCAGTTAGTTAAAGACGATCCACGGTTGTTGAAATTTGAATTTCCACTAGAAATCGATCAGATTACCTATCGAATTCATTTTGTCACTAAAGAGGGGCAAAAAAATGATCCCCCCAGTTATCGCATGAATTTGCTCGATCCTGTTCCAAGTTGGCAAAACTTTAATTTGACTTACCGCTATCCTGCGTATTTACGCTGGAAAGTTCAGGAGGTAGTGAAGCAGAAGAATCCGGAAATCGAGGCTATGCGTGGTACCAATATAACCATACAAGCTCATGCGAATCGTCCAATCCGCGAGGCCCATGCACGATTTCCTGGTTTGAGTGATACCCTTAACGCTACTCCCGTCATGGGGAATCCCTCAGTCGTGGAATTTCATTTGCCTCCATTAGAGCAGGATGGAAATCTGGAAGTTTGGTTTTATCCTTCGACGAATGAGAAAATGGCTTCCCCCAAATTTATACCGATCCATGTGAGAGTCGATCATTCCCCTGAAGTGGTTATTACCAAACCAACTCAAGCGGAAATTCAACTTCCTGCCAATGGCACTTTGGAGGTGGATGGATATGCCACGGACGATTTTGGTGTAAAATCGATGAGTCTTCAGCTTGAAGTGGTTTCGCCCGTTGGACAGAAATTGAAAGCAAAGCCTTTTCGCTCAGGCAAAGATTTTATGCGTCAAAGCGATCGATCATTTCCTACTAAGCTCGAATATAAAGATTCTATTTCTTTGGAGAAGTTACAAAAGGACACAGGCGAAGAGTATCCTGCTCGCGAAGGGATAGTAATTGAATATTGGCTCGAAGCTACTGATAATTGCGATGTTCCTGGTCCTAACAAGGGGATTTCGAAAAAACAGCGTATTCGAGTTTTGGCCCCATTAAAACAAGAACAACAAAAGAAACAACAGCAACAACAGCAAAATAGAAAACAAGAAGAACAGCAACAACAGCAAAATCAGGATCAGCAAAACGAAAACGAAAAGCGAGATCCCAAACAACCTCAACCTAAACAGGAACAAGATCAGAATCAGCAGGGTAACCCCGATCAGAATCAGCAAGGGAATCCTGACAAGAATCAGCA
>JAKBAI010000324.1 GCA_021809185.1 Planctomycetota bacterium
TAACTTCGATCTTTTGGATTTTCGGGTCGAATGGGGAAAGGAAACTTTTCCAGATCTTGCTAAAGTATTCCAAACAATTCCTGAAACCATCTGCTCATGGGTTCTACCCATTTCAACCAAGCCCCTCAAAAGGGCAATGCTATTAATATAAGGATTGGGATTTACTTCCAAAATATAAGGTTTCCCATCTTCGGTAACGCGAACATCCAATCGACCGTAATCTCGTAGACCGATTAATTTAAAGGTCTTCAACGCAATTTGTTCGATTCGACGAATCCACGATGCTTTAAGTTCAACGGGGGTTTTCAAAGGGGTACCTAAGTATTCTGCCGTTTCTACATTCCATTTAGCATCAAACGAATAGATGGGCCAAAAATGATCATCTGCTTGGTATTCAAAACAGATCTCTGAAAGCGGGATCATCGTCGGTCCTTGTTTTTTCTGTCGGGGATCTTCGATTAGATTGACATGAAATTCCCGTCCATGAATGAATTCTTCAATGAGCACCGCTAAACCGTACCGTTCTTGGATAACGGCTACGCGATTTTCTAATTCTTTCTGGGATTGGACAACACTCGCTTGTTCAATCCCCACCGAAGAATCTTGAAAGGCAGGTTTTACGATTGCGGGCCAGCTATATTGCCATTCAGGAATCTGTTCATCCTCGATTGTAATGAATCGCGGAGTTGGTAAACCAGCCCCCTCCAAAAGATATTTGGTTCTAATCTTATCTCGCCCCAGAGAGATTGCATGAGCAGGCGAGCCTGTATAAGGGATATTGATCCATTCTAAGAAAGATGCAACTGAAACTTCTGTTTCACTGCGAGTTGCCAAGCCCTCAAAAAGATTGAATACAACATCAGGTTTTATTTCTTGAAGGTGATTAATTAGTTTTTGAGGATCATCCGAAAAACTTACAAGCGATGTTCTAAACCCTTCTTTTCTTAAAATCGATTCAATACTCTCTGCTGTTTCAATTACATCATGTTCCGATGCGGCATCCGGATGATCAGTGGGTAAAACCGGTTGATTGTATATGACAGTTACTAGAGGTGGAGTCATTGGATATAACTTTCATTACGCAAGGGCGGTATCAATTTATTCTTAAATATCGGTTTTTATATAGAATATATGCAAAAAAATTAAAAATGCGAGTAACTTCCGTAAGAAATTCATTAATTCTATCAAGATTTGTGTCGGCGATTAACGAAAATAGCTGATAGTCAAGCAAAATCGGATCGATTCAATTATGCGGAACGCCGAGCAATCTTTCCTTCACTTTGATTCTCCTCCACATGAGATAAAAGTTGCTTCCATGCTGCCGGGGATAAGACTACTTCTTCGTTCAATCGATCTAGTTGTTCAATCAAGTCGATGAGATGTTCAAATGGTGCAGTTTGGGAATCTTCTTCGGATTGAACTTTCTTTAAATCGGAATTCGTTATATGGGTGTTGTCGTCAAGGTTAACTCCCATCCTTTTGAAAAGAATATTCCATTCTTGAGGGAACGAGACTTTTTTTGATTTTTTCCCTTTTTGATTTAGTTGAGACCAATGATAGGCAATTTCACCAAGCGCATGAATATCCTCTTTTTCGCTGATTGGTTGCGCAGCGTCTCGGTTTTGCCAAAGCCAATTCGGTTCTCCAAGTCCAATAATCTTGACGATTCCATTTGCTGTCAAAATAAAGGAGTCCGCAGTTAAATGACCATGGATCAAACCGTTTTGATGGGCCGTATATAAACCCATAGCAATTTGAGAGATCAATCTCAACCAGATCGATGGCAAACTAACTCCTGCCGGCCATTCGGAACCTGAAAGCCCTTTGATCCACTCTTCAATTACTATCGGTCTTTCTTGAGAATCTATCACATCAAACACCTTAGCAATATTGGGATGTGCCAGGTCTCGAACAGCGAGAAATCTTTGACGATATTCATCGGGGTGGAGTGGATCTTCCATTTCGGTTTCCCCTAAAATCCTCAATAGGCATTGGCCCTGTTCTAAGGAAGTTCGAGGCGAGGAAAGGGGACTTTTCCTCGCTGTTTCATCCGCATTGCCATCTAGAAAAGAAAGTTGAGGATCGATCGCTTTGTAAATCGTTTCTTGAGGACTGCTCTGAATTCGATCGATGATTCGAAATCGATCGATGATCAGCTTATTTAAATTATCCGATTCGATCAACGCAAGCTGATAAAGAGTTAAATATCCCCCAGCAAGTAGAACTTGCCTGAGTGGTCGACGAAGCCGGCGGGATTCTAGCCATAACGCCAGCAACGTAGATTCTTCTACTAATTCGAAAGAAAGCAACATTTCGCCTAGGCGTTTATCAACAGGATCTAGTTCGTTCATTAAAAGTGGAATTGAACTCGTATCCGCGGAAAGTACATCCTGACTTATCGAAATTCGATTTCTGGGTTGAACGGTCAACTGTAATGAATTTTCTCCAGTACTTTGTACCTCTCGAGATTCTTTCCCTTTTTCGATCGGATTTCGAGTCTCTACCAATTCTTTCATTTTATGCCGATACCATTCGCGCATTTCCGAGAGATGGCGGTCTATTTCATTGCGTTTCTGTTCCACTTCTTTCTTCTGATGATGCAAATCTTTGGCCTGAATTGCGAGCTGATGCGTTGCCGCAACCACTTCTGCTTGCTTTAAATCTAGTTTCGTTTGATTTTCCCCAAGCTGATTCTTGACATCGCTAAATCGAGTTTGCCATTCATTCAATTGCTGCTTGAACGAATTCATTTCTAGTCTTTGTAGTTGTCTAACTTTCTGGACTTCCGTATCCAAGCTTCTTAATTCTTGAATATCCCCTTGAATTGCTTGCTGCAATTCCTGGATCTCATCGCGCGATTGCATTGTGTAATTTCGAAGCCCACTTATCTGTTCTTTCAAATCGTTACCTGCTGAACTCGTTTTATCTAAAGCGCTTTGCACCTCATTTTCTAGTGTTGGAATTAATTGCAGCAGGGTCTCCGCTTCTTGATTCAGAAAGGTCAGATTATGCAGTTGCTGAATCCTCTCCAGTTCCGTAGAAGCTTCTTTGTCGGTGCTCGCTTGGATTTGATGAACGAGTCCCTGATTTTTTTCTTCTAGATCCCGAATTCTCTCCTGGAGGGTAATGATTGTTTGGCGCGCTAGGGTGAGTTGCTCATTTTGATGACTTTCTTGAGTTTCGCCTGATTCAATTACTCGATCTTCTTCAGCATTTTTTACAACAGCGACGTTATTCGATGCCAGTTCTTTTCTGAGTTGCTCGATCAGGGTTTCTTGCTGCCGAATAAGGCCATTTTTTTCGTTTAACTCGTTCTCTCTTTCGGCAAGAGTTTTTTGCTGAATCAAAACATCTTCTGTGCGGCGGCGAAGTTGTTCTTGTAAGATGCCGCGGTTCTGTTCGTTTTCGCTGAGTTCTAGTTCTTGTTCAACCTGATTTTTGGCTTTTAACGCGAGCTGATTTTGAAATTGCTGTAATTGATTCTGATGTTCAGAAATTATTAGTTCTTGCTGTGACAATTCAAGCGATTTCTGTTCGATCTCTATTTGCCATTGCTTTAATTGGTTTTCTCGCTGCTGATGTTCTTCTTGAACGGTGCGCAACCGCTGTAACACTTCTTGAAGTTGGCGGGATCGATCAATGAATAATCTTGTCCCTTCCTGATAACCTGATTTTTCTGAACTCAACTCTGCGCGAAGCTGTTCCATCTCTGCTCGAGTTTGCAATAATTCTTGCTGAGATAATTCCGAGTTTTGTTTCTCGTTCGCAAGATATTGAAGCTCCTTATGCAGTTCGGATCTCATCTCTTCTAGCCGGTGCCGTAACACCGCTAGCATCGTTTGCTGAGCCTCGAGTTGCGTTTTCCGATTTGCCTGTTCTCTTTCTTGCTCCTGAAGTGCCAGATACCGACTTTCGATTTCAGTCGATTTTTGTTGGAGTTGTTGTTGCCACTCGTCGATCTGACCGATCTGCTCTTGCTGTTCGCGCGCCGCTTTGTTCAGAGATTCCCAACGAGCATCTAATTCGATAGCTAGCTCTTCTAACTCGAATTCTTTTTGATGCAATTGTTGCTGTTGCGAATGAATTTCTTGAAGTTGCTGAGAGATCCTATTTTTTTCTTCAGTGAACGATTCTTTTTCAATCTGGATCGATTCGAGTTTTTTCTCAAATTCCTTGATTTCGTTCTGGAGAAAAGTTTCTTTTTCTCTAAATTCCCGTTCCTGGACTTCAAACTGATTCTCTTTAATTTTGAAATCGTTCACGAGTTTCAAGTTTTTCTCAGCTTTATCACGCCAAAAAGTCAATTCCGCTTCTAAAAATCTCACCTTCCCTTCTAGTGTTTGTTGCTCGGTATCTCGCTTGAGTGTCACCTCGGCCAAAAGATTTTCGCGAATGGCAAGCTCGCTCAACCGTTTCTCGAAATCCTGATTTTGCTTTTTTATCTCATCGCGCTCTACTTTAACTTTCTGG
>JAKBAI010000077.1 GCA_021809185.1 Planctomycetota bacterium
TAAATGGATAGAGCGCCATCGAGATTTGAAATCGATTAATCACTTTATCCCGCTACCAATTCAATCAAATTCTTAACCTATTCCCTACTCCTGAATCTTTACTTAGGTCGAAATAGAACAGAGAAAAAATTTTTGTTTGAAATCTGCAAAAGTCTACTACAGTTTACTAAAGGATATTCCCGCTATAACTATTCTCCATCTGGAAAAATTAGAATATAATCAATCATGATACTCAACCATCAAGCGAAGCGGAAGAGTTATTGAAGTTCGAGAGAAACAGGGTTTGTATGATCTAATCGTATCTTGAAATGATAATTCTAAATAATTCAAACAAATCCTAGATGGTTAATCCGATAAAGATAAAGACAAAGAGGAAAATATGAATTGGAGTAAATGGAGCGCCCCGATTGTACTTGTTTTACTATTATTACTTATTCCTTTGGCTTGGACTTCAGAAAAAAATTCGATCTTGGTCGATCAGCAGAAAAAAATCTCGCCACCGGGTACCGTTCCTGGCATCGTCGTCGCTCACCTATCCGCAGCGAATAAAAAATATATCGGGTCGCCTGCGATTGTGAAGCTTGATAACGGAGAGCTTCTGGTTAGTCATGATATCTTTGGTCCTGAGGTCAAAGAAGGGCTTACTACCCTCTATGCCTCTAAAGATGGTGGCAAAAGCTGGCAACTACGTGCCAAGCTAAATGGGCAGTTCTGGTCATCGCTATTTGTGCATAATAAAAACATCTATCTTTTCGGAGTAGACAAACCGTACGGATCGATTGTCATCCGCAAATCAACGGATGGGGGAACGACTTGGAGTGAACCGGTAAATGAATCGTCCGGATTATTGTTTCACGATGCGAAATACCATACGGCCCCCTGCCCGGTTGTTATCTTTCAAGATCGAATCTGGCGAGCGTTCGAGGATGCCGGAGCACCGGGTACTTGGCCGAGACATTTTCGGAGTTTGATCTTATCGGCTCCGGTCGATAGCGATCTTTTACAAGCGAAATCCTGGAGCAAGACCAACGCCTTGGCCAGCGATGCAAATTGGTTGAACGGGACGATGGGGGGTTGGCTAGAAGGGAATGTAGTTGTTTCTCCAGAACAGAAATTGTGTAATTTGATAAGAGTTCACCAGCCCAATTTGCCAGAAATAATTGCTAGAATTTCCTACGATATTCCGAATAAAAAGATTCATTTCGACCCGAAAAGCGATTTTTTAACTTTTCCAGGAGGCGCCAAAAAATTTACGATTCGCTACGATCCTCAAAGTAAAAAATATTGGTCTCTGACCAATTGGGTACCGTTGCGAGCTAGAGATAAGGGGAAAATACAACCAATCCCCGGCTATCTTAATCCTGCATCGACTCGGATTGATCGCTGCCGGAATCTGGTCGCACTAATAAGCTCGAATGATTTGCAAGATTGGCAAATACGCACAATTTTATTAGAGCATCCCGACCAAGAAAAACATGCTTTCCAGTATCTCGATTGGCTGATCGATGGCAACGATATTCTGGCCGTAGCGAGAACGGCATATGATGATAAAGAGCACGGAGCCGCGAATCAGCATGACGCAAACTATATGACCTTTCATCGCTTTCAAAATTTTCGCCAGCTTTCAATGTTGGATCGTGTAGCTGGATTCAGTCGAGATTACCCGGTGAGTGGAAACTGTCAAATTCGCAATCGATCTTTAGATAGCGATATCGTTATAACTACCACGAATCGGGTCGCGGGGGCTATTGACTCCCTAAAGTGGCGCGGGAAAGAATTCATCAATAGCACCGACCATGGCCGGCAATTGCAATCTGCTGCCAATTTCGATTTTGGCAAACCGTTCCACCCCGAAGTTTTCAACCCAACAGAAGCTGGGTCGGCCCCTGACCATATCGGTAATCGGTCTAGTAGCCGAGTGTTGTTGCTAGAGACAGCTAAGAATTCTCTATTGGGCCAAACACAAATGGCGTTTTGGTTAGCCCCTGGCGGAAAATCGCAAGGTTATCCCGCAACGAATCAAACGATTGTCTCTCGGCATGTTCTCTTGCGTTCCATAAAAATTGGCCTGCCTCATTTACCACAAGCGATTCGATACGATGTCTCTTTTTTTGTACCAGATAAAGAACATCACACCTTTGCTCAATTCGAATCATTGACCGGATATATGCCAAAAGAATTTTCTCAGTTCTGGCGCTACGATTCTCTAGAAAAAAAGTTATTGCCATTAAGCAAAGGCCCTGGCGAGCAAAAAGATCCGGTTGTCTTATCTACTGCGGATAAAAAATATGCCATGGGTTGTCTAGCGCTGGACTCACCCCCGCCTGGGTTTACTCCTAATATCGGTTATGGCCGATTCCATTTTGAACGTGAAAAAGTCAATAAATGGAATGTTGTTTATCGATATCGGAATGCGAAAGGGATTGAGCCTGGAGAGTATTCCTTTCGCCATATTGTTCTGGTTGGTACGTTTGAAATGGTAGAAGATGGGTTAAGAATTCTACTGGCCAAAAATAAAAAGTGACCCTCGACAGAGTTTTCCATACCTTGGGATGCAGAATCTACTCTTGGGGATGGAGATTCGTTCGATATCTGTATCTATCCCTATTTCGAATAGATTTGCGCTATCGAGAAGATCGCACCAAACACTTGTCAAAAAAATCGGTGCCAGTTTTTTAATTCCCCCCTGGCATCGAAAATAGTGATCGAATGACCTCAGATTGGCCAAAAGCGGGCAAATAACTGCAATTAACTGATTATGGTATCCGCAAGGAATAGGGATCGGTCCCATAAATCGATCCGATAATAGCAATCCGTTTATTGTTCGCTTGAGGGTAACGATCCCTTTCCCTAATGTTGTTGCCCATTTAGAGCCATTTTTTCTTTCCAGTAGCAACCAAAAAGACCGTAGACAGGCAAACTTTCGTTTTGGAACTTTTGCATTGCTTGACTGGTAAGTGCAAGAATATTGTTCTCATTCGTTGGCGCTGGGAGTTCGTAACGCTGTTTAGACAACTCGATTAAACTTTTCTGGAGCAGTGGATAGACCTTGGTATATTCTTTTGCTGCTAATTTACATTGGCCGAGGAGACTCATACTGCTAAAATATTCCCAACTCGAATTATCGTTTTCTTGGCGTAATTGCAGCGAATGGAGAATTAAATGTTCGGCTTCGGTTGTACGGCCAAGTCTTAGCAAACAATACCCCTTCATCGCAGCTAAGGAGGCCTGATAAGGGTGGGACGCTGGTAAAATATCTTGAAATACCGCTTGGACTTCCTCTAAATAGGGAATCGCCTCCGCATAGTGATGATTATTTACCAGCATTTGAGCCAAACGGAAAACCGCTTCGATCGTTTTTAGAGACCTTTTTCCAGAAGTTTCTTGCAAACATTGCAACACTTCACGTCGAAGTTCAATCGCTTTCGCATACTCTTTTTTCTCTTCATAGGCAATAATCAATCGATTACACCAGGCCATGAACGAATCATGATTGCCGATCTTATTTTCCTGCCGAAAATGGTCAACCAGTGGTTTTAACAATCTGATTTTTTTATCAAATTGTTTGCAGTTGGTGTATATTTCAAGCAATTGATTTAACCAAAATCGCTTCTCATCCGATTCCTCGATTGGTTCCGCTTCAACGAGATGGTAGCATTGAAGCGACAATTGCTCGGCAACTTTGAATTGATTCGATTCGATCGCTAAATCGCAAGCAATATGCAATTGCCTGATCTTTTCTTCACTCTCTCCTGGATAGCCAGTATCGGGCATTTCCACTAATTCGATGAAAAATTTGAGAGCTTGATCGACTTTACCTAAATTGCAATAACTGGAACCTATAATTTCATAAATCTCTTTTTGATACATCGGATTTTTTTGGAGAAGAGCACGATTTTCCTGAAGGATTTCCTTTGCATAAGCGATGCTTTGGTGAAGATTTTTGGAATGGTAGTACCATTGAGCGAGAGCAATCTTTACTCCTAGTTGCTGCTTCTCGGTATTTTTTGACTGGGGATGATGTTGGGTAATCGAGATAAGCGTTTTGAGTAGTTCTTCGATGCGAGAGATTTTCCCCATCGCAGAGGCAATCGCTGGACTGAGATTGCTAATTAAATGTACAGCATTATCAAAACACTTTGGGATTTGCTGATTAGTAACCCAACTTTCTACCATTTGGTGTAAATGAGATGTTGCTTCAGAGAACTGCTCATTTTCTGCCAATAGGTAAATGATTTCTAAGTGAAGATCTTGAATTTGATCAAAACTAAACCCTAAATAATTGAATTCGGGCAGGGGGAGACTCCCCTGTTTGGGGGTGTAACTCGCCAATTTAACAGGAGATGAAGTTTCTTGGAGGAATTGAACGATCTCGGAGATGGTAGCTAGGCTTTCATCCATTTGAGACAGCGACATCAATATTTTGGCATAGGTTAATCTTAAATGCAAATACATAATAGTCTGATTGTGCTGTTGAATATATACTAATTTAAAGATTTTTTCGAGCATGAATTTTGCGTCTTCAAATTGTTTAATTTGCATGAGAGCCGTTACCTGCCGATGCATCAATTCCACTTCAAATTCTTCTCCACGGCTAGAATCATGATCGACATATTTTTCATACGATTTCAAGAGCTTAATGACATCAGTGAATTTTTGCTCTTGGAGTAACTGTTTACTAAAAAGGGAATATGTTTGACGAGTGAGCCAGTCTTGTGCTCCATATGTTTGGTCGAGATGGGTATAATAATTGCCGATATCCGAGCTGCGTAAACAAGCGGAATGATGTTCATCCCACCAATGAATAATTTCGAAAACCAATTGATCCAGAGATCGCCTTAATTTGGCAGGGGCATGGCTATTTTTATACATGATTATATTGACAAAGTTTTTACCGAGTTGACTATCGGTATGCTGGTGATAGAGAGAGGCAAATGCTTCAGCAAACCAAGAGAACTGCGAATCGGTTGGCATGGAGATTCGTACATTCGGTTCGGAAATGAACCAGATGAAGCCGCGTTCGAGGACCGGGATGAATTCTGAAGCTCGATTTAACTTGGTGTAGTAATGATACAGTTGATTCAAGGCATGAAAAACGTTGTTCCGCTGTTCCCCTTGTTGCGAATGGAGATTTTGCAAAAGTTGGCAAAGCAGTTGGATAGCCCGTGGCGTTTGTCGCATTCTATCCAGACATTCGGCCTGGCAACAGATGTTATAGGCTAGGAATATCGATTGGTATGGCTTCTTTTTCTGAAGATAATAGTCGATCGCTGTCTGCCACAAAAAACTCGCTTTGCGATAATCCCCTTCGCGCATTAGCGCTTCGGCTAAAAACCGTTGATAGCGAAAGCGCAGTGCGGGTAAACCGAGTAAAGATGGCTCGATTTCTTGAATCAAATTCTGAACGGTTTCCGAGTGGTAGAACGATTGCTGAGCTAAATCATGCCATAGATAATTGTGGAGTACACGGACCTTTTCAGAACCGGGATCGATACTATCAGGAAGATTTGATAATAAAGCAATAAGACGAGGTAATGCCGCCGATTCCATTTTTAATTCATACATGGCGATGGCCACCTGCCGGTACACTTCAAAAGGCATGTTCCCTTTTTCTTGGGGTGTTTTGATGGAGGAATGAGCGAATCGCTGTAAAAGCTCGTTGCCATAATAGACTACTTCCACATAATCCCGATGACGAAAATAGTAAGAGCAGAGAGCGGCCCAAAGCTCCTCGGTCTGGGTCGCTGAAAAAATCGTCTGTTTATTCAAGAAGGCCACCAAACGATACCGCAAATCTTGGTAAAATGCTAGCCTGTCTCGCTCTTCCTGGACAAGATTATCGATCATTTTCAGGTCTTTTTTCAAAGGGAGCGGATCGCTCGTAAGCTGCTGATTTTGTGGCGACTGAATTTCTGATTCATAATCGGTCAACGGTGGAAATTCTCCCGGTTTCGTCTTCTCCCCTACAACGGAATACGGTTTTTGGGGATTCGCAACTGCTGCCGATTTTTTGGCTGGGATTACAGGTAATCGATCAGGTGAATCGTCAACGGATAATTTCAATTGGAAAGGTTCCACTCCCGGGATGGTTAAAGGTATAGACGGCGCTTTGAGGGGGGGATCTAGAAATTGTAAAAAGGGATAAATGACGAGCGGTCCCGAGTTAGGCTCCTTGGGAATGGCCGTTGGATTTTTCGGGGCGAGAGCCGGGAAATGTAAACGGGATCGCTCAGGTGTCGATCCGAATCCAGGTAGCCTTGCAGGGGGCGCTGGTTCTTCGCTGCTCAACTTCGGAAATTTGGTACTCAGATTAGGCGTTGCAGGTTTATCTAACTGACTGAAAACCGGTATTTGAATACCAAGAAATGCCAACAGAAACATCATGATTCGGAGAATCATTTTTCTGGATTTCTTGAATTTCTTCAACTTGATCTTAGTCATCTCATGCCCTCTATTGAAACGGGTTGCCGGGAGTAGTTCTTGAATGGTGCCAGTACAAAATCATTATTGTACTTTTATTGTACTTTTATTGTTCTATCCTGTTGATTATTTGCTCATTAAGCCCAATCGATTGTTCTGCTCATAACAACTCGCGCTGATCCATTTTATTTTCGCAATTCTATTTCCTCTTACCCTTCGAATAATCTGATGGGAAAAGGGGGTCTAAAAGTTTTAAACATCACTAATCACAAGAAGTAAAAAACAGGTAAGCTAGGTGAGTTCTTAACTTAAAAATAGAGAGCGGTCAATTGCAAATCGGTTTCTGATAGGAGATTGATTAAGACCTGAATGATCCGAATTTTGGAGTTGGGAACCCTAGGGCAAATGGGTAATTCAACAAATCTTCCAGAAAAGAATGGTTATCGATCTGTTTTGTCTGAAGTCATCCAAAAATAAAAGAAGGAACAAGATGTTAACTCCCTAAGAATTGAGAAGTGAAAAGAATTTGCGAGATCAATCTCGTTAGTGGTTTTGCTATGACCGCGGTTTTCGAATCGAAACTTGAATCTTGCAACAAGCGATTATGATCGCAATTACGATTCGATCTTTGCAAAATATAAAACGCAATCCTGCAAGTATGGTTCTGATCGTGAGAGAAAACCGTTAAAGGTTTAAGCAAAAAGAAGATTTTCTATCATGAACCTATTAAACTTGTTTTTTAGATGAAAAAATGTTTCGCCATTTTTTTTGCAGCCAATGCCAAAAAATGGTGACCCAGAGAAATCGTTGGGGTATCTTTTTGTAATGAATTAGTTCTCGTTCCATCAAATTCACCAGATGCCCCAACCTTTCGGCTTCTTGATTTAATAGCAAGAAGTGGACATTTAAACGATGAATCTCCTTTTCCATATCTTCCCGGTTTTCAAATGGTTTCTGGTCGATGGTTTTACGCTCTAATCTCCTTCTGACAAGTTCGGCAAGCGCATTGCGGCACTCTAGACCAAAATACTTGATCCAATTCTGATCAGCTTCTAGAGCCGTAGGGGGCGAACAGAGAGTAAAGTCGAGACTGTATTCTTCCGCAGTGGCAATCGGCAGAATAGCAGAGCGGAGCAATTCGATTTCACATGGAGTAAATAGTTGTTGCCACAATCCTGGTTTGCCTAACCAGAAATGATGGTTTGCGGCCTTGGGTTTAAGCTGATTCAGTTCGGTCTGCTTTAAAGCAGTGGCGATTTCTGGTAAACCGAGCGGATTAATCTGTTCGATCAATGGCTCTAAGATTTTTGTGGGATTTCCGACCAGCTCCTCATAACGTACCACTTTGGTTCGCGAATCTGCAATCCATTCTTTTGAGATAGATAAAAGGGATTGTACCCGAGAACTTTCACAATAATCCAGAAATACTCTACTTCGCGGCATAGCGCCATAAATACTTTTTTCATCCCCGTTCAAACCATCAAGCCAATGGTGAGTTTGACCGTCCCAGATCGCATAATGTAAAATCGAGATCAGAACGTCTAAGGGATGTCTCACCGGAGTAATCACCTGAAAACCATATCGTGTCAGTTTATTTTCAATTTCCTCATTCCTAAGTTGATGAATTTGAATGACGCAAGCATTGGGGAGATCTTCCCAGAAATTTTCGGGGAGAGTTGGTAAGGCAATCTCGGGGATGTGATAAATATGGTGGATCAATAATCTTAGCCAGGTGTTCCCCGATCTTGGCGTTCCAACAATTGCAATTCGCAGATTTTTAAGACTGAGTGGACTTGCCATCCAATACTTCCTTCACACAGGAACTTCGCTAGGTTGATGCAAAGAGATTTTGCGATTTCCGATTGATGGGGTTGGTGATCCTATCTGATCGATCCTATCTCATCCGATTCCTATTTCCATCGATTTCTCCTAAGATTTAACACGATTCTAAGAGAAATAATACCGATGAAAATTCCCTGGACTTATAATGATGAAACATTAATGCGTTACAATCGCCTGATGAGCATTCAATTCTTTTTGTATAGTAGAACTACATCCAGTTAATCTCTATCAGAATTAAACGAGCGATTGTTCGTAACTGACTCAGCTGAATCCAGATTTACCGTTTCGATCGTAAACTACATATTGGCAATATGTCAATTACTAAAACGAGTGTTCGATTAAAACATTCATCTTGAGCCATTTTACAAATTAAGAAAAATAATGGAAGTTTAGAATTTCTGAATCAAGCAGATTTAATAGGATAATTAGCAAGGGGTAAATCAAACATCGGACAATAATTCTTCGCAACGGCGAAAAACTCATCGAAATTGAGTGGTTTTTGTAGACATTCATTTGCGCCGAGGATTCGAGCGTAATCTTGGTGAGCTTCTTTATTGTTACCTGTAAGTAAGAAGATAGGACAATTATTTGGAATCGAGAAGCGAAGATTTTCAATGACCTGAAAACCGTTCATTCCGGGCATCAGTAGATCAACTACAATCAAATCAAGATCATAGTTTTTTGCGAGCTGAATCCCCATCTCCCCATTCTGAGCAGTTAAAACAGCAAAACCATGAGCTTCTAAAAGTAAACGATGGGATTCTAATACATCCAATTCATCGTCAATCAATAAAATTGTTTTGTGCATGAGTTATCCGAGTTTAATATTTATACTATTTATCTTATAACGCCAAAACGGATTTCTTTGCCCTCATCCAATAAAAAATATTAAAGATTTACGCTGGTATTAAGGTTACAATCAGAAAAGTTGGCGCTAGAGGAATAGTCCTTAACGAAAGAAATAAAGGATTTTAATAGATTTATGGGGATGTCGATAATTCAAAATACAACACAAATGCCCGCAGAATGGTCTTCTCATGAAGCTACCTGGTTATCATGGCCGCATCAGATAAATGATTGGCCTGGGAAATTCGAACCGATTTCGTGGGTTTACACCGAAATAATTCGTTATCTGACCATGTCAGAAAAAGTTCATTTGATCGTTCCACCATCAAGGATGATTCCAGGATTCTCTCTATATAAATCATCCGCCGATAACCTAATCGAAATCCAAGGACAATCCCTAGTTGAAGAAGAGAATGCCCAGCTTCGGGAGATTAAGGATCAGCTCGTTCGGGCAAATGTCGATTTGAGTCAGATTCGCTTTTTTACCATAGCCACCAATCGCTGCTGGGTTCGTGATTATGGACCGATCTTCGTCTATAATCACGAAGGTCGATTAGAGATGACGGACTGGCACTTCAACGCTTGGGCAAAATATTCGGATTGGCAAAAAGATGATGCCATCCCTGCTCAAATTGCAGATCAATTAAAGATCCATAGTGTTCAACCAGAGTGGAACGGAAAACGGATTGTGCTCGAAGGAGGTAGCATCGATGTGAATGGAGAGGGACTTCTTTTAACCACGGAAGAGTGCCTTTTGAGTCCTGTGCAGGAGCGAAATCCAGGGATTTCGAAGATCGAATTGGAAAAGATTTTTGAACAATACTTAGGAATTCAAGAAATAATCTGGTTGAACATGGGAATCATAGGGGACGATACTCATGGTCACATCGATGATCTGGCAAGATTCATCGCCCCCAATCGTGTTGCCTATGTTGATGAAGATAATCCTGAAGATCCGAACTATTCTATTTTGAAAGAAAATGAAGAGAGATTGCGAGGGATGCGCATGAAGAATGGTACCTCGCTTGAACTTATACGGCTACCGATGCCAGATCCCGTTATTTTCTCGGACCAACGTCTTCCAGCAAGCTATGCCAACTTTTACATCGGTAATAACGTCATTCTTGTTCCAACTTTTAATGATAAAAAAGATCGGCTCGCCCTAGGAATTTTACAGGAATGTTTTCCAGATCGCGATGTCGTTGGGATTCATTCTCTGGACCTGATTTGGGGCCTTGGCACCATTCATTGCTTGAGTCAACAACAACCCATTTCTCGAAAAACTTAAATAGGAATATTGAGAAGGCACATCGGTTGCGCGACTTTTTAAAGGGGAAGATTTCGTAGAGAATTTTGATAATACTAAAATTCTCTACTTTTCACCAAATCATTTTACCGTCTCACCTTAATTCAAGCAGATTTCAAAAATTAAATTGAAAAATAATCTGCAATTGCTTCTTTTTTGTTCTATGGTTCCGGAAAGCGTAAATCCAGCAAAGATCATCTATCCAGATCATGGATTCCTGAAGATCAATCACGTATAAATGGATTTCGTGATAATTGCAAAAAGCGATTTGGGAATAAAGAATTAGGTAAAATTCAGTTGAGAAAAAGCAATATGAAACCATCGAATCAAACAAAAGCTTGGAGCAGTAATGAAATGAATAAAGTGCGAAGAGGAACAGTAATTCCTCTGGTTGCAATTTCATCCATTGCCATGTTTGCATTTGTAGCGCTGGCATTAGATATTGGGATAATGACACAGATTCGCTCCGATTGTCAAAATGCTGCTGATGCAGCTTCGCTTGCAGGGACAAGACAATTAAATGGTTTGAGTGCTAACAATAACTTGTCCGTAGCGGTTTCAACAGCAACTTCCGTTGCCGAATCGAATAATATTTTAACGCAAGCAATTACCTCTAGTAACATATCTGCGATAACGCCGGGAATATATAGTTATAATTCAACAAGTCAACGTTTCGAAGCTTCATTCCCTGTATCGCTCCAGGCGAATCAAGCTTGGACAGCTTTACAGGTAAGTATTACGAACACCTATAAACCTATTTTTGGTAAGATGTTTGGTCTGAATAGCACAACGATTGGAGCACAAGCGACAGCAGTTTATCGACCGCGCGATCTTGCTCTCATTCTCGATTTTTCTGGTTCGATGCAAATGGGAACCCAAATAAGTGAGTATTATGTTTACGATAACAATTTGGGCGATTACAACACGATTTGTTTAAATCCGGATATGATTTTCCCTGAATTTGGCCCATGGTCGATCTTTTCACGGTCGGATATGATTCTCAACCCCGCAAGTCCGGGGACCGTGCCATCCAATTTGAATACTTATCAACCACCGAATCCCATGCAGCGGGTTTGGCCCTATGAAGATAGTAGTGGTTATATCTATGGACCCAGTAATATGACTACGGAAACCGAAGGGGGACCGGCTATGGTCAGCACAGGATTTGTCTTGTCCGATCAATCAACGAATGCCTTTGTCGGTCCGTATGCAACAGGTACTTTCCCTACCTTTTACAATGTGAATGATACCGCAAATGCAGGTAGTAACCCAACTGGTTTAATCACTCCGGTTCCAGCAACATATGCCAATCAAACTACGACTGGCTTTGTTGGGGATCCGTTCCCTTATCAAAATGGGGTAACGGTTACTGCGGGCACTTTGCCGACTCCGGACAAATACGCACAGACGGTTGCCGATTATCTAGGGCTTTCGCGAAGCAGAGTAACCAATAGCACCAAAAACGCTACCTTTGAAAAATATGGTTACGACTGGGATTTTTCAAAGAATGCTTTAAAGCCGGTCTCATCCCAATTTCAGGGATTCACCGTAGGCCCCGGATATTATGGCAAAACTTTTTATATGTGGCCACCTGATCCACGCGCCCCTGTTGGAACAATTGGCTCTACAGGATACGTAGCCGGCGATTGGCGACGACGATTCTTTAATGTCCCTTCCGGCTCTAGTACCTCAACCCAGGACAACTCGATTTTCTGGAATTCCAATGGCATGTGGACCTATCAGTACCCCGGTTATCAAATTTCTGAAGTGCCAAATTACACCGCTATTTTGCAATGGATTAAAGCGGGTCCGCAAGTTTTCCCTTCCAGTTTACAGAGTGGGCGCGTGGTTTACTATAATAGTATCCCTTCCAGCGTCTCGGTGGATAACTCCACAGGCTATATTAGCGGTAGCCCTACCAATGATCAGATTTTCTGGAAAGATTATATCGATTTCGTCTTGGGAACAGGGAACTATTGGGGGCAATATTATCTTTATGGGGTGAATCCGAATAAGAATGGCAATGTTTATGCTTCAACTCCATACTATTATAACAAACCGAATTCTTCGAATTTAAACCCTAAAATCACCCAAAAATCTTGGAGTGGTTCCCCTTATATGAATTACACCGATTCACCAGTGCACCCGCGTCTCCACTTCTGGTTTGGACCATTGACCCTTCTTGCGTATTTGCAAACTCTCGATCTCTATGGAGTAAAAGGGAATTGGAATCCAGGAACCTGTTATGAATCGCAAGATTGGCAGTTAAAAGCTGGGGTAAGCGCAGCATTTTCGGATATGCAAAACAACCATCCGAACGATCTTGCTGCTCTGATCTATTTTAATGGAGAGAATAATCTGAATTCTGCCAGAGTACAAATGAGCAACAATTACACCCTCATGACCAATTGCCTCTATTACCCCTATAATCTTTTAGGCGTTTTAAGCGATCCAACTCAAACGATCACCCCTTTCACTTTTACTTCTCCACAATACTGGACTCCTAGTGGGATCCAGGATAACTCGGTGACCATTCCGAATGCGATTACCGGTACCGATCCGAGCATGGGATTCATGATTGCTTATAATGAATTATCCAGTGCGAATGGCTATAATGGACGTGTGGGAGCTACAAAAGTTGTTATTTTCGAAACAGATGGTATCCCGAACACCAACTGCAACGGCAATTTCAATAATAATGGGGCTAACTTTTCGTATTACAATCAGATTGGAAATTCTTACGGAACGGGAAATTCTCAGGATCTGCAATCGCAAGCCAAAACTCAAGCTATGGGAATTGTTCAGCAAATTACGGCGATGAACACGGCGGCGTCTCCTGGCTATTCGACTTCGCGGCAACCTGCTTATGTACATTCGCTTGGATTTGGATTTATTTTTGAACCAGCCTATGCCAATGCTTGGCAAACTGCTGCTTTGAATTTCCTATATGCGGTTCAGGTTTACGGAAATACCTGCCCAACTCCAGGTAATCCCAGTTGGGCTACCGCAGGATTGAACAATATAGACAATACCCCATATTCGGTAGATCAAAGTTATAAACTGATTACGGGGCCTTATGCAACTCGTATAGCTAACTTGCAACAGGCAATGCAACGAATCATGCAAGGTGGCGTACAGATTGCATTAATTCAGTAAGCAATATATTCGAACTTGATATCCCATTAGGGATAATACTCTAATGTTTAATTAAGTCATATTGGATTGTAAAAGGTTCCTTGCATTATTGAAGGAACCTTTTTTTATTCCGATGCAAGACAAGAATTAAATTTAAAATTTTTTCAGAACTAAGAAATACTTAGAAGCGGGTTGAAACCACTTTTGCGGATATTACTATTCAGTTATTTAACTCGAAGACTTTAATCGCCAGCGCAAAGTGACATCATTGTTGCTTGCTGCAATGATATGTAAATCTTGAAAGGCGTGATGTTCAAACCAACTTATCAATAAGTCCGCTTCCTGAATGGGTAAATGTTCGAGTCGAAACCAAGACTCCGATTCAGAAATCGCGATCTTACGAAGCAACTTTAAAAATGTATATTCATCCGTTAGATCAGCATTTTCTAACGATTGATAAAACGTGGAGGAACTCGATGCCCGCGGTGATATTAAGGGAGAGAGGGAGAACATGGCTAATATCCTTTTTACATATTATTCGAATGGTCCTTTGGTTATTAAAAAGTTTGGGACTATATAGATCGTGAGAATATTGTGGGATAGTTTGATTTAACATCAATAAACTTAATCACCAATATCCCTAATCAATAAAATTTCAGTTGATAATGGGCAGTTTGTAATCCATCTTTGACCTGATATTAATAATTATACCCTACGCAAGCCGCATTTACCAAAAGTACCTCAGGTACTTTGGTGAAAATCCTTAGGAAAATTAAGCATTTTGTACTGCTTTTTCTATTTTTTCCGTTTTTGGATGGATTGCCGTAAAATCAATTCCGTATTATTGCAGATCATTATTAGTAATAATCATTGCAAAAAATAAAAATTTACTTCAGAGTTATCTGTGACTACCTCACACAGGGAATTAGTTCACTCACTGGTTAGATGAGTCATAGTGCTTTTTTAGTTTTGTAGATAATATATGCCCATCTAATTATAATTAGATGAGTGTTTGCACTAAATCAAAGAAAATATACTTGGCTTGAAAGTTTCAATCCACAAAATCCAGAAACAAACCTATTAGTTATCCTGAAGCTAGTTATCCTGAAGCAGTTCTGATAAAAAATCTTTAACTTGTTCTTTTTGGACTTCTTGTCCTCCTTCAAAAGAGTTCTCAAATCCTTCAGAGAAATTAATATCTTGTTTTATACCAATCCTAAGACGATTAGGAAAGAGATCTATTAGATCATTTTTTAAATTTTTCTAAAAATGTTCAAACATTATTCTTTTCTGTTCGAATTAAATAAGGATTAGATCCTTAAAACTTCGGTTAAATAGTTTTAGTTTGAATCCGTAAGATCCCGTTTTGATCAATTTACTAAGTAGATTTTTACCACTGCTAAAATTAGTGATTCTTAAGAAAGCAAATAGCAAAAATCACAAAAGCTCTTGAACCATTATTCCAACAGAGACGTTTGAACGTCCTTTCGGGAATAAAATGGTCCAAGAGCTATCAGCGGAACAGAAACAGCAAACACACTATTTCTAAAAATGGACGTAACAATTTAGGGAACTTGCACTAAAAAAGTAGATTTTAGAAGATTGCATCGTTAGCTTGTCAATTAAATTCAATTCTTTTGAGTTTGAATCGAGTTATTCGATTGATCAAAATTCCATTGAACGTAGATCAATGATCTTTAATTTTAATTAAATTACCCAAACTCCCTAATTGTAAGTAGGATCCCCTCGATTCATGTTTATCATTTACTTTTCATGAACTTAAGGTTCTACTTCGATTTTGCCGGGCATAGGAGGAGAAAGATAAACGACAACTTTCGCTTTTTCGAATGGGGCATTTTCTGGCCAATGATAAACAATGGTCCCTTTTTTGGCAATTTCGGTTGCTTCGGGGATCATGGGTAGCTTAGAATGAGGGTTGGAGTTCGTTGGTTCCAAAATAACATAGGTATTGGCTCTTGTATAGTTACGATCAGGATCGATAAAAAGCGATCGACCCGCATAAAACTCGGCCCAACAAAAGGGATCCCAGATAACCTCTTCCGGTTTGGCATTTTGAGCTAACCAGTGTCCTGCGGCATGGTGCCCCGCACGATTAGAATGAAGTGGTCGAATGGCACGGGGAAGAGAAACAATCAAGATCAATAAACAGAGTGCCAGAATAAATGAGGATTGCCGTTTGATGATTGGTCGATCTATTTCGATTAGATCGAAGTGAGCGGAGGCAGAACCAGAACCGATGGGATTAACGAGATTGATGGTGTTGGAGTTGGGTGATAGCAGATTTTGCGATTGCTGTTGTTTTCGCCTTTGTTGCCACCGATGCCCGTATGCCGCGAGCTGAGGAATAGCGTACCCCGCGAACAGACAGCCAATCAAAACCAGCAATAGGGTATGGCGTTCTGAAACATAGCCGATCTTAGCAGCCATGAAGAGTAACAAACAACTATGGCCTGCGCTGATCAATAAGAGTAAACGAATACTTGAATTGGAAAACCAGGAGCGCCGAGTGAGCCATAAGCCAATAACAGCAAATAGAGCAACCAGATAATGAAACCCTTTTAAAGTTTCATTCGCAACCGTTTTTGCCCCCCATAACCAACGCGATTCGCCTTTATTATACCATTCACTCCACCAAGCCGCAAAAAGAATAGAATTAGATATAGAATTAGGCACAAAATTAGGAGCAAAAACTGAAGTCGGAGATGAAGCAATCGCGGAATGACCGATATTTCGAAGAGCTTCTGGACGAGCTTTCCAACTCGGTTCAACCTCTTTTCCCTGAAACATTCCGCGCAAGATTCGTCCCAGATCCTGACCTGTTGTTTTGTTGGTCAGCTTACCAATCATGCCAATGTATGGTCCCGCAATTAGGAGAACCCCAAGAATTGTACCACCACTATACCTGAACCACAACCGCCAAGAATATTGCCGTAACACCAAACTAAAAAGGAGGCAAACTTCCGCTCCGCAAATGATCATCAATCCTTCGGGACGAACGAGATAAGCAAAACCGGATGAAATCCCAAGTTGGATAAAATGAATTATTCGTTCCCCTTGCAGGGCACGGACCCCAAACCACAAAGAGGTACATATTGTGAACAAAAAGAGTCCATCCGATAAGCCATCGCTAGTAATCTGTACACAGACAGGGAGCACCTGAAAGATTCCTGTCGCGATAAAAGCAACTTCGCGATTCCAGAGCCTTTTGGCAAGGGCATACATCGGTAATACCAAAAGGAGCATCGACAATACACTAACGAGCTGAGACGATAAAACCATAGAATCGATTAGATGGTTCGGCCAAAGCGATCGCACGGGCCAGGAAACAACCATTACAGCGAGAGCGTATCCAGGGGGATGTAATGCTTCGCGAATGACTTCCAAACGAGTTTTGCCCTCGGGTGGGGTTTCAATTTGTAGAGCATATCGGATAAAACCGATACTATCACGTGCCGCAACCTCTGTATGCGCTACGACCCATAAACGGAGTGTAAGTCCTAAGGCCATGACGATCAAAATTCGAAGGAGATCTTTTTGCCATGACGATTTTTGATTTTCTGTTTGGTCCATATCTTCCCTGATAGATTTTCGTTTCTGAAAATCCTTTTGCCTTCAAAAGCTACGTATAAATGCCAACGATGTCACACCAACGTATCAATTTTCGAGAAATTTTCTGTTTTTGAATCGAATATCACTTCAAAATTCTCTAACTATTGATTAGGCGATCCTGAACCGTTCGATCTTTTAATTGTCTTATGGTAGATTATGAGTAGCGATTCCGTCAAGATGAACTTGAATGGGATGTAAGGGTTGTGATTCACTACACTTTTTGTGATTTTTAGTAATTTAACGAGGGATAACTAGGGAAATGAGAGATATCAAGAGATAGCGATGGATAACCAGGAATTACGAGAAATAACCTGGAATTATAGAGGATTACTAGAAATAATGAAGACAAAATGCCTTCCAATATAGAATCGGGCGCGCAAAACTTAAGTATTACGAACATTAAGAATATAGACAAAATAAAATTCAGTAAAGAACTATCTCGATCATAATCTCTAAAACTAGAGAAATCTGAATACGAATTTATCTTATTTTTTTGAAGAGAGAAGTTTTTCAAATAGTGTTCGCTCAATCAAATAGCCAGAGAACAAATAAAACAAGGAATATAAATAAAATAGGAAAATTGGCGATAACCATGTCTACTACAGAAGCTCTGATTATTGAAGCGGATCGGTTAACCATTCATCTACCCCTCTCGGAATTGGAATGGACCTATGCTCGTTCAGGCGGTCCGGGTGGACAGAATGTCAATAAAGTATCATCGAAAGCAATCCTACGCTGGGATCTTTCGGTCACTTCAGCGATTCCTGGATGGGTAAAAAAAAGACTTATTTCGTTGGCTGGGAAAAGAATCGCTCAATCGGGCGAATTAATAATTAGCTCACAAAATTTTCGAGATCAAGAGAAGAATCGGCAAGCCTGTTTAGAAAAACTTCGCCATCTAATTTTAAGTGCGGCAACGCCACCCGTTCAGCGGATTCCTACCAAGCCTAGTAAGAATGCGCAGCTCCGAAGGGTTGAAGATAAAAAATCGAATTCTCTCAGAAAAGCAAATCGACGTTTTACTGATCATGGCGATTAGAAAAACGGCAACGGACCTATTTTTGTCCCCTATTTTCAAGTATGGTTATCGATTTCTTCTTGATTCTTTCTTCATATTACTTCCGAACCTTTTTATTCATTCACCATGGATAGCTCAAAATATAGCAGTTCCTGGGATTATCTTCATATCGATCAACAGATTATTAGCGGGTATTTTGAATTTTCCTCTTCCCATAGGAAGTCTATCAAAGTAGGATAAATAAGAATGATAAATGGTGAGTCTGAATGAATTCACTGGGTTGGGAGCTTTTATGAATTATCGAACGATTCCTGGGTTATTATTACTTCCCCTATTAGCGCTTATTGCAACCAGTCAAAATCCTTTGGAAAAGCAAAATGTTGTGAAAGAAGAGAAGCGAGAATATTCTCATTTCACCATCAGGGATGCCGATTTGGTCTGTATGGCAATCAATGCAGATGCAAGTCGATCGGTGATTGGTACATCGACGGGGGAAATATTTATGATCAATCCCGTCCCTGGGAAAATCATTAATATTCATCCATTTAAAGGGCACACCAAGCAGATTAATACTGTCAATTACCGCGGGAGCAAAGATAAATTTGCAACGGGAAGTACGGATGGAACCATCAAAATTTGGGATTGCAAAGAGGTAGATAAATTTAACCAAGCAAAAGAGCTATCGCGGGATGAATCGCGAGCGATCAAACCTGCTCCAGAAATCACAATCAATCAGGCTCATACAGGTGGGGTTCGATGCCTGTGCTATTCGCCCGATGGGAAAAAACTAGTAAGCGGCGGGGCGGATGGTTTGGTCAAAGTTTGGTCCGTAGAAACTGGGAAAATGTTGAAAAAGTTTAGTGGTCATCAGGGAGCAGTGAATACCGTAGCGATTCAGAAGGATGGTAAGCTGATTGCTTCTGGTGGGTCAGATAAAACGGTGAGATTATGGGCACTGGAAGCTACGGCTATTTCGACCTCCGTCTTGAAAGGGTATTCTGGTCCCGTAATGGCCCTGGCATTTCATCCGAACAAGAGTTGGTTGGCAATCGGAAGCGGAAAAGGGATGCCACCACAGATCAAAACAAAGAAAAAAGGGAGTAGTAAAAGTAGTCCTGGGAAAAAGAACAGCAAATCGAAATCATCGGGAGAAATAAAAATCGTTGATTTGAATACTAACGAAACGGTAATGGATTTAAAAGGGCATGACGATCTTGTACTGGGGGTGATGTTTCATCCGAAAGAGAATCGATTGGTATCGACAAGCAATGATAAAACAACCCGGATCTGGAATCTAGAATCGAAAAGTGAAGGTTATCGGGAAGAATCCCTCGATATTTACTTTCAGAGCATTTTTTCTGGTGATGGTAGGCTGTTAGGAACATTGACGATTCGCGATATAACGTATTATAATGGCACTCCCAAATGGCCCGTGCAAGAGATAGAATTAAAATCCAAATCCCCATCAAAAAATGAGGAATCCGACAAGAGTAAAGACTAGGTTATAACGGGATCTAAGGTGCAACCAGCAACCTCTTTACCAACTTCTCTAACAACCTCCTGGCTCAGGTACTTCCATGAGATACTTTGCCAGAAAATTGTCTAATATAGATTTCATCCATATTTTCTAATAGTTCTCGAAAAGGCCAAGGATGGCAAAATGGCAAAAAAAGCGATTCCGGTTTGGCAGAATTATATAATTTATTTGATCATTCGTTCCCTAGTTGCAGTAATCCAGGCAACACCGTTTCATCTTGCTCGTCAATTTGGAATCGTTTTGGGCAAGATTGCGTACCAGATCGATAAGCGGCATCGGGAAGTAGCTCGCAATAATCTGTTAGCGGCCTTTCCAGAGTATCAGACCCAACCAGATAAAATAGATCAGTTAGTGCGTTCTTGTTATCGCCATTTTTTACTGATCGTTATCGAAATGGTGTTTCTACCACGCCGATTACATGTGCACAATTGGCGGAAATTTGTAACTTTAGTAAATTGCAATGACCTGATAGCCTCTCTATTAGCACGAAAACCGATTCTAGTAGCAACGGGGCATTTTGGGAATTGGGAAATGGCGGGGTACGTCCTTGGGTTGGTCGGTTTTAAGACTTATGCCATTGCTCGAATTCTGGACAATCCATTTCTGGAAAAATTTCTGAAAGGGTTTCGACAAAAGACGGGGCAGACCATTTTATCGAAAAATGGAGATTTTGAGCGAATTAACCAAGCACTGGCGGAAGGGAACGCCATATCGACTCTTGCGGATCAAGATGCCGGTCAGCGCGGGCTTTTTGTCGAGTTCTTTAATCGTCCCGCCTCCACACATAAGGCACTAGCCTTGCTCGCTATGCAATTCCAAGCTAAATTATTCGTTGTCGGTATCCCACGTATAAGCGAACCGCTGCATTATTACGTTACTGTTGAAGAGGTCATTGATACCAACGATTATGCCAATTCCCCTGAAGCAGTTCGACAGATTACCGAGCGCTATTCTCAAGCTCTGGAACGAATTATCCGCCGGCATCCAGAGCAATATTTCTGGCTCCATCGGCGTTGGAAACATCAACCTCAGACCAAACACCGCTTTAACAAGGTTTCCTGATCCCCTTTCCTTCTTAGATTTTGGTTCCCTTTCTAGGGGAACTGAACCAAAGCGAATCGATATTTTTCGATCTCATCATTAGTCCCATTTCAAACTAGATCTAAC